>VGRU01000251.1 GCA_016875255.1 Deltaproteobacteria bacterium
AGCATTGTAGAGATGTTAAGGGCGATGGAAGACTATATGAGGGAACGGCTCAAGTAAACCCCGTTAGAAAGCCTTCAACTTTCTAACGGGAAAGCGAACACGGGGCATTAAACCCCGTGTTCGCTGAAAAGGAAACAGTCACTATCCCCGCAGCAGAGCTGCGGGGCTTTCTAACGGGGTAAACAACATGCCCAACTTCCTTTGTGACCTTATTGAGCAAGGGATGAATCAGGGTATGGAGGAGGCAGGTCGATGAAGATAAAGACTCAGACCGTGATAGCCGATGGGTTTGACCGGAGCGTGGCGGAAAAGATGCCGAAGATGAGAAAATTAGAGGAGCCCCTTCTGCAGGAACAGGAAGAAGAATTCCAGCCTCTCGAAGAGGGCCGCCCTGAAATCATTCAGGAAACACTGCCTCCGGAAAAACCGGTTGAAAAAAGGGCTATTTTTGAACCCTCTGGGTTAGCTCTGGAGTCAGGCCAGAATCTCGATGTGTTCAGGCTGATCGAGGACCTCCACACACAGCTTCTGGTCTCAAGCCGGGCGAAGAAGGCCCTGGAAATGGATTTGACCTCCCACCAGAAGACCGTCCATCAATTCGCTCAGGACAATAAGGATTTGAGAGCCGAGCTGGAGGCGGAGAGAAAAGAACTTCAGAGATTCAGAGAGGCCCATGCCGAATCGATCTATCTGAAAGAGGAGAACGAGGAGGCCCTCCAGAAGATACGAGAGTTTCAGCAGGAATTGAAGGGCATGAAAGAAAACCTGACCAAGACCATCAGGGAGAGGGATGAAGCGTTAGGCCGGATCAGCGAACTGGAGTCCCAGATGGGTCAGAACGAGCTGGCCCGAATCAAAGGAAGGTTGAATGAACGTGAAGCCTCCCATTTCCACGAAGAAAACCGGGAACTCCAGTCCCGACTCGAAGAGACTCTGACTCAAAATGCGGAGATGGAGAGGAAATACGAGGCGTTAAAGCGATCCTTCAACGAGGTCAAAGAGTCGCTCACTCTCTTGAGAGACTCCTACAAGAGGAACTATTACAACCTTTCCGGAACTTCTGATTAACCCTTGTGGCTGAATAATGGATGGGAGAATTGGGGAGGGGATGAAAAAGTTCTCTTTATCTTGAAAATCTTCTTGCCGCCTTCTGCCTTCTCCTCCTCGCCTCTTGCTGCTTCCTCTTCTTCTTAACAGAAGGCTTCTCGTAAGCTCTTCTCTTTTTCAATTCTTTGAGAATGCCATCCCTGGCGAGCTGGCGTTTCAAAGCCTTGATGGCATTTTCGATCTGATTGTTTTGAACTTTAACTTCCAAAGCCTTTACCTTTAGCCTTCGTTGACCGACTATCTGTTTCTATCTCTTCTGCCGCCCCTGAACTCTCCGCCCTTTTTCTTCTGAGGCTTTGCCTCATTCACAACCAGGGCCCGTTCCATGAAGGTCTTGCCGTTGAGCAGGGAAATCGCTTTTTCGCCCTCTTCTTTTGAGGCCATCTCCACAAAGCCAAACCCCCTCGACCGTCCTGAATAGGTGTCGGTAATGATTTTAACCGATTCGACTGTTCCTGCCTCTGCGAAGAGGTTTTTCAATGCCTCCTCTGAAGCCCCAAAGGGAAGATTCCCTACATAAAGTTTTTGGCTCATCATTTTCCTCCTTCTTTAATTTAAAACCCCCAAGACTTCCTAAAGAGCCTCTGGGGGTTCCCAAAAACTTTTTATTAAGTTCCGGAGATTAGTCTCAATGGCGCAGGAATTCCATCTTTTATAATCGAAACTTAATCGTCTGTCAAGTTAAATCCAAGAGATTTCTAAAAAAGTCCTGAAATCTCTGATTACACCGATTGGGGACCGATTACACAGAAAAGAAACACTTTGAGAAATCATTAGAATCTGCGCAATCGAGGGAGCATATATGGGTTTTTCAGAGCACACTCCCACAAAAAAGATGATTAAAAGAATTGACATTATTTTTGGGGTGATTTATATAATAGCAGACTTTGTGAAATATTTATCAGAAAGGAGGGGGGATTTTGCATAAGATCACATATAAGAGAGAGATGGCTGAGAATACGGTCTGCCACTTCAAGGTGGATGCGCCCCGTATTGCCAGGAAAGCCAAGCCAGGCCAATTCGTTGTCTTGAAGGCCAATGAGACAGGGGAAAGGATTCCTCTGACCATGGGGGGAACAGACCCGTCGAATGGAACCATCGATCTGATCTTTCAGGTCGTAGGAAAGAGCACTGCTCTTCTGAGAACCCTCAATGTGGGAGATGCGATTCAGGATATTATCGGACCCCTTGGAAAGCCGACCCACGTCGAAGACCTTGGAACCGTAGTCTGCGTGGGAGGCGGAACAGGCGTGGCCGTGATGTATCCGATCACCAAAGCCTACAAAGAGGCTGGGAACCATGTGATTGCCATCATCGGGGCTCGAACCAAAGACCTTCTCATTCTCGAAGACGAGATGAAGGCGGCCAGTCATGACTTGAGGGTGACAACCGATGATGGAAGTTACGGTCATCATGGTTTCGTGACCGATGTGCTCAAAAAAATCCTCGATGATCAGAAAGAAGTAAAACTGGTGGTGGGAATCGGACCAGTGCCCATGATGAAGTTCCTGTGCAAGTTGACAAAGGGATATGGGGTGAAGACGATGGTCAGCCTGAATCCCATTATGGTCGATGCCACAGGAATGTGCGGAGCCTGCCGGGTGACCGTGGGAGGCAAGACCATGTTCTGCTGTGTGGATGGCCCTGAATTTGACGGCCATGAAGTGGACTATGATGAGCTGGTCAAGCGGCAGAGGGCCTATCTCACTGAGGAGAAGGCGTCCATGGATCGATTTAAAGAGATAGGAAGATAAGGGGGATGAAGATGGCAGAGAAAGAGAAAAAAGAGAAACCGAAAATTCCAAGGCAGAAGATGCCTGAGCAGGAACCCAACGCGAGGGCCAAGAATTTTAATGAGGTCCCCTTTGGATATACGCCTGAATTGGCCCAGCTTGAGGCGAGCCGTTGTATTCAATGTAAGAAACCGAAATGCATTGAGGGGTGTCCGGTGGAGATCGATATCCCTGCCTTTATTAAACTCATTCTTGAAGGAGATTTTATCGGGTCGGCCCGGAAGTTGAAGGAACGAAACAGTCTTCCTGCCATCTGCGGTCGTGTCTGCCCGCAGGAAGACCAGTGCGAGAAGGTCTGTATTGTCGGAAAGAAGGAAGAACCCGTTGCCGTTGGCCGTTTGGAAAGATTTGCTGCGGATTGGGAAAGAGAGAAGGGAGAGGTCTTTATCCCCGAAAAGGCGCCTGCCACAGGTAAAAAGGTGGCGGTAGTGGGTTCCGGACCCGCGGGATTAACGGTGGCCGGGGATTTAATCCTTAAAGGGCATGAGGTGACCCTCTTTGAGGCCCTCCATAAAACCGGGGGCGTCCTGATCTATGGGATTCCGGAATTTCGGCTTCCCAAGGATATCGTTCAGGCCGAAGTCAACTATCTGGAACAGTTGGGTGTAAAAGTGGAATGTAATTGCGTCATCGGAAGAATCGAGACCGTGGATGAACTTCTCAAGGAATATGACGCCATCTTTCTGGGGCTGGGCGCAGGCCTTCCGCAGTTCTTAAATGTCCCTGGTGAGAACCTGTGCGGGATCTATTCAGCCAATGAATATCTGACGCGATCCAACCTGATGAAAGCCTACCTCTTCCCGCAATATGACACACCCATTGCTCGTGGAAAGAATGTGGCTGTTTTTGGAGCGGGGAATGTGGCCATGGATTCAGCGCGAACCGCCCTCCGCCTGGGGGCGGATATGGTCCGGATCATCTACCGGAGGTCCAGGGATGAGATGCCCGCCCGTATTGAGGAGATTCACCATGCAGAGGAAGAGGGTGTCCAGTTCTACCTTCTCACGGCTCCAATCAAATTTTTGGGAGACGATAACGGGTGGGTCACAGGCGTCGAATGTCTGCGGATGGAATTAGGAGAGCCGGATGAATCAGGAAGGCGAAGGCCGGTTCCGATTAAAGGTTCGGAATTTCAATTAGAGTGCGATCTGGCGGTTGTTGCCATTGGCGCAGGCCCGAATCCGCTTCTTCCCACGACCACCCCGGGGCTTGAACTGAATAAGAGAGGATACATTGTGGGTGACCTCGAGACCGGAAAAACCTCCAAACCTGGAGTCTGGGCAGGAGGAGATATCGTCACCGGGTCGGCAACCGTCATCCTCGCCATGGGCGCCGGAAGAAAGGCCGCCAACTCCATTCACGACTATTTGATGAGTAAGTAGCGTCTCCATTCCTGCCTGCTAGAGCACGCATGCTGTGACTAACAGAAGAAAAGGGCGGAACAATTTGTTCTGCCCTTTTTTGAGAGTTCTGAAAAAGGTCAGGAATTTCCATCGCCTGAAGATAAGAAGTTTAGGAGGTCCTCACGGATTTGATTTTGCTTTGCTGAATCGATCTTAAAGTCACCATGGCCTTGGCAACCAACTCTGATCCATCGGTCCTCTGATCAAACACCTCGCTCTCTCCCACTAAAATCTGTCCTCCCTCCCGGAGAATCCGGGATTTACAGATGAGGGTCTTACCATAAGCGGGCTGGAGGAAGTTGATTTTAAATTCGATCGTCAGGATGCGATGGTCTTCCGGGACGAGGCTGAAGGCAGCATACCCTGCGGTATGGTCGGCCATTGTGGCGATGACTCCGGCATGAATGTAATTATCCTGCTGACGATGACGATTTAATATCTTTAACCGCGACTCTAAGTACCCTCTCTCATAATGGACGGCCTTATATCCAATATCTTTAATGAATCCTCTCGAATAATCCTTCTTTAAAAACTGGATTCCTTTCGTACTCAGTTCTTTTTCCATAGCATCCCTTTCCATTATTTTCTGGGACTTACCTTATCGTCTATCGCTAACCGATACAGCTTCGGAGGACCCGATAGAAATTTCCTCCCATATAGGCGCTGATTTCGTCCTGAG
>VGRU01000252.1 GCA_016875255.1 Deltaproteobacteria bacterium
TGCTCACCATCCTGAGCTTGTCGAAGGAGGGGGATGAAGGGGGATTAGATTCTTTTGCGATTGCGGATAGGCCCCTTTGAGGGGCCAGCAATCGTAAAGCCCCCAGCTTTGCTGGGGGATATTTACTTTTATGGATGGAGGCGATAGTTTAGCTGAACACCCTTTTCGCTTAAGGTTTTCAGGATCGCCTCCGTCACCCCTTCGATCAGGAGTTCGAGAAGGGAAAATTTTCTTTTTGGATAGAGGACGAGAGGTTTCCCCTCGATCCCCACCAATTTGGCGGCTGTATCGATAGCGTCTTGAAGGTTTCCAAGCTGATCCACCAGCCCCAACTGTTTGGCCTGTTCTCCGGTTAAGATTCGACCGTCGGCCACCTGTGCGACTTTTAAGCGGTCCATCTTTCTCCCCTCAGCGACAGCCTGGATGAATTGCTGATGGACATTGTCAATGACCGACTGCATGAGCTTTTTCTCTTCAGGGGTCATTTCCCTGAAAGGCGACCCAATATCCTTATGCTCGCCGCTTTTTAATACCACGCCCTTGACCCCGATCTTCTTGAAAAGCTCTTCAATGTTGGTGAACTCCATCAGAACGCCTATGGAGCCCGTAATCGTTCCTGGATTGGCCACGATCAGATCGGAGGCGCTCGCGATATAGTATCCGCCCGAGGCCGCGACCGAACCCATGGAGGTGATCACCTTCTTTTTCTGATTTGATTTGATCTTCAAGACCTCCCGGTAAATTTCCTGTGAAGGCCCTACCCCTCCGCCTGGAGAATCGATTCTCAAGATGATGGCTTTCACCCCTTCATCCTCGGTGTAACGGTGACCCTCCCCGATGACGCCCTGGGATTGAGTGATCAGTCCGCGGACCTCAATGACCGCGATCTTATCTCCGAAGGCAAATTTCGCAGATCCCGACCTGGAGGTAAATTGACCGATGGCGAAGAGGAGAATAAAAAAGAAGGCCAGTAATCCGACGATCGCAACCAAACCCACCAGAATTCTTTTCCGTTTCATAGAGATCTCCCTTTATTAGATCATGACGTGATATGAAAATTTATCAAATGATTAGGTTAAGGTTATGGTGACGAAGCTCGTATCGTTCACAAAAAGGTTACGGTTTTCGTCTTTTAATTCTTTTGACGTAGCCGTTACCGATAACCGAAACGGGCCTCGTAACCATGGCCGTTAGGCGATCCCCTTGTTTTGTAAATAAAAATCCACTTCCTTTAAACCGGCGATATTCGAATCGTTTCAAAAGGGGCTGCCTGAAAGACCCGTATCCATTTCATTTTAACCAGTTCGAGGACGGCAAGAAAAGTGATGACGATCACTCTGCGCGAAGCCTGTTCGTCAAAGAGGAGATGAAAAGGAAGGCTCCTCTTCTCCTTCTGAAGAAGGAGAAGGATCTCCTGAACCTTATCTTCGACACTGAGACGATCCAGGATCACTTCATGAAAGGACTCCTCCTTTGCCCTTTCAATTGCCTTTCGAAAAGCATCGATGAGATCAAAAAGGTTCGCCTCGATCCTCCCCTCTTCGGGGGCTCTTTCTTCCGTTGATGTTAAACGGATAAAGACATCCCGGTCCAGCATGGGTCTCTGGACCAGCTCCGTGGCCGCCATCTTATATTTCTGATATTCCAGCAGCCTTCGCACCAGTTCCGCCCTGGGATCGTCCCCCTCCTCCTCTTCTTCCACGGAAGGCTGGGGAAGGAGCATCCTCGATTTGATATGGAGGAGGGTGGAGGCCATCAGAAGGTAGTCACCCGCAATGTCAAGATTGAGGGTCTTCATCCATTTTAGATATTCCAGATATTGTTCCGTGATCAAGGCAATGGGAATGTTGAAGATATCCATCTCATTTTTCTGAATGAGATGGAGCAGGAGATCGAGAGGGCCTTCAAAGGCCTCGAGCCGGACCGTATAAGGAGAGTTTTCCTCTGCGTAGAAGCTGTTTTCGGACATCATTTCACTCCAAGAGATTTGGTCAAGTATTGAAATTCATCCTGTCGCGTGATCACCTGCTCGTCCAATCGGGCTTTGAGAAGGCCCTCCAATCCCTTCCGGATGGAAGGTCCGGGTTTGATTCCCATTTGAACCAGGTCGGCTCCTTTCAGGATCGGTTTCGTATCCTTCAACTGGGTAAAGTAGAGCGAGATGTATCGCCGGGTGGCCACCTGAGTTGTCTTGGCCATCATCAAGAGCTTGATCTCCGTCGAAAGGGAGTCAAGAACCGTATAAATCTCCGAACGCTTGGGCTCTCTGCCGGCGCTGATCCAGGAGTAGATCTGGAACAGGCTCAGATCGCCCTGTCGTTTTCCCTCCATCACGCTCTTTTTCAGCCGATCGTTCATCGCCAATCGCTCGCAGATCTCCATGCCTTCCTTTTCTTTAAGAGAATCGATGAGGCCATAAAAATAGATGACCCAACGTTCATATCTTTCTTCAAGAAAGAGAAGGTCAAACCAGGAGATGACATGATGGATCTGCTCAAAGAGGGCGATCTTCTCCTCGTCCAATTTAAGTTGGGGATGGAGAAAATGGAAGAGGTTGAAATCTCTCATCCGTTTCAAGGCGGGGATCGGATCCTCTTCCTGGCAGATGAGGATAAACTCTGAGAGAATCCGCCCTCCTGAAAGTTGATCAAAGATGGACATCTTAACCGCATTCTTCATCAGATTCTGGGTATGTTTCCCGATCTGGAATCTGAACCGTTGTTCAAAACGGATCGCACGAAAGACGCGTGTCGGATCCTCCACAAAAGAGAGATTATGAAGGACACGGATCACCTTCTCCTTGATGTCTTTGACCCCGCCGAAGAAATCGATCAATTCTCCAAACGACCGGGGATTGAGGTGGATCGCCAGCGTGTTGATGGTAAAGTCCCTGCGATAGAGATCTGCCTTGATCGACCCCCTTTCCACCGTGGGAAGAGCAGCCGGAGAGTCGTAGACCTCCAGACGCGCGGTCGCCACATCCACCTTAAGGCCATCCGAGAAGAGAATGAGCGCGGTCCCGAATTTTTTATGAGTTCGAATCCGGCAAGGGAACCTCTTCTCAAATTCTTCTGCGAACCGGATCCCATCGCCCTCCACGACGATATCCAGATCGTAATTTTCCACCCTCATCAGGAGGTCGCGCACAAAACCTCCCACGCCGAAGACCGAATATCCCAGGTCATCCCCTACCCGGCCAAATTCCTCAAGGAGGTTACGGATCCTTTCCGGAAATCGCTCCCCAATCAATTTGGAGATCATCTTCTTTCGCGCATAAAGGGGCTGGATCTCTCTCACCGTTTTGATCATCCCCTCGTGAAGGACCTGCATCACGTCACCCATGGCCACAACCCCGACGAGCCGTTCGTTCTCGATGACAGGGATGAGACTCTGGTTCTGTCCGATGGCTAATTCCTGAATTCGAGAGAAAGGGGTTTCCGGAGAGATGGCGGAGAACTCGGTTGTCATATACTCTTTGACAAGGGCATCCTTTAGCCCGTGACGAACGGCCCTGTCCACCACCTCCTTGGAGATGAGCCCGACCACCCTCTCCTCTTTAAAGACCGGGAGGATATCGAGGAGGTACCGGGAGAGGATCTCCCCTGCCTCCTCCAGGGTGCGGTCGGGTTCCACGGTCTTGACCGGATAGACCATGAGGTCCCTGGCCACCCTTCTGGGCCTAACGATCTGTCTCAATCTCTTGAGCAACTGCCCGTGCGCCTCTATGAGCGCCATTTCCTTGATGGTGGCTGAAGCGGCAGTGGGATGGCCGCCGCCTCCAAACTCAGCGGCAATCTCTGAGACATTGACTTCCTCGATCCTGCTCCTTCCGATCAGATAGACACGACCCTCCATCTGAACGAGGACGAAGAGAACATCGAGATTCTCCATATCCTTTAATTTATGGACGAGGATGGCAATGTCTCCGATATACCGGTCCACAGAGGCCTGGGCAATCACCACGTCGATTCCGTGGACATCGTACCGTGTAGCCGATTGGATCAGGTCGTTGAGCAAGAAGATCTGTTCCGAAGTGAGCTCTTTGGTGATCACATTCGACAGGATGTTGAGGTTGGCTCCTTTGCCCACGAGATATCCCGCCGCCTGAAAATCCCCCTCTTTGGCCGAGGAGAAGGTCAGGTTTCCCGTATCCTCGTAGATGCCGAGGAGCATCACCGTGGCTTCATCCGGCGTGATGTCAATTCCCTTTTTTCTCAGGAGGTCCAGAAGGAGCGTGACCGTCGCCCCGACTTCGGAGATCACTTCGAAAGAGCCATGGATATCCTCCGAAGATGGAGGATGGTGATCGTAAATATGGATATCGAGGCCGGGTTTCAGGACGATTTCAGAAAATTTTCCGATCCGGCCGATCTGACGAGTATCGACCAGGACCAATCGTTCAACCTCCCGGAGGTCAATATTTTTCACCCGCTCCACCTCAAGGGCATAAAGGGTGGAGTGGATGAAGAACTCCCGCAGGCTGCGCTCCTGGGAGCCCGGAAAGACCAGGACAGCCCCTGGATAGAGCTTTTTGGCCGCCAGCATGGAAGCCAGGGAATCGAAATCCGCATTCGTATGGGTGGTGATGACTTCCATAAAAAAATCAATTAGCAATGAAAATTTAGCAGTGCAAAATTGATGGTCTCGTAAAAAGTCAAAAAAACCTAATGATCGTCATTCCGGCAAAAGCCGGAATCCAGTTATCTCAGGCACTTATGAAAACACTGGACACCGGTTTTCACCGGTGAGACGACTTTTTACGAGATCATCAAAATTAGCAATGTTAAAAATCACTTGAATCCATAAAATAATCAATTAGCAGTGCAAAATTGATGGTCTCGTAAAAAGTCAAAAAAACCTAATGATCGTCATTCCGGCAAAAGCCGGAATCCAGTTATCTCAGGCACTTATGAAAACACTGGACACCGGTTTTCACCGGTGA
>VGRU01000253.1 GCA_016875255.1 Deltaproteobacteria bacterium
ATGAGAATCTAAAAAAAGAGGGGTTGCTGGAGCGGACGATCTTCGTCATCGTGGGAGATCATGGGCAGGCCTTCGGTCAACACCATTCCGATAATTATATGCACCACCGGTACAGTTATAATGAAAATCTGGAAACGCCTTTGATCATCCATCAACCCGCCCTGTTTAAGCCGAGGACCGTTGAAATTCCGACAAGCCATGTGGATCTCCTGCCCACCCTTTTAGATGCAATGAGGATTTCCTATTCTCCTGAGTTCCTGGATGGGGAATCCCTGTTTCATCATCGATTGAGCCGGAAATATATTTTTGTTTATGGTTATGAAGGGACGATCTCCTCCCTCGATCAGCGATTGGTCAAGGCTCAATACTCTTTAAAAAAGAGGAGGTGTTGGGTTTTCGACCTGAAGGCCGATCCGGAGGAAAAACAACCCCTGGACTGTTCCTCCTACGGAGACCAGCTGGATGCACTTCGCAGATTTACGAGTTTCCACGATGCCAGACTCGTCAGGTATAACGAGTCGATGAAGGAAAAGAAGAAGATATCAGAAGCAGAATCTATCGCGACGGTGGGAAGTCATAAATAGTTTGCCATCCTATTTTTCATTTTTACATTCTTGAATCTCTTTCTGGACGTCCTCCCACATATGGCCGTGTAGGGTCAGGGTGAGTTTGCAAAAGGGGCAAATGAGAACCGCCCCTTCGAATAATTCCTCCAGAGGATAATCTTTTTTCCGACCACAGATCGGACAGGAAAAGGGTAATTTTTTCATGCCCAGATTCCTGGAATGGGTTTCCCGCAGAACTTGCACTTTCCAGCTTTCATGTTGACCTCCCCAACCATATATCCCGTCCTTTGGATGATCATCTTTTTACACCTCGGACAGAAGGTATTTTCAGCCTCATGGCCGGGGATATTTCCGATATAGACATACTCCAATCCTGCGGATAATGCCACTGCCCTGGCTTTCTCAAGGGTTGAAACAGGGGTCGGAGGCAGGGTCCGGAGTTTATATAAAGGGTAGAACCTTGAAAAATGAACCGGAGTATCTGCGCCCAATTCTTTCTTTATCCACAGACACATCTCTCTGACCAGGGACACCTCATCATTCTTCGTGGGAATCATCAGATTCGTAATCTCCAGATGGACTTTTTCTTTTTTCAGGATCTTCAATGTTTCAAGGACCGGATTGAGCTCTCCGCCGCACAATTCACTGTAGAATGTTTCTGAGAAACCTTTTAAATCGATATTGGCTGCATCGAGGATTTTACAAAGGTTCCGCAGTGGGCCTGGATTGATGAACCCGTTGGAATGAGTCACATTGAGAAGCCCCGCCTTCCTGGTGAGCTGGGCGATGTCTGACATATACTCGTAGAAGACAGTAGGTTCCACATAGGTATATGCGATCGAACGGGCACCTATCTCTTTGGCCTTCTTCACGATTGTTTCCGGCGGGACATCATGATTAAAAATATCTTCGGGAGAGGCCTGGGAAATCTCCCAGTTCTGGCAGAATTTACACTGGAAGTTACATCCTGCCGTGGCGAGGGAGAAGGATGTTGTTCCTGGAAGGACATGGAAAAAGGGTTTTTTCTCGATCGGATCGGGATGGATGGCGCAGGGGTTTCCGTAAACCAGACTGTAATATTTTCCATCCCGGTTTTCCCTCACCCTGCAAAGTCCTCTCTTCCCCCTGGAGACGCGGCATTGATGGGGACAGAGCTCGCACCGTATGTCTCCTCCCTCAAGTGGTGTATAAAGCGGAGAGAGTTTCGTCTTGATGAGCCCCTTCTTCATCCCCTGGGCTTGAGAGGTTTGGGGAGAGCCGGAAAGACCGCTACCGGCGAGGAGACAAAAACTCTTGCCACAGAGTTTTAAAACCTCCCGTCTCGTCATTTGGAGATGAGAATTTGTTTTTTCTATTGCCATGACATTATGGTGAACGACCTCGAAAAGTAGTCATTGCGAAGAGTGAAGCGACGAAGCAATCTCAAAACGAGATTGCCATGCCCTTTGGGCTCGCAATGACACTTTTTTGTGGTTCAAAATGCAACCTATTTTACGCTCTCGGCAATAATTATAGCCGAACCAATCTTTCCGTCAACCTGTTCGGGTATTTTATTAAGATCGCACCTGAAAACCCCGTCCTGTGGACGGAGATGAAAGGTGTGTCTGCTGAAAGCAGAAAGAAAAAACAAGATGCTGAAACAAATTCATGACAATTCGGTTTCATTCTGGTTCTTTTGTCATCCCGAACTTGTTTCGGGATCTCGGGTTTTGGTTTAGAGAATTTAGGGTTTAAAGCCCCGCCCTGTGGGCGGGGTTCTTTATTCTCTTCACAACTCCATTTCAATGGAGTATAATCACACCCGTATGGTATTGACGCGCAGAGATTTTATTAAGGGTTCGGGTCTCTTAGGTGGCTCCCTCCTCTTACCCTCTACTCTTTTAGCCCAACAGAAGGAGGAGGAGCGCTGGGTTCCGGCCTATGAGAAAATGGAGAGAGAGGGAAAACTGGCCCAGAGAGTCAAACAGGCTTACGCCCTCTTTGAAAAATGCCGGCTCTGCCCGAGGATGTGCGGGGTGAATCGCCGAAAGGGTGAAAAAGGATTCTGCCGGGCTCCTTTAAAACCTGTCATCTTTAGCTTCAACCCCCACTTTGGAGAAGAAATGCCATTGGTAGGTGCAGGGGGGTCCGGGACCATCTTCTTCTCCAATTGCAACCTGCGTTGTATCTTCTGCCAGAACTGGCCCATCGCGCATGAAGGGAAAGGGAAGGAGGTTGAAGATGAGGATGTAGCGGACATGATGCTCAAACTTCAGAAGATGGGGTGCCACAACATCAACTTGGTCACCCCAACCCACGTCATGCCCAATATTCTCAACGCTACCCGAATCGCCCTGAAAAAAGGGTTGCGACTTCCGCTGGTTTACAACACGAGCGGCTATGAACTGCCGGAGATAGTGAAGATTTTAGACGGGATCGTTGATATCTACCTTCCGGATATGAAATATATGGACCCCGATAAATCGGCAAAATATTCATCCGGGGCATCAGACTATCCCGAGGTGACGAAGAAGGCAATTGTTGAAATGCACCGGCAGGTAGGTGTCCTCCAGCCCGATCCACAGGGGATTGCTCTGCGGGGGGTGATGATCCGGCATCTGGTCATGCCCAACCGGGTGTCAGGGGCGGAGAAATTTTTGAGGTGGGTGGCTGAGGCTCTGCCCAAAAACACCTATATCAACATCATGGCCCAGTATCGGGTTGAGTATAAGGCATACGAGCACCAGGAGATCGCTCGGGGGATCACGGCTCAGGAATTTATGGAGGCGATGGATTGGGCTCAGAAATACGGTCTGACCAACCTCGACCCTCAATCGAAGGCGCTCTGGAATTTTTATCAGCAGCGCCGATCCGGGTAACCCTCGTGGATTGTCATTAAACAAGGGGTGCATAGTAAAATCTAATAGAGGATTCAAAATGGGAAAGAGGCTTTTGGTGATCGGAGGAGGAGCCGCCGGGCCTAAGGCGGCCGCAAAGGCGAAAAGGTGCGACCCTGAGATGGAGATCGTCGTCTATCAGGAAGAAGAGGAGATTTCCTATGCAGGTTGTGGACTTCCCTATTTTGTCAGTGGCCTGATCAAGAAGAGAGAAGATCTGATCTCCAGGACACCCGGCAAGTTTGCTCAGGACGGGATAAAAGTCCTGAGAAACCGACAGATCGAAGAGATAGATATTATAGAGAAGACGATTTCCGGGAAAAACCTCGAATCGGGAGAGCTGTTTGAGGATCATTTTGACCGGCTCGTCATCGCAACAGGTGCCCAGCCGATCCGACCGAAGATCGAAGGCATCGATCTGGGAAATGTCTTTTATCTTCGATCGATCTTCGATGCTGATGAGATCCTTCAGGCTTTAAAGTCGGATAAGATCACCGATGTGGTGATCGCTGGTGGAGGCTACATCGGTCTCGAGATGGCCGAATCCCTCATCCATATAGGCAAAAAGGTGACGATCGTTGAATTGGCGCCCCAGATCCTCACGCTTTTTGATGACGATTTTGCCGGATTGCTCCGTCAATATCTGGAGAAGAAAGGGGTTAAGATCTATACTTCAGAGGGCATTGAGGCCCTGAGAGGGAGCGAAGGAAAGGTAACTCAGGTCCGGACAGCAGGCCGTGAGATAGAGGCGAATGCGGTTCTGATGAGCCTTGGAGTCCGGCCCCGGGTAGAGCTGGCGAAAAAGGCCGGGTTGAGGATCGGTGAGACCGGGGCGGTGTGGGTGAACGAGCGGATGGAGACCAGCGCTGAGGGAATTTATGCAGCAGGGGATTGCGCGGAGACGACCCACCTGATCACAGGGAAAAAAGTTTGGGTTCCTCTTGGTTCTACAGCAAATAAACAGGGCAGGGTGGTCGGCGTGAATGTCTGCGGGGGGAATGCCACTTTCCCGGGGGTGATGGGAACAGCCATCTTCAAGACTTTCGATTTCAATGTGGCCAAGACCGGATTGAGCGTGAGGGAGGCGGAGAAGGAAGGATTTCATCCCGTTCAGGCCATTGTCAGGGGATACGATCGAGCCCACTACTATCCCGGCGAGAAGGAGTCGACCCTGAAGGTGATTGCCGATCAGGAGACAGGCCGGATTCTCGGGGGGCAGGCCATCGGAGAGGGTCCCTCGGATAAATTCATCGATATCCTTGCCATGGCCCTTCACGGCAAGATGACCTACAAGGATCTGGCCAATGTGGATCTGGCTTATGCTCCACCCTTCAGTCCGGTCCTCTCGCCTGTCATTGTGGCGGCCAATGTCCTGACGAATAAGCTCGAAGGAAGGGTGAAAGGAATTCAGGCCGCAGAGGTGAAAGAGAAACTTTCGACTGCACAAGAGTCTTTTCAGGTGCTGGACGTAAGAGAAGAAGATG
>VGRU01000254.1 GCA_016875255.1 Deltaproteobacteria bacterium
GCTGCTTTGCTATCTGGGTGCGTTATGTGAGTCCGGATTCAAGTTTAAGCGTCCCCATTATGTTAGATGTCCTTCTTATGGTGATTGTAGGAGGAATGGGAACACTTTACGGGGGAATTTTCGGAGCCGCCTTCCTGATGATTACCCGCGCCTTCCTCCCGAAACTCCAGGTCCTCATGGCCTCTATCCTTCCTGGGGTCCCAATGGCTGCGAGGCTTTCTGAACGCTGGCTGTTCTACTTTGGACTTCTATTCATCATCATTGTCTATTTCTTTCCCAAAGGAATTGTAGGGACCGTTCAGGAATTCTTTTCAAGAAGGAGAAACAATTAAACCTAAATTGAGCGATTCTTTTTGAACACCTCTTTAGCAACAGTCTTCAGATCAGGTTTAACATCACCCAGAGGGTGATTTGTAGCGCAAGGCTTTAGCCTTGCTTGCCTACCGCAGGTAGGCATGAGAAGCAACCCTAAAGGGTTGCGCTACAATGAAATTTAAAATAAATCGCTCAATTTAGGTTAAATTAAGTTAAGGTTAAGCAGAAGATCGATGATTATTCCAGGGAGGCAGGATGATGCCCAAACCGAAGATGATAAAAGCCAAAGGCGATGGGATTCAAATCCAATTGGCAATATGGGAGGGAAAAGGTAGACCCATCCTCTGCATTCATGGTTTGACGGCCAACAGCCGTTTCTGGGACTGTATGGCTTCGGCCCTTTCGCCGCAACACAGGGTTATTGCGATGGACATTCGAGGCAGAGGGCTTTCGGATAAGCCTAATACAGGATATTCCATCGAGCGCCACTGCAGAGATATCTTAGCCCTGATGGACGATCAGGGTTTGGAACGGGCAGTGCTCATGGGTCATTCCTTGGGTGCATTCATATCCCTTGTTTTCGCAGCTAAACATCCTCAAAAGGTAAGCCGTCTGATTTTGGTCGATGGCGGAGGAAAACTCTCCGAAACCCAAATGTCCAAGGTCTTTGCAGGAATCAAGCCTTCTTTGGACCGTTTAGGAAAAACCTTCCCCTCCTTTAAGGATTATGTCTCACAAATGAAACAAGCTCCATATTTACAACCGTGGAACTCCTATATGGAGACCTATTTCCATTATGAGGTTGAAAAGGTGAAGGGTGGTCTGCGCTCTCGTGTCCATCCCAAACACATTGAAGAAGAGGCTAAGAATTTAGGGAAAGTGGATTCGAGACAATTTTATAAGAAAGTGACTTCCCCTACTCTGATCTTGCGGGCTACGAAAGGATTGCTTGCAAAGGATGATCTCGTGTTACCCAAGGACGTGGTAGAACGGATGGTCAGAGGGATTCCAAACGCTAAGAAGGTGGACCTTAAAGGAACCAATCATTACTCCATCCTGCTCCAGCCGAACCCGGTGAGAGACCGGACCATTCTCGACTTCCTAAGTTAACCCAAAGTTGCACAAAACATAACATTTTAGCGTTTTGAAAATACTGATCTAATCCCCCTTTATCCCCCTTTGGTCTCCGACCCAGAGCGGTCTCTGACCCGGAGGGCAAAAGGGGGAAATATTTTTCCTCCCTTTGGCAAAAGGAGGCCAGGAGGGATTTTAAAAAGTTTATTACAGCTCACCTTGATATCGAGACTTCGAAGTATTGTTGGTTATGAAGGAAGCGAACGCTGGTACGATTGATTTCTACGACCTTTACTCCTTCAACCATAGAACCTTCAATTGCCTTCAACCCATTGACGATTGCAAACCGTATCGAGGGATCTTCGTACCAGACAATGGCTGATATCGCTAATGATGGAGGTTTTGGGGCTGGCTCAGGCACCGTTGTTTCAGAAATCTTCTTCGGTGGTTCCACAGGAGCGACTTCTTTCTTGGCAGGAATAACACTCTGGCTTGGGCTTGCTTTTTTCTCCTCCGGAGGAAGGCTGCTCGGTTTGCTTTCTACTGGAGTTGTCCGGATAGAACGATTTGCACAAGTTTATCCCTGTCGGTCTCAAGATTTGAGATCAATCGTATCTGCTCGAGAACGGGAGTCTCTAAATCTTGGGCCTCATCGATCACAAGGACGACCGTGTGGCCCTCTGCGTTCTCTTTTAGAAGAAACTGATTGAGTAGATCGAGAAGGTTCGAAGGAGTTGAAATTTCGGATGGAATACCGAATTCACGATTGATGTTACGGAGAAGTTCGGCGGGTGAAAGGCAGGGATTAAAGATCAGAGCGGTCCGATGATGATCCGCATCAAGTTGACTGAGAAGTGTTCGCAAAACGGTTGTCTTCCCGGATCCGACTTCTCCGGTGAGGAGGATGAATCCTGCATGGTTCTGAATGCCGTATAAAAGATGGGCAAAGGCCTTCTTATGATTCTTGCTCAGGAAGACGAAACGCGGGTCGGGTGTCAGATTAAAAGGTTTTTCCCTGAACCCATAAAAGTCGAGATACATCAGAACTACCCTCACATCCCTGTTGTGGTATTCCTAAAATACCAGATTCCATAAGGAGTGTAAACTAAATTATTCTCCCGCTACTTCCTTTGAATCAATTCAGCATCTACTTCTCCCCTAAATGCTTTTTGAAAAGTTTCCTGTAAATTCTGTAAATCTTCCATTTTCTCGAATTCGATCACCAGCTCTTGATCATCAAGGATCTTTAACCTTCCGTACTGCTGCACCGTCTCGATGACCTGATTCGGGTCAACCGTCACCCATCCCTTCATTCGCCGGACCAACTCATCTCCAGTGAAGGCTCGTTCGATATGAAGATCCACCCTCCTCTGCTTTGCCTCCCACCCGATAATGGCCGGCTGGACGACCATAGGGGTGACAGGATCATGCATGGCCGCACACCGAAACCACAACTTCGCTCGAATCATTCAGGGTTATCTCCTTTCTTCGCAAAGATGCTATGAGTTTTAGAATTGAATTGCCACAAACATTGGAAAATTTCCCCTCACTCCTCTTTTTCAAAGAGGGGGCATCCCTCCCTTTGGCAAAGGGAGGTTAGGAGGGATTTTGCAAATCGATATTGTAACTATTTTGGGACTGTTAATAACTTGAAAATAACGACCATTTCATTTAATGTCAAGCATCCGACTATTTAATAAGGAGTCATCCATGGACCTTATCAAAACCATTGCGGAGAGAAAGAGCTTCAGGGCCTTCAGGTCAGATACCCTATCCAAAGAAACGGTTGAAGAGATATTAACCTTATCAAGTCAATCCCCTTCTGCCATCAACCTTCAGCCCTGGGAATTTGTTGTTGTGGCCGGAGAAGAGAAAGAGAGATTGAGCCGAAGACTGATCAAAGCATACAAGGAAAAACAGATCTCCTGCGGGCCAGGGAATGTGAAACCCATGCCCAAAACAGTAACCCAACGGGCGGCTAAAACCCTTGAGATGATGAATCCATTCTTCGAAGAGATGAAAGTCGATCCGAATCAATTTATCAATGAAGGGAGTTGTAATTTTTATGGAGCGCCCACAGCCATCTTTATCTGTCTTGACGATTCCTTTCCAAAAGCCCGCTTGGTGGACATCGGCTTGGTCCTCGGATATCTCCTCCTTGTTGCTCATGAGCATGGCTTGGGGACCTGTCCCATTGGTTTGATCACGGCCTATGAAGACGAAATCAAAGAGCTGCTCAATATCCCGGAGAATAAAATGGTCGTGATCGGTGTGGCTCTTGGATATCCTGATTTAAAAAGCCCGATCAATCGCTTCAAATCTCCCAGGGAGGAAGTAGGAAAGCTCATCCGATGGATCGATTGAAGATGTTCACTTTCACAGTCCAAAACCTCTAAGAGGACAGATGATAAATTTCTCCTATAAATGCGATCGCATTTATAGGAGAAGAACCCTAAAGCTCTTATGATGACCATCCCCAAAAAAGCAGCCACCGCCATTCTTCTTAGGGATTGCGCCTCTGAGGGTATTGAAGTTTTCCTATTAAAACGCCACGAGAAGAGCAGTTTTATGGGAGGAAATTTTGTCTATCCAGGAGGAAAGGTGGATAGGGAAGATGGATCCATGGAATTATGCTCCTATTCCAGGGGAATGACCTTTCAAGACGCCCACCGGATTTTTGGAAAGACGCTCTCCCCGGAGGAGAGCTTTGCCCACTGGATTGCCGGGATCCGGGAGCTCTTCGAGGAAGCAGGCGTCCTTCTTGCGTATGACCGTAAAGGGAATCCTTTCAAATATAAAAATGAGGAGGATAGACTGCGATTTATTGATTACCGGGATCAATTACAGAAGGGAAAAACAACCATCTGCCATATCGCAAAGGAGTCAAACATCCTCCTTGCCCTGGATCAACTCCATTACTATGCCCACTGGATCACACCGGAGGCCCGGTCTGAACGATTCGATACCCGCTTCTTTTTGGCTCGCCACCCGGAAGGACAGGAGGCAAATTACGATCGAAAAGAAACGATAGAAGGAATCTGGCTTTCGCCCAAGAAAGCCCTCGAGGAGAATTTAAATAGAAAGATCGCCTTAAGCCCCCCTACCCTGAAGACATTGGAAGATCTCTCACCGCTTAAAACGATTGATGATGTCTTCACATCTTTGAAAATGAATATGATCCGCCCTATTCTTCCAATCCTTACAACAATCTCCGGAGAACCCACTCTCCTCTTCCCCTGGGATCCTGAATATCAGGTTTTTCAGGGAGGGGATACTCCTTCATCGATAAACCATGGAAGGCTTTCAGAACCAGGTGATAACACGACTCGCCTCATCCTGAAGCAGGGCATCTGGTATCCCTACTACCGCGGCGAATAATCCCAAGATTATTCGCCTTATCGTCTATCGTCCCTCATCCATCGTCCTTCTTCTTTTCCCTATCCCCCCACCTCCCTATCGACTTTATTCTTTCTCCTGTCCTTTGACATCTCCCAGATCAGGCATTGATCCCTGAATTTGCAATAAA
>VGRU01000255.1 GCA_016875255.1 Deltaproteobacteria bacterium
ATTCATCCCAAAAAAGTGACCCCTACCACACTTGAATTCTTTGACATTGCCGGATTGGTCAAGGGAGCGAGCAAGGGAGAGGGATTGGGGAACCAATTTCTTGACCATATCCGTAATGTGGATGCAATTGCCCACACGGTTCGATGCTTTGAAAACAGGAATGTGGCTCACGATTTCGGCTCACTCGATCCGGTGAGAGACATTGAGGTGGTCAATATGGAACTCATCCTGGCGGACCTTCAGACCTTGGAGAAGAGGATGGCCAAGGTGGAGAAACTCCACCGGGTTGGCGCCAAAGAATCCGCTCTGGAATTAGAGGTGTACCATGAGGTTCAGGCTGTTCTGAACAGAGGCCAAATCGCAGGGACCTTCCATTTTACAGGAGAGAAGAAGGCAATCTTTTCGGATCTCCATCTTTTAACTTCAAAACCCGTTTTCTATGTGGCCAATGTGGATCAAGGGGAGTTGAGAGGAGAAGGGACATGCCTGAAGGAGATGTTAAACCGGGCACACCAAGAGGGATGGGGGGTGGTGGTTATCTGTGGCGACCTGGAAGCCGAGATCTCGGAATTAAAAGAGGAAGAAAGAGAGGAATTCAGGAAGGAACTTGGGCTTGAGGGTTCAAGTTTGGAAAGATTGATAAGGGTGGGTTATGAGGTGCTCGACCTGGTCACCTTTTATACAACGGTCAGTTCTGAACTCAGGGCCTGGACCGTCCCCAGGGGAACTCCGGCTCCGAGAGCCGCAGGAAAGATTCACAGTGATATGGAGCGGGGATTTATCCGTGCAGAAGCGGTCTCATTCAATGATTTCATTGCCTGTGGCTCCGAACATGTGGCAAAAGAGAAAGGGCTTCTCCGTTCGGAAGGGAAGGACTATCTCATTCAGGACGGAGACATCATCCACTTCCGTTTTCATGTATAATTAGAGAGAATCAGGTTACCTGGAAATCAGGAGACAGATTACCAGAGTATCAGGATATCAGGAAAAAGAAGATAATGAATATTAAAACCTGATGGCCAGATGCCCTGATGTCTACTACCTGATAACCTGATATCCCGATACCCGATTTTTAGGATTGACTTCGGATTGACTAAGGATCAATCAATATGAAAATATTTCGATACCTCTTCCATATGATTCCTGTCCTCTGGTCTCTCATCAGGGATATCGTTTTTAGGAGCCTTTCCCGGGAGGAAAATCGTCTCCATTATTTTTTGGGAAAAGCCAATGCCTATGACCAGGCCGATCTGTCAGATCGATCCATTCGGATCTATGAGGAGATTTTGAAGAAAGACCCGGATTCCATTCCCGTTTTCATGAATATCGGGGGAATCTGCTTTAGAAGGGGGATGTTTGAAAAGGCGATTCCTTATTATGAGAAGGTGGTCGGTCTTAACACGAAACATTACCAGGGACACTACTGGTTAGCGGTCTGCTACTGGAAATTAGAACGGTATTATGCAGCCATCAACACCCTGGAAGAGGTCATCGAATTCCTTCCCACCTTTAAAGATGCCCTCAACCTGATGGGCGATTGTTATGAGAAAGTGGGGGAGGGGGCGAAGGCGGAACATTACTACCTGAAGGCAATCAGTGCGGACCCGGATGGGAAAGTGATCCAAGCAGGGATTCTCAATCGCTCGCTTCAGGAGAAGAAGAGGGAGGAGAGGGTTAGACATTGAAAGACGGGAAGAATGCAATGAAACAGGTGAGCGAAAGGGTTCTTTTCAAACCGGAAAGATAGGGGCCCCCTTAAATCGCTTCCTTCTTTGTTTTTTTCTTGGCTAAAAGAAATTTATCCACATCCATAATCCGGGGAGATATCCCCTGAAATCCTCCAAGGTTCGGGTCAGGAGGCAGGAGAATCCAGGCGATTCCGAGATCTTTGTCCACCTTGACTACCTTATCACCAGGTTGAAGCTTCTTCATGGAAAAAATAAAGAATGACACGAATGATAACGAATGACAACGAATTGGATGAATTTTCACTGTCATTCTGAACTTGGTTCAGAATCTAAGGCTTCCCTCGTTACGCTATGATTAGGATTAGCATTATTCGCCATTCCATTTCAAGAGATTATTGATCTATCTGGAGGGTCAGAATAATAGAGAATGGACTCGCGAGACCGTTTTCAACAGATTCGGCGCATCTTGATATACATCCTTGTTCTCAACTGGGGCGTGGCAGCAGCAAAACTGATCTATGGTTGGCTCATTAGCTCTGCCAGCATGAAAGCCGATGGATTCCATTCTTTTTCCGATGGGTCCTCCAACCTCATTGGCCTCATAGGCATCTGGGTGGCTTCTCGCCCCATCGATCAAAATCATCCCTACGGCCACAAAAAATATGAAACCCTTACCTCGGTGGCCATCTCTGCCCTTCTCTTTTTCGTCTGTTTCAATGTGCTCAGAGAAGGGATCGCTCGTTTCATTGATCCTGTGATACCGGAGGTCAACCTCAATGCTTTTCTGGTGATGATCGTGACCATGGCCGTCAATTTTTTTGTTATGGTCTATGAGAATAAAAAAGGAAAGGAGTTAAAGAGCGACATCCTCGTCTCCGATGCACTCCACACTCGTGCAGATATCCTGACCTCCGCCTTTGTCATCATCACCCTCATGGCCATAAAATTGGGGTATCCCATGGTCGATCCCATTGTCTCACTGCTCATCGCTTTCTTCATCGGATATGCGGCCGTTCAAATCCTGAGGGAAAGCGCACGGGTGCTCAGCGATGCGGCGGCGATTCCCATCCATGAGATCGAGAGAGTCGTCCTCGCCATTAAAGGAGTGAAAGAATGTCATAAAATCCGGAGCAGGGGGCGTGAGGATGATATCCATATCGATCTTCATATCCTGGTTGACCGTGAGATGGATGTCCACCGGGCCCATCACCTCTCTTACGCCATCGAGAATAAAATCAAAAAAATTTTCCGGGGGGTGACCGATGTAGTGGTCCATATGGAGCCGATGGAGGCGGAAAGAAACAAAAGCCGGATTTAGATTCTTATTTTCTATTCCATATGGTTTCGATCTAATGAGGGGCTCTGCCGAAATAGTTTCTTTTTAGAGCGAATCTTTCTTTCTTCTATTCTTCTCTCCTTTGCTTTTAATGGGACCGATGTCGGCCGGCGTTTCTTTGTTGGCCGGTTCAATTTTAACAGTTGTTTTTGGAGTCTCTCAAGGGCCAGCCTGAGGTTGTGCGATTGAAACCGATGTTCTGTCGCCGTCACCGTGATGCCCGAGGGAGGATGTTTCAGGCGGACAGCGGTCTCTGTCTTGTTCTTTCTCTGGCCGCCAGGACCAGAGGAACGATAGGTTTCCACAACGACCTGCTTTTTAAGGAGATCAAGGTGGGTATCGAATTTTTGCTGAGCAGGTTTTATCATTAGTTAAAATGTCAAATGCCAAAGTTTAAATGCCAAATGACAAAATGTTATTCTGAACTCGTTTCAGAAAACAATTTTGAACTTTGACATTCATTTGAAATGTGGATTTTGGCATTTGAACTTATTCTCTTTCCACTTCTTCTTTGGCATCGGCATGATGTTTGATGACCAAAGCATCTACCATGAAGATGACATCCTCGGCAATATTGGTGGCGTGATCGGCAATACGTTCGAGGCATCGGCTGACAATGATCAGATGGACTGCTCTCGTTATGTTCTTCTGATCCGACATCATATAGGTGAGGAGTTCTCTGAAGACCTGGTCATTTAGCCCATCTACCAAGTCATCCCTTTCACAGACAGAACGCGCCAATTTAGGGTCTCGGTTGACAAAGGCGTCAAGGACATCTTTCACCATCGACTGGGCGATCTCAGCCATCCGGGGGAGATCGATGTAGGGTTTGAGTTGGGGTTCCTGGTTTAAAGAGATAGCTCGTTCGGCAATGTTGACCGCCTGATCCCCCATACGTTCAAGGTCGGTGATGATCTTCATGGCAGAGGTGATAAATCGTAAATCCACGGCCATGGGCTGTCTCAGGGCAAGAAGTCTCAAACACGCCTCATCGATCGCGATTTCCAACTTATTGATCTGATCTTCCTTCTTAAAAGTCAGATGGGCCAACTCATTGTCTCGTTTTACAAGAGACTGAACGGCATCATGGATGGTTTCTTCCACAAGGGTGGCCATCTTTAGAAGGTTCTCTTTTAGTTCCTCCAGTTCCTTTTGAAATTGAGTTTCAGTGCTCATGGTACTCTCCTTCGCTATTATTATGTATGACGACTTAAGTCTTATGACATTTGTCATTCCGGGCGTGACTAAGCCTGCCCCGCACTTGATGCGGGGGAATCCAGAAGCCACTGGATTCCTGCTTGCGCAGGAATGACACCCTTTGTTTTGATTCATGTAACTGTGTAGCGCATCGCTTTTACCCGAAACGTCCGGTGACATAATCTTCGGTTTGTTTCTCCTTTGGCCCGGTAAAAATCTGATAAGCTGTTCCTTCTTCGATCAACTCTCCGTTTAAGAAGAACCCTGCCCGGTCAGCCACCCTGGATGCCTGCTGGATATTATGAGGAACCAGGATAATCGTATACTCTTTTTTCAGGCGGGTGAGCGTCTCCTCTATGCTGGCCGTGGAGATGGGGTCCAGGCCGGAACAGGGTTCATCGAGGAGAAGAACCTCCGGTTCAAGGGCGAGGATGCGCGCGAGGCAGAGACGCTGTTGCTGCCCACCGGAGAGGCGCAAAGCAGAGGTATGGATACGATCCTTGACTTCTTCCCAGAGCGCACCGGACAGCAATGCCTTCTCAACCGCTTCGTCCAGCTGTTTTTTCTGGGTGATCCCGTTTAATCTCGGGCCGTAAGCCACATTATCGTAAATCGACATCGGAAGGGCAATGGGCAAGTCAAAAACGATTCCAACCCTTCTCCTCAACTGGGTGAGGCTTAGT
>VGRU01000256.1 GCA_016875255.1 Deltaproteobacteria bacterium
TCGTATCTCCTGCGAGCACCCCCAAACCACCGCTGTATGTCGGTATGGCCGGATCAAGGCCAATCTCCATGGAGAAATAGGCAACGGTTCTTTCCCCGTTCATACACTCCCCTCCTTTCCATACTTAGGATTTCTGTGAAACATCATAAATTCTTGAGATAATCTCCCACGCCTGCTCTGCGGTCTCAACATATTGAAAGAGTTCGATATCCTCCGGTGAGATCGTGCCCTCATCCACAAGAGCGTCAAAGTTTATAATTTTCTCCCAGAACTCCCTTCCGAAAATGAGCACGGGGATGGGTTTGATCTTCCTCGTCTGGATGAGGGTCAATGTTTCAAAGAGTTCGTCGAGGGTGCCATATCCACCCGGGAAGACCACCAGCGCCTTTGCCCTCATGAGGAAGTGCATCTTTCGAATGGCAAAGTAGTGAAACTGGAAACAGAGATCAGGGGTGATGTAGGCGTTGGGCTTCTGTTCAAAGGGAAGAACGATATTAAGGCCGATGCTTTCAGTTCCTGCATCATAAGCTCCACGATTTGCCGCCTCCATGATTCCGGGCCCACCGCCTGTAACCAACACATCATGAGGCTTATCCAATGCCTTGCCGGCTTGTGAAATCAGAGAAGCGAGCCTGCGCGCCTCCTCATAATATTTTGATTTATCAGCTACCCTGCGTGCTATCCCCACTTTTCGCGCAAGCGACTCATTTGTTGGATCTTTCCTGGCGGCAGCCTCCATTTCAGCCAATTGTTCATGGGCAGCCTTTGGCTCCGGGATCCGGGCGCTCCCAAAAACGATGATGGTTCTTTCGATTCCGTGCTCTCTCAATATGAGCTCGGGCTTCAGCAATTCGAGCTGAAGACGGACAGGGCGTAGTTCATCCTTTAACAAAAAGTCATGATCCCTATAAGCTAACCGATATGAAGGAGAAAGGGTCTGGGGAGAGGGGATACATAATTCAGCCGCCCGTGCATCTTCTAAGGCTGAAGGGAAAGGCTCGGTTTTCTTTTTGTTTTGAATCATCTAATCTCCTTTTTATGGCATTCATGGGGTTCAATTCTGTTTTAGAGATCGGTTTAAAACAGTATTCCTTCAGGGGAGGATTTTCCGCTCAATGCAGCCAGCTCCTCTGAGGTGAGTAGTTCTTTCTGGAGAATGCCCAATACACGGGTGACTTCCAGAAGGATGTGAGCCCAGGTGCATCGATTGACAAACAGCATCCCCGGAACGTTCAGGGTTCCCCCCTGATTGATAAAGCCAAGCGCGCCGGTCTGGTAGATCCCCGTGTTAAGAGGATGGAGTATCCCCAGAAGAACTTCCGGTCGCGTGTGCGATACAAAGAGACGGGCAGGGACATCTTTCGGATGGAGCTCCGCCAGAAATTGGGGGGAAGTCAAATGAGCCTTTTCCCTGTCGCCTCGGGGAAGCCTGAACCTCCCGGGTTCAATCATATAGACCACAGAATGGGGAATCCGCCGTTCCTTCAGGCGGGCCGATGCCTTCAATACCTCTTCCAGCTGATAGGCCCCGATCGCGGTCAGGATAACCCGCGGCTGATCCGGTTCGTAACCTGCCCAGTCCAGCCTGAGCGCTCCCTGTTGAAAGAGTTTGGAACCTTCTTCGAAGGTGAAAAGCTCGGGGATGTTTTCTGCCTTGGGTACAACAAGCGTCCAGATCTGCCCATGGGTCTGGTAGAGATGTTGCATGGCCACCGAAGCGGTATTGTAATCGGGAATAAACAACACCCTCGATACATCCGAAGGTTCACCCAGCATAGCCTCTGCCATCGAAGGGTCCTGATGGGATCGTTCATTTTTTGAGTTCTCCCATGTATGAGAGGTCAGGATGAGAGGAATGGAAAGCCAGCCCTGTTTTCGGCCAACCTCATTGCAGTGGTCAGCAAAGATGATCTCCTGACGAACCACGCCGTGCATCTTCATGCCGAATGCCTCATAGGTATGAAAGAGGTTGATGCCTCCCTTATTGGCCAGTGCGGCCGAGGCAACCGCCTCTTCATTGAGGGCCGTGATAACCGCGCCATGGGTATCCTCCGGGATACCCGGTTCAGGATCAGTGACACGAAATCTCAAATATTCGAGCGTCTTGATCAACCGGTTGGAGCGCATCTCATCGGGGTTGCCAACCCGGGGTCGGAGATGAGGATTGGCTTGAAGGATTGCCAGAAACATGGAATCGACAGCAACCATGGGAGAGATTCTTGTCCATGTGGAGCGATCCTCACGGTTTCCGGAGACCGGCCGCAGGATCGGAGGAGGAATCTGATCCAATCTCACATTCCGGTCTGCCAGGGCATGGTCACGTTCCCTGGGCCGGCCGGAGATCGCATGGCTTTGAAACCGAACAATGCTCTCCTTTAGTTCCGGAAGAGCAACCCACAGTTTTCGGGCGCTTTCATTGAAACGTTGTGCCGCCAAAGGATCGATATGAGGATTTGACATGAGCGGAAGGTTGTGGGCAAGATTGGTCCCTTCGCCATAGAAACCGGCCCCTTTGGGCGCCAGGGCGATACCATAGGGTATGGGAACCGGGTAATCGCTTCCCCGGGTCCGAACCGTCCCTGCTGCGGCTTCAAGCCTGGACTCCATCTCAAAGATAGCCCAGGCAAAAGCGGCCGGATCTCTTCCATCAAAGACGATGGGGTCAAAGTCATTGAGCTTCAGGTGATCCACAAACCAGTCTGCTCCGCCCTGCTGGGACATTGTCGTTCGCTGGTCGATTCGCCGTCCGTTCTTAATCATGATCGGGGCCACAAGGCCAGTATCCCTGGCTCTCCACCATCGCGGCATCCAGTCGCTTCCCCTCTGTTCTTCAAAGGCGCCGTCGCTCAGGAAGGCAACCAGCCTTTCCCCGGGCAGGGGCATGTGGACATACTGAAGCTCTGTGAACCCGAGGTAACCCCCCTCGGCGATACCGCCCGCCGTATGGACATTCACGTGACTTCCCAGGGGCGAGTCCTGTTTGCCATCTTTGTTTAGCTTGTAAGAATAAAAGTCGCGGACGTAACGGGTGACTCCTTCGTTTGTGAGAGAATACCGTTCGGCGTGGGCCGAGGTCATATTGTCCAGCAGGAAATTCACCGTATCGATGGCAGCCACGGAGTGTCCCTGTCCCATGATCCAGGAACGGGTGTGACCGGTGATGGCGTTAATGGCCATGTATCCCGCATAGGCAGGAACCATATTGAGGGCGCCGCCCGTGTGTCCCTCAGGATTAGGCTTGAAGTCTTCGGGACGAAGCTCCCGGCCGTCGAGATAAACGGCCCGGGCATAGGTCTCGTGAACAACCACCCACATAGCCGCACTGGCAACCCTGTCCAATGCATACAACAGGTCAAACAGGGAAACACCGTCTCCCCGCATACCAAGTACGTTGAGGTGTTCGGCCATCGAAAAGACCCTTGCCTGTGTCTCCATGCTATGCTGAATGGGACCGTAACCCTTTGCCCAGCGGTCTGCCTCCGGGTTCTTCTTTCGATAATGGTCCCCCCATTCTTCTATTCGGATGTTCTCAATCGTTTCACGACGAGACATTGGTTCCTCCTTTTTTTAATCCTTAATTGACAATGTTTATCGGTGACGATGCTCGTATCGAAGCAAGAGACTCGATGCCCGAAGCTCGATAAAAAACCGAGCCTCCAGTTTCGACAACGACAAACGTCATTTTCAACTTAACGATACGGGTCCCGCGAAACGCGGGATTACCCTGACCGGTAGACTTTTATTTCAGGTGATGCTTGCGAAGGCAATCAACGGTATCGCGGGCGATCATGACTGCTTCGTCGACAGGAATAACGTAAACTTGTATTTTTGCATCGTCTGTGCTGATCTTTCCTTCTATCCCGGTCATGCTGTTATTTCGATTCTCATCAATGGCCATTCCAAACCACTCCATTCCCTCACAGATGCGAGCCCTCACGGCCGGGGAATTTTCTCCGATGCCGCCTCCAAAAATCACTGCTTCCGCACCATCAAGAGTAGCCAGATAGGCGCCAATCTGTTTTTTCACCCGGTAGCAGAACATCTCTACCGCCAGGGCAGCATTTTCATCCCCCTGACTTTCTGCCATTAGCAGTTCCCGCATGTCCTGCGAGAAACCTGAAACCCCCAGTAGTCCTGACTTCGTGTTCAGCCAGCTTTCAACCTGGTCGATGTCAACCCCTTCGCGCTGGACCAAAAACCCCGGCAGGTGGGGATCGACATCTCCGGACCTTGTCCCCATCATGAGCCCTTCCAGAGGAGTAAAACCCATGGAGGTATCCACCGAGACGCCTCCATTGATTGCTGTTGCCGAGCAGCCATTCCCAAGTTGCAAGGTGACAAGCTTCACCTTCTCCAAAACTTTTTTTGTGATCATGGCGTAACGCTCGATCATGTATCGATGCGCCAATCCATGAAAACCATAGCGTCGTATATGATGTTTCATGGCTAATTCGTAAGGAATGGCATAACGGGAAGAACGCTCGGGCATGCCGGAGTGGAAGGCGGTGTCGAAGACCGCCACCATCGGAAGGGCGGCGCCCAGGATCGTGCGGGCAGCGTGAATCGCCTTCAATGAAGGCCCATTATGCAACGGCGCCAGGTATCTCATGGTTTCGATAGCATCGATCACTCTGTCATCGACCAGCGTCGGTTCCACAAACTCAGGCCCACCATGGACCACACGATGGCCGACTGCCTCGATCCCATCCTGGCCCATGAGGCCAAGAGATTTAAGCCATTCGAAAACCCGCCGGGCGGCCATGCCGTGATCCGTGATCTCAGTGGTTTCCTGAAAACGTTCACCATTCTCCGCAACAAACCTCATTTCTCCGGCACGACCGATCCGATCGACAAGGCCATGCCCCAGGCGCCGCTCCCGGCCCCAAGGGGCGTT
>VGRU01000257.1 GCA_016875255.1 Deltaproteobacteria bacterium
AGGAGGCAAGCCGGTGCCTCACCAGTTGGTGACTGCAGGCTCTTGATATTCCCTCGATGGCAAAGGTGAAGGAGGCATGTTCGATGGAACTCATATGGCCCATCTTCATCAGTTTTTCAACAAAACTCTTCTGGTCTTTGGTCTTAATCCTCTTCTTCAATGATTTGAGGTCTGAAGGACTGTAGCAGAGCTTTGCTGCCATCGCCACAACCTCCTCCGGATGGGAGGTATAATGAAGTAGAATGACTTTCAATGTCGACTCGCTGACTTTTCCTGCCATATTCCCTTCCCGGTTTGATGAAATTCTATTCCCGATATGGGGATATTATACAATCCTCGCCTCCTGATTACCAATATCAACCGCTATCAACACGAACTAAATTTCACATGTATGTCCCCCTCCTGTTCGATGAACAATTTTTGTCTTTGCATTCGTACACCTTTTAGTGTATCTTTTTATCATTACTGCTTTTTATTAATGATTTGGGGAGTCAAAGCCGCCATGAGAAAACCACTTCGCACCCTTTGGATTGTTTCTCTACTTGCTTTTTACCTCCTTCCATCTGCCGTGGCAGAAACCAAGCAGATTGGTTTTGCCATCTCCTTTCCCAATCTTACCTTCACCCAGCCTCTTACCAGGGAGGAGCAAACTTACCTCGGGATACCCAAAAAGGCGAAATTCTCTTTTCGGGAGATCAAAGGGGATCTGATCCTCGTAGAATTGCTCAGCACTTACTGCGTCAATTGCCAGAGGCAGGCCCCGATCTTCACTGAATTATATTCATCCATTGAGAAAGATCCCAAATTAAAGGGGAAGGTGAAGATGATCGGAATCGCAGCTGGCAATACCCCGAAAGAAGTGGAAACCTTCAGAAAGGAGTATCATATCCCCTATCCCATTTTCAGCGATCCAAAATTCGATGCCCATATGGCCCTCGGAGGCCCTCGAACGCCTTTCACCATCTGGGTGAGAAAGGATGCACAGGGTAAAGGGGTTGTAGTCAGCACCCATCTGGGTCTAACTGAGTCAGCGGAGAATGTCCTCGCTGAAACAAAAGCTGTGCTCCAGTATAACCTCGCCCTTCTTAAACCAAAGAAAGGCGCCATCTATGAAGGCGATGCCTTGAAACCTCCCCTTACAGAAGAAGAGATATTAAAAAGGGCAAGAAAGGGAATGGAGGCATCCGGCGGAAAAGTCCTTCATATCGAAAAGATCGCGCTCAAGGATGGCGACCCGGTCTATGCCGGAAAGATCGATCTGGTAGGCCGGCAGGAGAACCTTTTCTCAAAATTGGCAAGCCGCCGGGCCGTCTGTGATATCTGCCATGACACCTTTTTCATCTATACCTTCGATTCAACGGGAAAGGTGATTGATATTGTCCCTGTCCAATTGACTAAAATCGATAATCTCCATTGGACAGATGAGGACATCAAGAGATTGAAGAGCCGGACCGTCGGAAAATCGATCCTCAAACCCTTCTCCTTCGACGCCAAAGTCGATTCTGTCTCAGGAGCAACCATCACAGCGGCTTTGGTTTTTGATAGCCTCGATAAGGCAAAAGAGATTTTTGAAAAACTGAAGAAAGAAGGCTATGTCAGGTAATCTAAGGAATGGAAGATGGTTTCATCTTCCATTCCTTCTTTCCTTTCTCTTCATCCTGCTCGTTAATCCCCTTCCCTCCCATTCTACAAATTTACATAAATATCATCAGGTCTCCATGGGGACCGTGATCGAAATTACCCTTGTCAGCGAAGACGGAGAGGCAGCCCAAAAGGCCAGCCTCCAGGCTTTTCAAGAGATCAGGAGGATTGAGCAATTGATGAGCCCGTGGATTGAGACGAGCGATGTCTCCCGTCTTAACCGCTCTGCCGGAAAGGAATGGGCAAAGGTTTCTCCGGAGACATTCGAGGTGATTCAGAGGTCACAGAAGATTTCCGGACTTTCCGAAGGTGCATTTGACATCACCGTCGCCCCCCTCATACAGATCTGGAGGAAGGCCAGAGAAAGAGGAGCTCCTCCTTCTTCCGAAGAAGTAAAGAAGATTTTAAACCTGGTCAATTTCAGGAATCTTTTGACCCGATCCGATGGGAAAGTCTTTTTGAAAAAGAAAGGAATGGCCATCGATCTCGGAGGAATTGCCAAAGGTTACGCCGTTGACAGGGCTTTCGGAATCTTAGCCTCTCTGGGATATAAGAACCTTATCATCAATGCCGGCGGAGATTTGAGAACCAAAGGTTTTAAAAATAATCAACCCTGGTCGATCGGAATCCAGCACCCGAGATCGGCCGAGAAGGTCATGGCAACGGTCTCCGTGTCTGATTCAGCCATCGCCACTTCGGGAGATTATGAAACATTCTTTCTCCATCAGGACAAACGGTATCACCACATCCTCAACCCGAAAACGGGTTTCCCTGCAGATGGATGCCAGAGTGTTACGATCCTCTCAAAAGATGGCATGATGGCAGACGGGTTAGCCACCGCGGTTTTTGTATTGGGGACTGAAAAGGGATACACTTTGTGTCAGAGGCTCGAGGGGGTGGAATGTCTTATTGTGGACAGGGAGGGAAGGACTGTGATGACACCTGGATTGAAAGAGAGAATTTCCTTCAATCCTTAGGTAATAAATGACTTCTTTAAATCCCTCCCCACCTCCCTTTGCCAAAGGGAGGAGAAACACTTCCCCCTTTGTAAAAGAGGGATTGAGGGGGATTTTCATGCTTCGAGGATACCTTACGAATATGGGCCGTTAGTTGGAAATATGAAGGAAGTCTAATAATCCCAAATGATCGTCGATGTGGAAATCGGCTTCGATGGCTCCGTTTTTATAAGCGATAAACGGGACGCCTGATGAACGGGCGGTTTGCTGATCCACTTCTGAGTCCCCAATAAAAACAACTTCTCTTTTACCTAAATTAAGGTTTTCGAGGATTTTCTCTATCGATTCGGGATGGGGTTTCGGATGTTTCACATCGAGGGCGGTGACGACCATATCGAAAAATGGCCATAGATCGAATCGGTCCATAATATGCTTCATCGAGGTCGTGCGGTTGGTGTTGATGGCGCGGAGGATTCCATTCTCCTTCAATCGATTCAAAGCCTCAATAAGGTGAGGTTCCATCTTTAGATAGACGATGTAATTTCTCAGATCGATCTGCTTCAGCGCCTCCAGGGCCTTCTTCTCCAGCTCGTCTCCTTTGCCGAAGATGAAATGGATGGCCTCATAAACCGTATGGGTGTGGACATACTCCCTCTCTTCTTTTCTCAGCAGGTCTCTTCCCACCTTCGCGGATAAATCATTATATAATTTGGTGTTCGCCTCAAAAGAGTCAAAAAGAACCCCATCGCAATCATAAATCACACACTTGATTTTCGAATTTCGTCTATCGTCCATCATCTATCGTTCTTCGTCTGCCGTTTCTCGCTAAAAACTGAACTCCTTGCCCACGAGAAGGAGTCCTTCCTTAACCTCACCGTTAAGATAGTGAAAGACTCTTATCTTTTCATTTCGTTCGATCAGATAGAGGCAATCATTTGTCTGTTCGATCTTGAGGGTCTTCTCCAGAGGGAATTCCAGAAACATCCCGATCAGCAACCGGTTGACAACCCTGTGGCCAACGATCAGGATCTCCTCGTCCTCATGTTGATTTAAAATTCTCTCCATAAAAGGCTTTAACCGGTTAGCAACATCCGCATAATTCTCTGCTCCGGGAATTCGGTAGGAAAAACGATCATCCTTAAACCGGTTCCATTCATCCTTCAGTTCCTCATCAAATTGAAAGAGGTTTTTCCCCTCCAAAATCCCGAAGCCGATCTCTTTGAGTTCGGTCTGCCTTAGAATGGGAAGGCCAAGATGCCGGGCAATGGGCTCGGCAGTAAGATAGGCCCGCTGGAGATCACTGCTGTATATGGTTCTGAGGGGTCGGTCCTTGAGATGTTCGAGCAGGGCCAGGCTCTGGGAATGGCCAAGGGGGCTCAGTTCCGGATCACTCCAGCCCTGAATCTTCCCGATGGCGTTCCACGTCGTCTCCCCATGCCTCGCAATGTAGATGTTAATCAATTCCTAAAGGCTCCTTTCTCACCCTCATCTAAAATAACCCGTTTTATTTCTTGTCCCAGGAATTCAATGTAAATATAGTCTAAAATTTTTCCCTCTTTATTTGCAAGGGAACAAAAACATATAATTGTTTTTTCCTGAAAAATCAGAGGGTCAGGTCTCAACAATCAACAATAATTTCCAAAGGCGGAGATCATGCCTAACCCTAATACTGTTCAGTTAGGCCGTCACCGTTCGCCCTGAGCTTGTCGAAGGGTGCGTCGCTAAGCCGTTCATCCTTCGAGAGCCTCAGGACGAACGGCTTAAATGAACAGCATTGGGCCTAACCCAATCATTTGCTGTGGGCATCTTCTATTTGATAGGCCACTCCCCTCTTTCTCTCAGGACATCCCTGAAAACATGGAGCGCCTCATTAACAGCAGGCATTCCCGCATAGGTGGCCAACTGGAAAAAGACTTCAGCGATCTTTCTTGGCTCACAGCCGACATTCAATGCCGCATTGACGTGGAGTTTCAATTCATCGGTGGCGCGCAGCGCGGCCAGCATCGCACACGCAACCATCTGCCTTTCGGTTAGGCTCAACACCGTTCTGGAATAAAGATTGCCAGTTATAAACATGGATAGATCATTGGCAAGGTCTCGATCAAATTCCTTCCAGGTCAGATATGGGGGATCCATCTTGATTCCTTTGCCGAACAACCGTTGGGCTGTCTCTTGAGTTTTCTTTTTCAATTCATCATTCGCCATAGAAACCCTCCTTCAATAAACTTTTTTACAATATGATTGTCTCGTAAAAAGTCGTCATTCCCGTG
>VGRU01000258.1 GCA_016875255.1 Deltaproteobacteria bacterium
CAACCGGATAAATTGGCCTTGCTTCCGGAAGGAAATGAGGCGAGGAGGAAATGAAAAAGAAGGAGGATGATATGTCACAAGGAAAAGGGATGAGAAGTTTAAAAATCATCTCGGTGGTCTTTCTGGTCTTTATTCTGGGCGTGACTGTGGGACTGGGTCGGTTCCATAAGGTCTCTGCTCTCTCCAACCCCATCTATGAAGACCTGAAAGTGTTTACCGATGTCCTGGGTCTGCTTCAAAAGGAGTATGTGGAGGAGACGAAACCGAAGGATGTGATCTACGGAGCAATCAAGGGGATGCTGGAAACCTTAGATCCCCACTCGGCCTTCATGCCGCCCAATATGTATAAGGAGATGCAAGAAGAGACCAAGGGCCGGTTCGAAGGATTGGGGATTGAGATCACCATGAAAGAAGGCGTGCTGACCGTGGTCTCTCCCATCGAGGATACGCCGGCTTTTAAAGCGGGCATTCAGGCGAGGGATCAGATCCTCAAGATCGATGGGGCGCTGACAAAGACCCTGACTCTGATGGAGAGCGTGAAACGCATGAGAGGCCCCAAAGGTTCGAAAGTGACCCTCACCATCATGAGGGAGGGATTTCCCAATCCCAAGGATTTTACTCTGATCCGCGATGTGATTCCGGTTCGAAGCGTTCGGTACGAGGTGCTGGAAAAACAGTACGGCTATGTCCGACTTTCTCAGTTCCAGGAAAAGACCGATAGCGAATTTCAGAAAGCGGTCAAGGCCCTGGAGGAGGAGACCAAAGGAGGGCTGAAGGGTTTGATCCTCGATCTGCGAAACAACCCCGGAGGCCTCCTGGATCAGGCGGTGAAGGTATCGGATCGGTTCATCGAGTCGGGCCTCATCGTCTCCATTGAGGGGAGAAGAGAAGAACATAAGATGAAATTTAATGCCCATTCGCAGGAGGATAACTTCAGCCGTTATCCTCTCGTTGTCCTGGTCAATGGAGGAAGCGCCAGTGGCGCGGAGATCGTGGCCGGGGCCATTCAGGACCACGGTCGCGGGATTATCCTCGGCACCCAGACCTTTGGAAAAGGTTCGGTCCAGACGATCTTTTCCATGAAAGACGGCTCAGGACTACGGCTGACCACGGCACGGTATTACACGCCCAGCGGTCGCTCCATCCAGGCCAAAGGGATTGCGCCTGACATCATCGTGAAACCTTCCCCTCCCGAAGAGGAGAAAGCAGTTCCTCCGAAACAACCCACGGAGAAGGATCTGGAACGCCACCTGAACGATGTCAAAGAGAAGGAGAAGCCAAAGGTGGAGGTGAAGGAGAAGGTGAAGGAGAAAAAGCCGGTTGATAACCAGCTCGAACGGGCCCTTGAGCTTCTGAAAAGCTGGGAAATCTTTAAAAATATCGCCACCAAGAAATCGGGTTAATGAGAGTCTGTTTATAAACTGCTTTCGCCGGAATGACGACCTTTTTGGAAACTGTTACTCCAATCGAGTGAAAATGTTTTGACAAAATCCCCTCTAACTCCCCTTTGCCAAAGGGGAGAACTCATTATTATCCCCCTTTGGAAAAGGGGGAATAAGGGGGATTTTAAAATAGGGTTTAACAAACCTTTAAATAGCCGAACTGACATGTTTGCAGATCAATCAAGCAAATTTTTTTCACTCAATTGGGGTGTTAGTTTATAAACAGACTCTAATTAGAGAGAGAAGATTTTTTCTCTTACACATAAAGGAGAATCGCCATGCCGAAATTCAGTGCCAATCTCACCATGCTGTTCAATGAGGTCGAATTTTTGGATCGTTTTGAGCGAGCGGCCAAGGCGGGGTTTAAGGGGGTCGAATATCTTTTCCCATACGGATGGGACAAGAAGCAATTGGCAGAGCGCCTGAACAGGTATGGCTTTGTCCAGGTATTGCACAATCTTCCTGCAGGCAACTGGCAGGCAGGGGAGCGGGGCATCGCATGCTTGCCGGGAAGAGAAGGAGAATTCCGGGATGGCGTGGGAACGGCGATTGAATATGCGAAGGCATTAGGATGTTCGTGTCTCAACTGCCTGGTGGGAAAGACACCCCAGGGAATCCCTTCGGATAAAGTTCGCCAGACCCTGGTCGATAATCTCCGGTTTGCCGCCAACGCCCTTGAAAAAGAGGGAATCCGATTCCTCATCGAGCCCCTCAACGATCAGGATATGCCCGGATTCTATCTGGTGCGAACAAGGGATGCTTTTCAATTAATGGAGGAAGTGAACCATCCCAATCTCTTTCTTCAATACGACATTTACCATATGCAGATCATGGAAGGAAATTTGACGAAGACGATTTTAAGCAACCTTGCGAGGATCAGGCATATTCAGTTAGCCGATGTTCCTGGACGCCACGAGCCGGGAACAGGAGAGCTCAACTTCGTCAATCTCTTCCGCTTCATCGATGAGGCGGGTTATGATGGATGGATCGGGTGCGAATACATCCCGGCAGGAAAGACAGAAGACGGACTGAAGTGGATTGAACCTTATCTTAAGTAGCGATCATTAAGATTCCGTAGGGCAAGCCTTTAGGCTTGCTTCTTTTTCGCATGTCATTACATTGAGGGAAGGAGAAAAAATATGGCAGAGATTGGCTTTATCGGTCTGGGGATCATGGGCAAACCCATGGCAGGTCATCTGGTTAAGGCAGGCCACACCGTTCATGTGTGCGATCTGGTCGAGGAATCCGTGAAGCATTTATGCAGTCTGGGTGCGGGGAGATGCTCCTGCGCCAAAGAGGTGGCGAAGAAATCAAAGATCATCTTCATCATCGTTCCTGACACGCCCGATGTGGAGGCCGTGCTCTTCGGCGCGGAGGGTGTGGCAGAAGGCTTGAAGCCAGGCTCCATCGTTGTGGATATGAGCTCAATCTCGCCACTTGCGACAAAGGAATTTGCAAAGAGGCTGGCCGCGATGGGCGTGGAGATGCTCGATGCGCCGGTTTCAGGCGGCCAGGTCGGAGCTGAAAATGCCACCCTCTCGATCATGGTGGGAGGAAAAGAGGAGGTGTTCAACCAGGTCAAGCCTTTCTTTGAGTTGATGGGAAAGAACATCGTTCATATCGGCGGCAATGGGGATGGTCAGACCTGCAAGGTGGCTAACCAGATCGTTGTGGCGCTGACCCTTGAGGCAGTGGCTGAGGCTCTTCTCTTTGCCTCCAAGGCAGGCGCTGACCCGATGAAGGTACGGGCCGCGCTTCTCGGCGGGTTTGCCCAGAGCCGTATCCTGGAGATTCATGGAGAGAGGATGATCAAGCGAACCTTCAATCCGGGGTTTCGTGTCCGGCTTCATCAGAAGGATTTAAACATCGCCCTTCAGTCCGCACGGAGCATGGGATTGAGCCTGCCCAATACAGCCACAGCGCAGGAGCTCTTCAATGGACTTGCCGCCCAGGGAGGAAGCGAACTGGACCATTCCTCGATCGTTACGATTCTCGAAAAGCTTGCCAATCATACGATCGGATGAATTTTCAAAGAACAAAGATGAAAGGCTCTTTCATATTTAGTGAAGGTATTACGATGCCGATCACCCTGAGGTTCTCGAAGGGTGATCGGCTTTAATTTGCCCTTCGACAGGCTCAGGGCGAACGGAATTTAGTTGAAACTTTGAAGAACTAAAATGGTAGGAGGGTGAGTGACATGGATGTGGGTCGTCAACTGATGCTAATCAATGGGCAGTGGGTTGAGGGTTCGGACGGTGAATTCATCCCGGTTGAAAACCCGGGCCGGAGAGATTCGATCGTCGGAGAAGTTCCCCGTGCAAAAGCCGTCGATGTGGATCGTGCGGTTAAAGCGGCTGCCAGGGCGTTTGAAGATTGGAAGCGGGTCAGTCCTCGTGAGCGGGGCAGGTTGATGATCAGGATCAGCGAGGCGATTGAAGCGAAGGCCAATGAGATTGCTCGCATCACTGCACTTGAAACAGGAAATGCCATCCGCACGCAGTCCCGGCCTGAGGCCATGCTCACTGCGGACATCTTTCGTTACTTCGGCGGGGTCGCAAGCGAGACCAAAGGAGAGACCGTACCTCTCGGAGAGAATCATCTAAGTTATTCGCGAAGGGAACCCATCGGTGTCGTGGGAGGCATTGTCCCCTGGAATTCGCCGGTGGGTCTTGCCGCGCTCAAGATCGCCATGTCAATCACGGCCGGAAACACCCTTGTCCTTAAACCCTCCTCGGAAGCGCCCCTTGCTGTTTTAAGGGTGGCAGAGATTTGTTCTGAAATTCTGTCTCCGGGAACGCTCAATGTGGTCACCGGAACCGGATCCGAATGCGGCATCCCTCTGGCAAAGCATCCTCTGGTGAGGAAACTCTCCTTTACCGGTTCCCATGAGATTGGCAGAACGATCATGGAGGCAGCGGCCGAGCGCATCGTGCCGGTTACCCTCGAGCTCGGAGGCAAAAGTCCCCAGATCGTTTTTCCTGACGCAGATGAACCGCAGACAGTGGACGGAGTCTTTTTAGCCATGCGATTTACACGACAGGGGCAATCCTGCACAGCAGGCTCGCGCCTTTTTCTTCACGAATCGATCTATCACTCCTTCCTCGAAAAGCTCGTCAAAAAGCTAAAGGGTCTTAAAATTGGCGATCCTCTCGATGAAGCAACGGATATGGGAGCCCTGATCAACCGGACTCAGTTCGAGAAGGTCTGTTTCTATGTGGAAGACGGAATCCGGCAGAAAGGGGCGCGCCTTCTGACAGGAGGCCTTCCGCCGAAAGAAGGGCCGCTCAGCCAGGGTTATTTCATGGAACCCACGGTTTTTGGCAATACGGATAATAACTGGCGCCTTGCGCGGGAGGAGATCTTCGGACCGGTGCTGGTTGCCATTCCGTGGAAAGAAGAGGAAGAGGCTATCCGCATGGC
>VGRU01000259.1 GCA_016875255.1 Deltaproteobacteria bacterium
ATCGGATATTGTGAGGAGTTTTGCAATTTTTGCGGAAAGGTCTGTCCAACCGAGGCCATTCGACCCCTCTCTATTGAAGAGAAACGCCTCATTCAGATCGGGGTGGCCCATATTGATAAGACCCGGTGTATTGCCTATGACACGGATAAAATCTGCCTCGTCTGTAATGAGCAGTGTTCCTATCATGCCATCGTGGGCGATGAGAAAAAGCGTCCTATCATAAAAGAGGAGAAATGCACGGGCTGCGGCATCTGCGAGAACAAATGCCCGGTCGACGGAGAATCCGCCATCATCGTGTATGCCTCAGGTGTCCAGAAGAAACTGAAACCCGAAAACTTCAACAACAAAGGCTGAGAGAAAGAGCCCCGGAGTTGATGTGAAGAGATGCCCCTGGCGGACAACCAATGAAATCTATCTCAGGTACCACGATGAGGAGTGGGGGACTCCAGTCCATGATGAGAAGAAGCATTTTGAGTTCCTGGTGCTGGAATCGGCCCAGGCGGGATTAAGCTGGTCCACCATCCTCAGGAAGAGAGAAAATTATCGAAAGGCCTATGACCAGTTCAATCCTGTTAAGGTTTCAAAATACGATGACCGAAAGATAAGGGAATTGTTATCCAATGCCGGAATCGTAAGGAATCGGAGAAAGATTGAGGCTTCGATCAATAACGCCAAATGTTTTCTTGCCGTTCAAAAAGAGTTCGGCAGCTTCGATCGATATATCTGGGGCTTCGTGAACAATAAGCCTATCATCAACCGCTGGAAAGAACTCTCTAACATACCCGCCAGGACTTCGCTCTCGGATCAAATCAGCAAGGACTTGATCCAGCGAGGCTTCCGATTCGTAGGATCGACGATCATCTATGCCCATCTTCAAGCCACCGGCATTGTCAATGACCATCTCGTCACCTGTTTCAGATACAAGGAGCTTTGTTCCGGATATAAGCGAACCAGTGAGAAATTATAAGGCTTGATTTTATCAAAATTTTATGATAATTTTATCACAAAATTCATAAAAGAGGACAACCATGCCTATCATTAAGTCGATTTCAAGCCTGCGCAATCAAACCAAGGATATTGCTTCACTGTGCCATGAGCAAGACGGACCTGTCTACCTGACCAAAAATGGGGAAGGCGATCTCGTGGTCATGAGCATCGAGCATTATGAAAGACTCCGTGCAAGGGTTGAACTTTTTGAAAAACTTGCAGTCGCACAAGCCCAGGTTGCAGCGGGAGAAAAGGGATTGACCCATACTCAGGTCATGAAAAAACTTCGGCAACGCTTGAATGGCAAATAGATACACCCTCCGTTACCTTCCCATTGCAGTGGATGACCTCGTCTCAATCTTTGACTGGATTGCAGGGGGAAGTCCAGCTAAGGCTGCCGATTTTATCAAAAGGCTTGATGAACGCATTCACCAATTACAGGCCCATCCCTTTCTTGGCCGGATACCGAGAGATGAAAGACTCAAAGACTCCGGTTATTGTGGTTTTGTCATTGAATCCTACCTTGTATTCTACCTCATTCGTGGTAATATGATAGAGATTCATCGCGTGATTCATGGCTCACGCAACTTAAATGAAATTTTATGATCTTATTGTCTTATTCCAGTCTATTTCGACTAACATAAACTTAAAGATTCATAAAACCCTTCGCTTACAGTATGAAACCTCCTTTCCCCTTTCTTCTTTTTTGTTGTAAAATGGTTGCATGAACCGATTCAAGCTCATCTCCGAATACAAACCCAAAGGCGATCAACCACAGGCCATCGAGAAATTGAGCAGGGCTGTTTTGGAAGGAGTCCCACAACAGGTCCTTCTGGGCGTGACGGGTTCCGGCAAGACCTTCACGATGGCCAATGTGATTGAAAGGGTTCAGAAGCCCACGCTGGTCATCTCGCATAACAAGACTCTGGCTGCCCAGCTCTATGGTGAATTCAAGGAGCTCTTTCCGGAGAACGCGGTCGAGTTTTTCGTCAGCTATTACGACTATTATCAACCCGAGGCCTATATCCCTTCAACCGATACTTATATTGAAAAGGACACACAGATCAATGAGAACATCGATAAGATGCGCCATTCTGCTACGCGTTCCCTCCTCGAGAGGAATGACGTCATCATCGTTGCCAGCGTCTCCTGTATCTATGGCCTTGGGTCTCCCGAGGCCTACCACGGGATGCTCCTCTATTTAGAGAGGGGGATGAGCATCTCCAGAGAAGAGATTCTTACAAAGCTGGTGGAGATTCAGTATGAGCGGAATGACATCGATTTTCATCGGGGGACATTCCGGGTGCGGGGCGATGTGATCGAGGTCTTTCCTGCCCATGAGGAGAATCGTGCGATCCGCATCGAGCTTTTCGGAGACGAAGTTGAGGCCCTTTCTGAGATCGATCCTTTAAGGGGAAGGGTTTTGCAATCGCTCGAAAAGATTCCCATCTATCCGGGAAGCCACTATGTGGCTCCTCCCGAGCGGCTTCAAACAGCGATTCAAAATATACGGAAGGAGTTGAAGGAAAGAGTCGTCTGGTTTAAATCACAGAACATGCTGCTGGAAGCGCAGAAGCTGGAGCAGAGGACCAACTTCGACCTTGAGATGCTTCAGGAATTAGGCTACTGCCAGGGAATCGAGAATTATTCCCGCCATCTCACGGGAAGAGAGGCTGGCCAGCCTCCTCCTGTCCTGCTCGATTACTTTCCAGAGAATTTCCTCCTTTTCATCGATGAAAGCCATGTGACCATTCCTCAGTTAATCGGGATGTTCAGGGGAGACCGTTCCAGGAAAGAGACATTGGTAAATTATGGGTTCCGCCTGCCCTCGGCGCTGGATAACCGGCCCCTGATGTTCGAGGAGTTTGAGAAACGAGTCCAACAAGTGGTTTACGTCTCCGCTACTCCAAGCGATTATGAGATGAAAAAAAGCATCGGGGGAGTAGTCGAGCAAATCATCCGTCCGACCGGACTAAGCGATCCCCTTCTTGAAGTGAAACCGGCGAAGAATCAAGTTGACGATCTTTTGGAAGAGATCCGGAAGAGGGTCAAGAGAAAGGAGAGGGTGCTTGTCACCACCCTGACCAAGCGGATGGCAGAAGATCTGACTGAATATTATTCGGATCTGGGCGTCCGGGTGAAATATCTCCATTCGGATATTGACACACTCGACCGGGTCGAGATCATCAGAGAACTTCGCCTCGGAGAATTTGATGTCCTCGTCGGGATCAACCTTCTGAGAGAGGGTCTTGACCTTCCGGAGGTGTCTCTGGTGGCCATCCTCGATGCGGACAAGGAGGGATTCCTTCGGTCGGAGAAGTCCTTAATCCAGACCTTTGGTCGGGCCGCAAGAAATATAAATGGCCAGGTGATTCTTTACGCAGATAAGATGACAGGCTCAATGGATCAGGCCATCCTGGAGACGAACCGAAGAAGAAAGATACAGGAAGCATATAACAGCAGACATAAGATCACTCCGCAGAGTGTCAAAAAATCAGTCCGAAACCTATTGGGTTCGATCTACGAGGCAGATTATTTCACCGTTCCCGCGGTTGCGGACATCAAAGAGGAGTATGTTTCGACCAAAGAGATCCCAGCGATCATTCAGAAACTGAAGAAGGAGATGAAGGAGGCCGCCTCCCGGCTCGAGTTTGAGCGGGCTGCCGAGCTCCGAGACAAAATCCAGAGGCTCGAGGAGACGGAGTTGAAGATGAGGTAGAGGTTCAAGGTCGAAAGGGGAGTGAAGTATGGACGCACTGACACATCATGTAAAAAATTTAGTCGAATGCCTGGGCGGCGTTGCAGTAGGTATAGCCACTACCCAAACACTGGAAGGCGGTCCCCCGTCATCTGATCTTAACTATGTATTGCCCGGGGCCAGGTCAGCCATAGTATTTGCGGTGCCCTTTGAACAGGGTTTTATAGAGCCTTTTTTGAGAAAGGAAGATCATGATTCCCATGGATTAAACAATGTCCGCACGAACACTCTTGCCAGCGGTATCGCGTGTGAGGTAGCAAACTTCCTGAGACAAATCGGACATCCCTCGATTCCCCAGGCTGCAAATTTTGTGTATCGAAAAGATGGACAACATAGCCCTAAAGATGAGAAACCGCCTGTTTCACATCGATACCTTGCCGTACGATCCGGAATTGGTCATTTTGGGTATTCCGGCAATGTGATTACCAAAGAACACGGCGCCGCTATTATTCTTGGTTCGGTGGTCACCGTGGCAGAACTTATCCCGACCGATCCGCTTCCCGCAGAAGATAATTATTGCGATGAATGCCGGTTATGCCTGGCTGCTTGCGCTTCCGGGTATATGTCACAAGATGAGAAGGTTACCATCACTCTGGGTGGAGTTGATTTTTCCCACTGTAAGAAGCACGACCATCTGCGCTGTGACTATGTCTGCGGCGGGTTCACGGGTTTGCATCGATCCGGGAAATGGTCGACCTGGTCGCCGGGGAGATTTCCCATCCCAGAAAAAGACGAAGATTTTAGAGGGGCTATTCGGAAAGCAGCCAAAGCATATATCAAGAGACCAAAGGAAAAGTGTGGTTTTTATCATTTCCTTATGCCCGGCTACAGAATCGAAAATACCTGCGGAAACTGTCAGCTCGTGTGTCATCCAGACAAAGAAATTCGGAAACGCCGATATAAGATGTTGGCGGAAAGTGGCGTCGTGGTGCAGAAAGCGGATGGTTCCCGTGAGGTGGTTTCTTCCGAAGAAGCACAAAAACGAATTTCCCGTATGGACCCAGAAACCAGGGCACTGTATGAGGTGTGTGAATAATTCCTTTCCCAAAAAGTGAACATTAGGGATCATGCGCGCGATGTCTTTCTTTCAGAAACACTCTAAAGCACATTTT
>VGRU01000260.1 GCA_016875255.1 Deltaproteobacteria bacterium
TGTTTGTTTCTGGCTTCCCATCAGAAGCCCATCCGTTGATTGGGCGCTGCAATCGAGCCCTCTGCCGTCCAGCGCAACGTCCCCCCCTAAAGAGAGCATCTCCTGCTTAAGGATGTTTGCGGTTCGGGGATTGATCCCTTCCACTTTGAGGTTGAAATGAAGGGCTTTTCCTCTCATCAATTCAATGCCGGTCGGATCCACCCCCACGGCCTCTATTTGTCGGGCCGCCTCTTCAAGGTCGGTGATAGAAAGGCATCGAATCAGGTTCATTTCTTTACGTAGAAAATACCCTCAATGATCTCCCTCTCCCTTGGCGGGAGAGGGTTGGGTTGAGGGGGGATTTAACAGAGGAGATATTAATTCAACCTTAAGTTTATTGATAAGGGTGAGCCATCCGGAATCAGACTGCCTCACCCTTTATAATCCGGTCGATCTGGTTTCCGTCGAGAACTTCTTTTTCGAGGAGGGTGTTGGCCAAGCGATGAAGAATATCCATATTGGACTGGATGATCTCTTTCGCCTTTTCATAACTCCGGGTGACGATCGCCCTGATTTCTGCATCGATCAACCGGGCTGTCTCTTCGCTGTAATCCCGGTGTTGAGCGATCTCCCTTCCGAGGAAGATCTGTTCCTCTTTCTGGCCGAAGGCCATGGGTCCAAGTGTTTCGCTCATCCCCCATTCACAGACCATCTTCCTGGCTAATTCCGTGGATCGCTCGATGTCATTGCCGGCGCCGGTCGTCTGGCTGTTTAAGACCAGTTCCTCCGCAACCCTCCCTCCCATCATGACAGTAATGTTGTTGAGGAGGTAATCCTTGGGGTAAGTATGTTTCTCATCGATGGGGAGCTGCTGGGTAATTCCCAGGGCCCGGCCTCTCGGAATGATGGTGACCTTGTGAATGGGGTCTGTTCCTGGAATCATCCTGGCCACCAGGGTATGGCCTGCCTCATGAAAGGCTGTGATTCTTCGCTCTTCAAGGGGAATGATCATCGATTTTCGTTCCACGCCCATCAGAACCTTATCCTTCGCCTGTTCAAGGTCGGACATATCAACCCATTCCTTTCCGAGACGGGCCGCCAGAAGGGCGGCCTCATTGACAAGGTTTTCAAGATCAGCCCCTGTAAATCCTGGGGTTCCTCTGGCAAGGAGGGATAGCGCGACATCATCGGCTAAAGGAGCCCGTTTGGTGTGGACCTTTAAGATTTCTTCTCTTCCCTTGACGTCAGGAACCGGGACAACGACCTGACGATCGAACCGGCCGGGTCTGAGGAGCGCCGGGTCCAGAACATCGGGCCGGTTGGTGGCGGCAATCAGGATGACCCCTTCGTTTGATTCAAAACCATCCATTTCCACAAGCAACTGGTTCAGGGTCTGTTCCCTCTCATCATGACCTCCGCCCAGCCCTGCTCCGCGGTGTCTTCCTACGGCATCGATCTCATCGATGAAGATGATGCAGGGCGCATTTCTCTTCCCCTGCAGGAAAAGGTCGCGAACACGCGAAGCGCCCACTCCCACGAACATCTCTACGAAATCGGAACCGCTGATGCTGAAGAAAGGAACATCGGCTTCGCCGGCAATCGCCCTTGCGAGAAGAGTTTTTCCAGTACCAGGGGCGCCGATGAGAAGAACGCCTTTGGGTATTCTTCCGCCCAGTTTGGTGAATTTCTTTGGGTCTCTCAGAAAGTCGATGATCTCCTCGAGTTCATCCTTGGCTTCTTCGATTCCGGCCACATTATCAAAAGTCACTTTATGCTGTTCTTTGGTCAGGATCTTCGCCTTGCTCTTTCCGAAAGAGAGGGCTTTCCCTCCGCCGATCTGCATTTGCCGCATGAAAAAGAGCCAGACACCGATGAGAATGATCATCGGAAACCAGGAGATGAGGATGTTCTGCCAAAGAGGGGACTCATCTTCCTTCTTGGCATTGATGGCAATCTTCTTTTCTCTGATGATTTTTATCATCTCGGGGTCTTCGGGCGCATAGGTCTTGAACCGTTTTCCCTCTGCGTCCCTCCAGATGATACTCCTGCCCTTTGTCTCAATATCGAGGACCCGATTACTTTCAACGGCATTGATGAAATCAGAATAATTTTTATCCGCAATTGTCTGGCGTGGTTTGTTGAAGAGGTTAAAGAGGAGAATCATGATGATGATAATAATTGACCAGAAAAGAAGGTTTTTATAGAGGGAATTCAAGCTATCCTCCTGCAAACTATAAGAGCTGTGAAAAAACCTCTTTCCGCTCTTTTGATTACACAGATTTCAAAAAACGATTGAACAGATTTTTTTTTCAATACGTTTCTAATCGTTGTAATCGTTTCATAATCCGTGTAATCAGAGATTTCTGCCTTTTTCTAGAAATCTCAATTTCAATTCAGACTAACATAATTCCTTTATCGATTCAATATACTGAACCAGGCGGGATGACCGTCAAAAGAAAAAAATATTTCTAAATTACGCTTCTAATTATTTGTAATTATTGGAGAATTATATGTTTCAGGCAGGAACGCCCCATTTTTTGCTTGCAAAAAGAGCCAAAAGCCTATAAATTTCAATATAATTCTGGAATAATGGAAACAGTTTAACGCTTTGAGACTTGCCAGTGACTTTTATACGACCCCATACGGGTATCAGTTGATCAGGATATCAGGATGCAGATTACCAGGGTACCAGGATCTCAGGCAAAGAATAACAGTTTTTGGGTTTGACCTGATACCCCAATATCCTGATGTCCACTTCCTGATAACCTGGTAGTCTGATAACCGCTTCAAAGGGACAAAGTGTTATGAAAAAAGAGATGATGATTCAATCCCCAATATTCCATTATTCCAATATTCCGGTATGTTTTAATATCAGGAGGATAGGTTTCCTATGTCGATCGACTTCTTAAAAAAATGCCCGCTTTTTGCCGGATTAAAGGACGAGGATCTGAAGGTCGTGAGGGCGATTGCCACGCTCCGGCAGGTCGGGAAAAGGGAGATTCTCTTCTCCGAGGGCGAAGAGGCAAAGGGATTCTATGTCATCCTCTCCGGAAAGGTGAAACTCTATAAGATTTCACCCGATGGCAAAGAGCAGATCCTCCACGTGGTCTCAGCGCCGGATTCCTTTGCCGAGGCCGCCCTTTTTCTCGAAAGGACCTACCCCGCCTTTGCCGAGCCATTGAGCGACAGTCAGCTCCTTTTTATTCCCAGGAGGGGTTTTATTCAGTTGATTGAGAAGAATCCTCAGCTCAGCATCAACATGATCGTCTCCCTTTCTCACTATCTGAGGCGGTTTGCCTCTCTGATAGAGGAGCTTTCATTGAAAGAGGTCTCTTCACGGATTGCCAAATACCTGCTCGATCTCTCGATGAAGTTGTCAAAAGAGGGGAAAAATCCGAAAGAGGTTGAACTCGATCTTAGCAAAACACAACTGGCCTTAAAGCTTGGAACGATCAGCGAAACCCTCTCCAGAACCCTGGCCAAGATGAAAATAAAGGGAATCATCGATGTAAGAAAGAATAGGATACTCATTCTTAATCGAGAGGCACTGGAAGAACTTTCATCAGGCCTGAAAATATGACCCAACCGGTTATAGGCTACCTCTAAAAATTTCATTCCGGCCCCGATCTTCATCGGGATAAACTCCAGCCGGAATCCAGAAGGTATTGAAAACACTGGACTCCCGCCGGAGTTTACCCCGTACTTCGATACGGGGCGGGAGTGATGAATTCGGAATTATTAGAGGTTCCCATTATTTTAAAAAACAGCAGGGGTTCATTAGAGGACAGAATTGTCTTAAAAAAGACAAACTGTCATTTATTTTTACTCTGAGATTCCAATTAGTTAGAAAAATTAAAAAATATTCGGACAATTTGTACCAATTTGTTCTGCTTCCCTCTCGATAACCTATTGATAGCTCACATTAAAATCCCCTTTAAAATCGAATAATTAAAAAATTTACCCAATTAAATTATTTTAGGTATGAAAATTGCTTAATTTAATGGCAAACATACTGATGAATTGGAAAGGAGATTTAAATGAACTCAATGGTTTTTGAACTGGCATCTGCAAATTTCATCACCATCTGCTTAATTGTTTTCGGGGCTTTTGGCATTTTGCGGATGGCTAAAACTTATCTCGAAAGTTAAATATCTGGGGAGGTTTCCTATGAATGCAAATCAGGCTTTAAGTATTTGTCAGGTTGAAGAGGAAGCGAGAAGGGTTGAGATCAATCCTAAAAGAGTGGCCGAGTGGGTATTGATCTTTACCAACATTTTCTTCGTCTCCTATTTTTTCGGCAGATTGCTCAAGATTTTTTAAAACCCGCTCTTTGAATTAAGGGCTTCAATCCCCAGCCTCCTTTAACCTCTAACCCGGAAGGGCGATCATCTCTGAGATTGAGATGGTCGCCCTTCTTTTTTTGTTCTTCAGACAATTCAGTGGGTCCCATCTTTTCCCCTTCCCCTCCTGCCTCTTAACCCCCCTTCATCCCCCCTTAAGTTAAGGGGGGAATAGAGGGGGGTTATCAAGAGTGGAAAAAACACCCGCACAAAAGCCAGTAAGCCTCTTTTTAAAGTTGAATTTTGAGTCAATTTATTCTATTTGTTAACCATCGGATTATGTAGAAAATAAGGACTTCGTTCAACGGTTACGGCAACGAGGCCCGTATCGTTAATAAAAGGCTACGTTTATCGTCTGTTAATTCTTTTTACGTAACCGTTACCGAATTACGAAACGGGCTTCGTAACCGTAGCCTTACCACAGACTATTTTCATGGTTCGTGAGTGGCCTAACGGTCGCGGACAATTATTTTAATATGATCAGATTAATGAAAATAAAAATGAAGAGATATCTTGCTGCCTGGTGGA
>VGRU01000261.1 GCA_016875255.1 Deltaproteobacteria bacterium
GGGGGAAGGCGGCCTCACTGATCGCTCTGAATCTTTTATTGAGAAGCGGTGAACGGGCAATGTCTTTTAGCCGTGTATTGGCCCCGATGACGGTTTCGGTCTCCCCTACGTCTATGCCGTCTATATTCCGGAGCTTGCTGATGTTCATCACGAAAGCGGGCTCGATGAGCCTCAGCCTCATACGGTTTAAAAGATCTGTCCCGCCCGCCATGATCTTCACTGTCTCTTTTCGGGTGTTGATCATGGACAGCGCTTCTTCAACATTGGTAGGCTCAAGGAACTGAAACGGTGGCAGCCTCATAGGTTCCTCCAATTGATGGGTCTCTTTCTCCCCCTTATATAGGGAACTCGGTTTTCTTTGTCAAGGTAACACAGGGCAATATCTCGCGAAATATAACGGTATTTAATGTATACTGTATACAAAAAAAACCCTCTTTGTCAAGGCAACTCACAGAGCACTCTCATTTATTCCAACCGAAAAATAGACAACCGGCTCTGCCTTTATTATACTTCCTTTGTAAACCCATGAAGATCCTTCTCATTCAACCGCCTGCTCTGGATTTTTATCAAACCTCCATACGGACCCAGCCGATCGGGCTGGCTTATCTTGCGGCTTCACTCCAGGCGCATGGGCATGAAGTGGAGATCCTCGATTGCCAGGTTGGGAAGAAAAAAACAGTTCCCATTCCCTCGGAACTTTCGTACCTTCGTGAGTTCTATCCTTTCGAAGACCGAAGCCCCTTCAAGCTCTATACGGGCTTTTACCATTTTGGAATGGGATGGGATGAGATCAGAAAGAGAATCGAGGAATCCAGGGCAGATGTCTTTGGAATCTCATCCTCATTCACTCCTTATCATGGAGAGGCGCTTAAGGTTGCACAACTCATCAAGGAATGGGATTCAAAGAAGATTGTCGTGATGGGAGGCTCCCATGTCAGTTGCGATCCCGGAGGGGTTTTAAAGAGTCCGTTGGTCGATTATATCCTGTTAGGGGAAGGGGAGTATCGTTTGGCGTTTCTTGTGGAATGTTTGGAGAAGGGACAACCTGATTGGATTGATCAGATGGACGGAGTTGGACTCCGGCGTCACGGAGCAATCCACCTCCATCCGCTTCAGAGTTTTATCCCAAATCTCGATTCCCTTCTTTTTCCTGCAAGAGACCTCCTCAATCTCGATCGATATCGAATGAGAAAGAAACGGTCCACCATGATCCTTACCAGCAGGGGATGCCCCCATGGATGCGCTTACTGCTCAGCCCATCTTGTCATGGGGTTTTCCTTCAGGGTGCGAAGCCCGGAGAATATCGTTCAGGAGATGGTGGAGTGCCACAACAAATACGGGATCGAGGCCTTTGATATTGAAGACGACAATTTCACTTACGATCTTGAGCGGGCAAAGCGATTGATGAAACGGATCATAGAAAGATTCGGAGAGGGCAGGGTCGAGCTTTCTGCTATGAATGGCATCTCATTCGCCTCTTTAGATGGCGAACTTTTATCATTGATGAAGAGAGCGGGTTTTCATGCCCTTAACCTTTCCTTTGTGAGCGCTGATCCTGTAACGAAGGAAAGAATGAAAAGACCTCAACCCATCACTGATTTCGACCTTATCCTTAAGGAAGCAGAAAAGATCGGCCTAAATGTGGTGGCCTACGCCATTCTTGGGATGCCTGAGCAAACTATTGAAGAGATGGCGGACACCCTCATCTACCTGATGGGGAAGAAGGTTCTGGTCGGCCCGAGCGTCTATTACCCTGTCCCCGGAACGCCACTTTTTCAGAGATGCAAAGAGGATGGCATTTTGCCCTCGAACATCTCTCAATGGCGCTCCAGCGCCCTTCCCATCGAAACAAAAGAGTTTAACCGTCTCGATATGACGACCCTCCTGCGATTGGCGAGGGTCATCAATTTCATTAAAGGTAAGATGGATTGTGGAGAGTTGGAGGAGGGAACAACCTGGAGAGAGTTATTCGAGGGGCTGAAAGATAAGGTAAAGGCTGAGGTTGAGGATGGTGTCACTACATGGATGGATCTACTTTTAATGCTCTTCCAGAAGAGATCCTTTTTCAGCCTGAGAAAAATTCCCCGGGGTGGATTTTCAATGGTAAAAGAAAAGACCTCGAAAAGGGTCTTAGATTATTTTTTTGAAAAGGCATGGGGAAAACCTATTCTTGGGGTAATGCCTCGGCTACGGGGAGTCACCAAATTCATGATAAAAATTTAATTGCACCCGATAGGCGGGACATTCCTGTCCCGCCTATGTTGGAGGCGGGGTTAGAAAACCCCGCCTATCGACTATGACTTTCAATGAAATGGAATTTCCACCATAACTGAGTGATTACTTCTGAGAGGTCGGAATGATTGAAAAGAAATTTGGGGTGTTATAGGATGAACCGAGAGGGAGAATCACAAGATGAAGGCAATGGTGCTTAGAGAGACTTTGCCCGTTGAACAAGAGCCTTTAAGAATGGAGGGCCTGCCTGACCCTGTTCCCGGTCCTCAAGAGATTTTAGTCAGGGTCTCTGTCTGCGGAATCTGCCACACGGAACTGGATGAGATTGAGGGAAGGCTTCAGCCTAAACTTCCTGTAGTTTTAGGTCATCAGGTGGTTGGAAAGGTGGCTGCCCTGGGCCCAGAGGCCAAAAGATTTCATTTGGGAGACCGGGTGGGCATTGCGTGGATTTACTCTGCCTGCGGAAAGTGTCGGTTCTGTCAGAGAGGGGATGAGAATCTGTGCTCAGATTTCAAAGGCACGGGATGCCATGTCAATGGAGGATACGCTCAATACATGGTGATCTCGGAAGATTATGCCTATTTGATCCCTGAAAGATTTTCCGATTCTCATGCCGCCCCGCTCTTATGCGCGGGCGCCATTGGATACCGGGATTTGATGCTTTCAGGCGTCAAGAAAAGTCAAACACTGGGACTTTTTGGATTCGGGGCTTCCGCTCATATCGTCATTCAGGCGGCAAAATATTGGGGGTGTGAGGTTTTTGTTTTTACAAGAGGAGAGGAGCATCAAACACTGGCAAGACGATTGGGGGCTTCATGGGTGGGGGGACCTCAGGATCAACCTCCTCAAAAGCTCCATTGTGCCATTGATTTTACTCCGGTTGGAGAGACAGTGCCAAATGCATTAGAGTTATTGGAAAAGGGTGGAAGACTGGTGATGGCAGTGATTCGAAAGAGGAATCCCATTCCACCGCTGGACTATTCCAAACATCTCTGGGATGAAAAGGAGATTAAAAGTGTAGCTAACATCACCAGGAAAGATGCCGAAGCTTTCCTTTCTCTGGCGGCTGAAATTCCCATTGTCCCGGAAGTTCAAAAATTTGAATTGGCGGAAGCCAACCAGGCTCTTATTCTTTTAAAACAGGGGAAGATCCAAGGCTCGGGTGTATTAGTAATCAACCCATGATTGTGAAAACACAGATTCCAAATCCCTCCTAACCTCCCTTTGCTAAAGGGAGGAATTACCCCTCTTTGGCAAAGAGGGGAAGAGGAGATTTTCTTAATTAATTTTAAAGGAAAGGTAACACGATGACCTCAATTTACTTGGTTCGTCACGGGCAGACCGCCTGGAATAAAGAAGAGATTTTCCGGGGGAGGACGGATATTCCTCTCGATGAAACAGGTCTGAGACAGGCGGAATTGGCAGGGGAGTTTTTCAGGGAGATGAAAATAGAGGGAGTCTACTCCAGCCCCCTGTCCCGTGCTTTCCAGACAGCAGAAAAGATTGCAAAGTTTCATCCTCCGAAAGTGCAACCCTTAGAGGGGCTCATTGATATGAGTTTTGGAAGCTGGGAGGGACGCCCCCTTCAGGAAGTAAGAGAAATGGATGGGGAGCGTTACCGGCAATGGAGAGAAGAGCCCCATCTGGTCCGGCTTCCAAGTGGAGAGAGTTTGGATGAGGTACGGACCAGGGGAATGGCTGTCCTGGAAGAGGTTATTAAGAGACGTCCCGAAGGGAATATCGTTCTTGTTTCTCACCGGGTCGTCAACAAGGTGCTCCTCTGTGGAATCTTGGGGATAGACAATTCCCATTTCTGGCAGATTACGCAGGATACGACTGCAATCAACTTGATTCAATATAAACAGGGGAGATACATTCTTTCGTTAATGAATGAGACATGTCATCTAAAGGCTTTGAAAGAGGAAAGGATCAAAGTGGATTTCTGAGCGGCTAAGATAATTCAGATTTTAAGAATACCTCGATTTTTGTCTTAATCTCATCTCTCACTTTTCGAAACACCAACAGCCTCTCTTCAATCGTCCCGATGGCGGCCGCAGGATCTTCAAAGGACCAGGCGACCCGTTCCCCCTGACCGGGAAAATTTGGGCAGGTTATAGCCGCATGGTCGCATAGGGTGATGATGTAATCGAACTCTTCTTTGAGAAATTCATCCGTAGATTTGGAAGTCTGTCCGGAGATGTCGATTCCGATCTCCTCCATGGCGCGAATGGCCAGAGGATGGACATAGGATGGAAAGATGCCCGCGCTCCGAATTTTCCAGTTGTCTTGAGCGAGGGACCTCATCCATCCCTCAGCCATCTGGCTCCGTGCGGAATTGCCGGTACAGAGCAAGAGAACCTTTTTATTTTCTGACATTATTTTCCCTTTTTTTCAGGAGCTTTAGGTTGATAGGTGGCCTCGATGGTGCTTTTCATTCCGCCCCGGACATTGAATTCACCGGTGACAACGGCCCGGACCGGTTTGGAAGCTCTCACAAAATCCTTGAGGATTCGATTGACTGCATTTTCGTAGAAGATTCCCAGGTTTCGGTAAGCGAGGATATATTCCTTTAGAGATTTTAATTCCACACACCGCTTTCCAGGAATATATCGGA
>VGRU01000262.1 GCA_016875255.1 Deltaproteobacteria bacterium
AGAACCTCATGGCGCTTCCCACGCCGTTCAAAGGAAACGGGCTTGTCAGCCCGGGCAGTTCTTCTCAAATCGTGGATGGGGCTGCTGCGGTTCTTCTCATGAGCGGGGCCAAGGCCGAGGCATTGGGGCTTGAACCCCTGTGCAGAATCGTGGCTTGTGCCGTGGCAGGAGGTGCGCCTGTGCCCATGCTTCTGGCGCCTATCCCGGCCGTGAGAAAAGCCCTCGAGCGGGCCGGTAAGACAATGGATGACATGGACATTATCGCACCCAACGAGGCATTCGCCTCCCCGTTGCTCCAGTTTGCAGACGAGCTGGGTTACGGCCGATTCGATCCCAGAGTCAATCCAACGGGTGGGGCCATTGCTCTGGGACATCCCATTGGCGCGACTGGTGCCATCTACTTCGGAGAGATGGTCCACCACCTGAAGCGCACCCGTGGGAAAGCCGGCATCCAGATGCTCTGCGGCGGCGGAGGAGTGGGTATTGCCGCTGTGGTCGAAGCCGTTTGATCACAGGAAGACAACTCCCTGGATAAACTCCAGAGGGGCAGGCGGACCTGCCTACCGGCAGGCAGGCCAGACTCCGAAATCTTTAGGATTGCGGATCATTAGAAGTATAAGGGAAACTTTCATAGTCAGTGAAATGAGGCTTTTATTGTTCTTGGAGCGCCTGGAGTCAATCCTTAAGTGGTGCCGCCCTAAATCTTTCTCCGCTGGCCCGCCTACCCCTCTGGAGTTGGCATTCCCATGGATTTCTATCACGCGAAAAGAGATGCTTACATACTTAGCCAGATGAATAGAAAAGACAAAGGAGATGAAATCAGTTGAAAGAATTGTCCTTCAGCGAGCAGAAAGACCTTCTGATCAAAGGGTGGATGTCTCATGATGCCAGGTGGTTTATGGCCGTGGCAGAGCATTTTGGGATTGAGACGGCGAACCGACTGAATCAATTCGTGTGTAGAGAAATAGGCCGAGTTGAGATGAAGCGGTTCATGAAAACGTTAGCCTTATCCCCGGCAAAAGATTTAGAAGAATACCTTACTTTCAACAAAGCAGCCTTCGCCCTTTATGGTTCTGGTCTCGCCGAATATGACATCAAGGCCCTCGATCATCGGTCCTTTGAAATACATTTGAAAAGATGTTTCGCCTATGAAAACATTGTGAGGGCAGGGATCAAGGATCAATACGATTGCGGAATTCTCGCAAGGATTCAAGGCTGGATTGACGCCCAGGGATTAGAACATGAACTTGCCCCGCCATTGGGTAAATGTATGATGGTTTTGGGAAAAGAATGTCATTATGTGATAACGCTTCAATTTTCTTGATTTTTGCTAAGGAGGATCGGATGGAAAAGAATGAAGAAATATTGAAACGATATGGTGATAGGGTAGGATATCATGAGGACGATCTTGAAAAGTTTAAAGAAGGTGGCCATCGAGTGCGTCATGTGGGGCATCTATCGCAAGCGGCCGGACTGTATACGATCGAAGCAGAGGTGGTCAAGTCAAGACACTGTAATACAGGGTATAAACTCGGTGACAGATTTATTATCGATGTCGACGGAAATTTTATCACCAAACTTTGCCCGAAACGAATGTGTGTTTATCTCGTCTCTCAATTGACCATTCCTGTGGCCCTTATCAACGAACGATTAAGCGAGGGTCTCGATCCCAATCCATTCCATTTTATGCATGAGGTCCGCTGCCCAGATGTCGGAGTCGATTGTTCCGGATATGGCGAGGTGATGCTTCGAGTTCACGTAGTCCCAAGACAACCCAAATAGATAAGGGTGTAACCTTTCGGGGGTCATTTCCGTCTTATATATAAAAATAAGAGGTTTCTGGGCTTTTTCAGAAATCTCAAAAGGAGGAAAGGACCATGGACGAAAAATCAAAACTCTTGATCTGTTTAGGAGCAGCCACAGCAGCGAACTGTATCCCTTGTTTTGAGCACTACTTTGGAAAGGCCAAAGCTGGAGGTCTGAAAAATGAGGAAATTCAAGAAGCCGTCGATCTTGCCAGCCAGGTTAAAAAGGGAGCCCATTTGGCCATAAAGAATTGTATCAATGGTCTCATGGGTGAAAAAAAGGAGTATGCCTTGCCGTGCGATAAGCAGGCCAGCAGATCATGCTGCGGATAATTTGTTCGGAATCACAGAGCCCAAGTTTCTTTCTGGGAAGCTGTTTAACAAATAAAAATGGGGCCAAGAATGTCATGCCGAACTTGTTTCGGCATCTGATTTTACCGTTAGGGGGGGTAGATCCTGAAACAAGTTCAGGATGACAAGTCTAAGAAATTTCAAATATGTTTGGTTAGGGTTTAAAGATGGAATTTTGGGATATTTATGATCAGTTTTATACAAAGGTAAGGAAGTTTATCCTGGCCCTGGTGAAGGATGAATGGGTGGCCGATGACTTAATCCAGGAGACCTTCTTAAGAGTGCAGCAAAAAAGGAAGAGTCTGAGAGATCCCTCCAAATTGTCTTCCTGGATCTTTCGAATCGCATACAATCTTTGCCAGGATCACTTTCGTCAGTCAAAAAAATCATCAAAGGAAGAAAGCATTGACCAAGATGAGAGGGAGGATTTGAGCGAGGCTTTTATCCAGAAGGAATTGGGTATCCAGAAAAAGTTGGAACAACGACAAATGGGGGAGTGCGTTCAGAACCAGATCCTCCTGCTCCCTAAATCCTTACGGGAAGTGATTATCTTTTCCGATATCATGGAGTTCAGCCAACAGGAGATGGCAAAGATCCTGGGAATCACCGTTGAAAATGTGAAGGTGCGGCTTCACAGGGCCCGCAAGAAGCTGGGGACTATTCTGGAAGAGAAATGCACGTTTGAAACGGATGAGAGAAATGTCCTGGTCTGTGAGCCTAAAAGGGAATGAATAATCAAGTAATTAAGGGATCAAATTAGAAATTAAGGGGTGAACCTCGCCATAACCCCCTGCACTCTACGTTTACCCCGTTAGAAATAATGCCCCGCTCGGTTTCGAGTCGCAACGACAGGAATTTCTAACGGGGTTTACTGCGGCTGCCCAAACAGGGCAGCCCACAAAGGGGATCTCCTGCCTGTCTAAACGGCTTTGCCACAACGGATTTCCCTGTTATAATCATCCCAAAAGGAATGGAATGACTGAAGGATTCAGAAAGGACGCGATGTTCCGTTTTTTACCACCGCCGATATTGGGAGCCCTGGTGACGGGATTGTTTTTTGTCAACACGGTGCTTTGTGCTTCGGTCTTATTTTTCTTTGTTTTAATCAAGTTTATGATTCCCATCCATAAATGGAGAAATGCGTGTTCCCGCATACTCACTTTTATTGCCACCCACTGGATTGATGGGAACAGCCTTATTGTACAGCTTACCCAGAAAATTCATTGGGATGTCCGTGGAGTTACAGACCGGCTTTCTCCTGACAAATCCTATCTGATGGTGGTGAATCACCGCTCCTGGGCGGATATTTTTATTCTTCAACATGTGTTTAACCGCCGGATTCCTTTTCTCAAGTTCTTCTTGAAAAAGGAATTGATCTGGGTTCCCATCCTTGGTCTGGCCTGGTGGGCATTGGACTTTCCATTTATGAAACGCTATTCACGTTCATTTCTGGAAAAACACCCTGAGCTCCGAGGAAAAGACCTTGAAACAACCCGCAAAGCCTGTGAAAAGTTCAAAACCTTTCCGGTCACCGTCATAAATTTCCCGGAAGGAACCCGTTTCAATTCAGCCAAGCACCAGGCCCAGAACTCCCCCTACCGGAATTTACTGCTACCCAGGGCCGGAGGAACTGCGTTTGTGCTCTCCTGTATGGGAGAGTTTTTGAGCGGCATCCTCGATGTGACCATTGTTTACCCTAAAAAGACGGTGCCTCCGACGTTCTGGGATATGCTTTCAGGAAGAGTATCTGACATCATCGCGCAGGTTAATTATTTGCCGCTTCCTGACAATGTATCTGGAAAAAACTATGTTGAGGACGACGACTACAGAAATCAGTCCCAAGACTGGGTGAATCAGGTTTGGTCCCGCAAGGACCAGCAAATGGATGCTATTTTGACCGAATTTAAGGGAGACCAGCAACAGCATACAAGGATTATAACCCTTGAAGCGTTGTAAGAGCTGTCAGCAGGAATGAATGTGGGTCAGGCAATCACAGGGACGCGGCACGAAACTGAAAGGAAAGTCAAGGATAAAGATTTGACCCAATCGACCAACGACATAATCCGAGGAGGAAGCTATGAATGGGGTGAATCGATCGGTCGTCTATTTTAATCAAACCGGGATTGCCAACACCGATGCGGTTGTGGACATCGTTTACAATCGGATGAAGGAGGGGGATATCAAGAGCGTGGTGGTGGCGAGTTCCCGCGGGAGCACAGGGCTCAAGTTTGCCAGGAAAATGGCAAAAGAGACGAACCTTGTAATTGTGAGCTCCCAGCCCGGCTTTTCTGCTCCTGGTGTCTGGAAGTTTGATCAGAAAATTTTGAAAGAAGTGGAATCTATGGGATGCAAGGTGGTGAAGCAAAGTCATATCCTCTCCGGTCTTGAGCGGTCCTTCAGTAATAAATTCTCCGGGGCCTCTCATTCAGAGGTGCTTGCCGAGTCCCTTCGGTGTCTCTTCGGTGTGGGGATCAAGGTCGCGGTCGAATGTGCCATCATGGCCGCAGATAGCGGTGCGATTCCCATTGACAAGACGATTGCTGTAGCAGGCACTTCATCTTCAAAAGGAGGGGGGGCGGATAGTGCGATTGTAGTCTGGCCATCACACTGCAACAATTTTTTTGACTTCCGGGTCCTTGAGATCCTTGCCAAGCCCTTCAGACGAGAAGCCGAGTAGGTT
>VGRU01000263.1 GCA_016875255.1 Deltaproteobacteria bacterium
CTCAACTCCAGGGTCACAATCCGGTAGAAATCATCCTCTCTACCGCAAAAGAAGCCTTGGCAGCCCGGTCAACCGACGAGATCTTAAATTGCCAGCTTATTCTTTTTTCAAAGAGCTAAAGTGTTACGAACATTCGAATTTGTCCTTCGACAAGCTCAGGATGGTGAGCAAAGTCGAACCATTTCGGATTTCGATATTCGGATTTCGAATTTTTTCAACTAAAAAAGCCAATTTGGTTCCAACTATACCAGGTTGGATTTTTAAAGTTGAAAAATCCGAATGAGGAGCAGGCATGGAAGCAATCTATGTTCTCCTGGGAGTGGTCATCGCTCTGGCCGTCGTTTTTTTCTTCCTGATGGAGCAGAGGTTGAAGAAGATGGCAGAGGAGGTAAGGAAGGATCAGTCCTCACAGGCCGTTTGGGCGTTGATTCAACAGCAGATTGAGAAGTTGCGGGAGCAGATGAACGATGGCCTTTCCAGAAATATCTCCCAGCTTTCCCAGCAGCAGGATGCCATCAATGCGCAGCTGAGGGGGATTACCGACCAGGTCAACCGGCAGCTTCAGAACTCAAGCGGAGAGATCAATAAACGCCTGGACAATGCCGCCAGAGTGATCGGGGATGTCCAGAAGAATATCGGAGAGCTTTCGGAGGCCAGCAGGCGAATCTTTGAGGTCGGGAAAGACATCGCCACGCTTCAGGAGATCCTCCAGCCTCCGAAATTGAGGGGTGGGTTGGGGGAACAATTTTTGGGAGAACTGTTATCACAGATCCTTCCGCCCGAATTCTTTACCCTTCAATATTCGTTTTCCAGCGGGGAGAGGGTGGATGCGGTGGTGAGGCTGGGAGAAAGGCTTGTTCCCATCGATTCCAAGTTTCCGCTCGATAATTTTAAACGGCTCATCGAATGTAAAACCGAGGAAGAGAAGAAGGCTTCTCAGAAGGCCTTTTCGAGGGATGTGAAGAAACATATTGACGATATCGCCAGCAAATATATTTTGCCCCAGGAGGGAACTTACGATTTTGCTCTGCTCTATATCCCTGCCGAAAATATCTATTATGAGACCATCACAAAGGACGAGGCATTCGGAGAAGAGAAAGGGATTTTGAATTATGCATTGAAAAAGAAAGTGATCCCGGTCTCGCCCAATTCCTTCTTTGCCTATCTCCAGGTGATTGTCCTCGGATTAAGGGGATTGAAAATCGAAAAGGATGCCCATCGAATATTGGATTCACTTTCGGGTTTAAATAAAGAATTGGAGGCCTTTCAGGGGGATTTCCAATTGGTCGGAAAACATATTACCAATGCGATGAATAAGTATGAGGAGGCGAGGAGACGTCTCGATAAATTCGGCTTCAAACTGGAACAGATCGAAAGCCAGCCTGCCCTGCCGCTGCCTGAAAGAGTGGCCGAATCTAAACATGAGAAGATAGAATGATTCCGACCAGAGAAGATTGCTTGAGATTGATGGTCCAATACGGGATGCTTGAACATATTATCGATCACAGCGTCGCAGTGGCAAGGGTGGCCGTTTTTCTTTCCGTCAGGTTGAACAGGAAGGGACAGGGGCTCGATCTTCCTCTGGTCGAAGCCGCGGCCATGCTTCATGACCTGACCAAGACAGAGTGTCTCAAAACGAAAGAAGACCATGCTCTGACGGGATCAAGGCTCTTGAAGGAGATGGGATACGAGAGGATAGGGAATGTCGTGGCGGAGCATATCCATTTATCGAAAGAGATGGATCCTTCGCGGATATCGGAAGAGGAAGTGGTCAATTATGCGGACAAACGGGTCCGACATGACCGGATCGTCTCTCTCGATGAAAGGTTTGAAGACCTGAAGGGGCGGTATGGTAAGAGCGAGAGGGCCGTTGAGCTGTTGGAAGGGCTGAAAAAAGCCACGTTTGAGATCGAAAGGAAAATTTTTTCTATCCTGGAGATCAATCCGAATCATCTCCAGGACCATTGGTTTGAAACGGGTAACGGGCGCAGGGATGAGGCTAACGGAGGAAAATCCTTCCTTCAGGATTAGAAGGAAGAGAAGAGATTTTTAAAATAAAGAGATCTGAAAAACTACTACCAGCTCTCTTGATTACTCAGATTTCAAAAGATGATTCCACAGATTTATCTTTGCTTATCAATGCATTTCTAATCTGTGTAATCGGTTCCTAATCCATGTAATCAGAGATTTCTGGACTTTTTAAGAAATCTCAAATAAAAGACTTGACTTTTTAAATGGCGGTGGTTTATGATGGGCATCATTTTGAAAGGCAAAAAATAAGACCAAAAAAGGGGAGGTGATTTAAATGACGAAGGCGGAATTGGTGGCTGCCATTGGGAAGGAAGCCAAGGTTTCAAAAGCGTCGGCTGAAAAAGCCCTCAATGCTTTTACAGCGACGGTGACAAAGGCTCTTAAAAAAGGGGATCGGTTGAGTCTTCCCGGATTCGGGACTTTTTCTGTGACGAAGAGGAAAGCGAGAATAGGGAGAAATCCTCAGACAGGAAAAGAGATTAAAATTCCTGCTGCAAAGGTGGCCAAGTTTAAAGCGGGAAGTGTTCTGAAAAGCGCGGTAAAGTAATCCTAAAAAATCCTGATCTGTTCTTAATAAAAAAGGGGAGAAAAAACTCCCCTTTTTTATTAAGAAAAAGCCAAAAAACGGGGATATTCAAAGAGATATTTAAACAGGTTATGAACAATGGCCCATTGGCGGAGACGCAAACCACCCCAATATATTGTGTTTATATCTTATAGGAACACAATAAATTAACTTATTGAAATAACAAGCGTATTTAGTTCATTTTTCGCCCCCTGTTTTTTTTCGCAATGAAATGAACGGGTTGGAAAGATAAAGCTAATTTTTTTCCACAGGATTTGCACATGCGCGGGGTATCGCCGTAGAAACCTTGATTTTATTGACTCTACGAGGGATATCCTCTTCTTAGCGTTGACCTTCAATTGATTACGTCTTCTATCTTCTGTTAATGCAGTCTGGATCGATAAGAGATGGCTTCGTATATCGGAAATACAGGAGTATCAAGTCATCCCTATTGTCCGCTTTTGGAAGAGGCCAGGAATAGGGACGGAACAAGGCCATGGCAAAGTTAAAAGTTGAGAGGCAATAAAGATTTCATGTAGAGGGTTGAAAGAGAGAGGGGTTTTTGTTATCGTCTGATGGAAACATTTTCGGGGATAGATGATGAAGCATGTGATTCTTGGCACGGCAGGACATATTGACCATGGAAAGACTTCCCTGGTCAAAGCCCTCACCGGTGTGGATACCGATCGATTGAAGGAGGAGAAGGAGAGAGGGATAACAATCGAGTTGGGATTTACTTTTCTGGACCTCCCCAGCGGAATCCGGCTGGGGATTGTCGATGTGCCGGGCCATGAAAGATTTGTCAAGCATATGGTAGCAGGGGCCTGGGGGATTGATCTGGTTGCACTCGTCATTGCGGCTGATGAAGGAGTGATGCCACAGACAAAGGAACATCTCGATATCTGCACTCTCTTGAAAGTAAAAAAAGGATTGATCATCCTTACGAAGATGGACCTGGTCGACCAGGAACTCTTAGAGATGGTGAAGGAAGAAGTGACGGAAGCTGTCAGGAATACCTTTTTAAAAGAGGCTCCCATTCTTACTGTTTCCTCCACCACGGGTGAGGGAATCCCCCGATTGATCTCGGTCCTTGACGATCTCTCGAAGGAGGTGGAGGAGAGATCCTCTGACGGTCTCTTCCGGTTGCCCATTGACCGGGTCTTCATCATGAAAGGATTCGGTTCGGTGGTGACGGGGACGGTCGTCTCCGGAGGAATTGCATTGGGAGAGACAGTCGAGGTTCTTCCCTCCGGCAGGGAAGGGAAGATCAGAAACATACAGGTCCATAATCAGTCCGTGGAGAAAGCCGAGGCCGGACAGCGGGCGGCCATCAATATTCAAGGGATTGATACTTCTGAGGTCAACAGGGGAGATGTCCTGGCCCGGCCCCGTACCCTTACCCCAACAAGAATCATCGATGCCTATCTGGAGTATTTACCCGACGCTGCGAGACCGCTCAAAAACAGGACCATTCAGAGATTTCACATCGGCACGAATCTGGCTGCGGCCTCGATCTACCTCATGAATCGAGAGGAGCTGTTACCGGGCGAAGGCGGGTTTGTCCAGTTGAGATTGGATCGGCCCATTGTGGCTTTGCCTCAGGACCGGTTTGTGATTCGGGGCTCATCGGCCATTCAAACCTGTGGGGGAGGAGTTGTTCTGGACACCCATCCGGATAAACATAAACGATTTTCAGGGGAGGTTGTCTCCGATTTAACGCTCCTCAGAGACGGGAGCGGAGAGGAAGTCCTGCGTCAGCATATCCTCCACTCGGGCACAGGTGGAATGATTTTGGATGACCTTCTAAAGCGGGTGGCCATGGCTCCCAACGAGGCCCAGGTCATTCTCAGGAGGATGATTGGGAAGAGAGAACTCATTCTCATCGATCCGGAGAGGCTTAAGGTGATTGATTTTTCTCAATACCAGGGGCTGAAGGAGATCGTATTGTCTCAGTTAAAAGAATTCCATGTCCGGTTTCCGATGAAATCGGGATTGGCAAAGGAAGAGCTAAGGACGAAGCTCCCGCCGGCAGTGGATATAAAACTTTTTCAAATCCTGACCGGCGAACTCATCCAGTCAGGAAGAATCGTTTTAGAGAAAGATAAGCTAAGATTGCCTGAGCACCGGGTCTCCTCCTCCGACGAAAAGGGTCTGGTCAAAAAGGTGGAAGAGGCTATCCTGAAGGGGGGACTCCAGCCTCCTTCTCCAAAAGAACTTTCTGAGGCATGGTCTGA
>VGRU01000264.1 GCA_016875255.1 Deltaproteobacteria bacterium
ACGAATTCAAACTATTACTATCTGCTATAGATCTTCTGTTTTTAGGACACTGAAAATGTTTCAATATGATTTTCATTTATTGGATCGGAACGGCACGATTTCTATCCGCTAATCGTTGACCTCGAGAAGGGCCTTAGGGCAAAGATAAGTAGGTGAAGTTTGTGCTCCGGCATTTGATTCTCTTCTTTTTGCTTGATGGAAGTTCCCTCTTTCTTTAAATTAATTATTTTACGATTCGTTCTTTGTTCCTCTTGCTATGATCTCGATAAACTCCTTCAAGACGTTTTATATACCCTCTGTAAGTCAAGGAAAGTTGTCTTAAAATGAAGTTTGGGGTTTTAAGTCAACCTGTCTTGACCAACTCTAATGGATGGTAAGTCATCGTTAATGGAAAACTTTCGTTTAAAGAGTCTTGAAAATAATTGGAGCCAAAATAAGAGTTGGTAGTATAGTGCGTCAATGATCACTTTACAATCCGTTCGTGGTGAGCATGTCGAACCATGAACGGAACCCCCCGATATAGTTTACCCTTCGACAAACTTGTCCTAAGTGAACCGTACGCCCTTCGAGAACCTCAGGGCGAATGGGGTATGTAAAGAAGTGTTAGACGCACTACAGTAGAATATTTTAAGGAAACGTGAAGTTTTACTGAGAATACTATGGGAAAAATGATCCTCTTACTCTTTGCCTTTTTTCTTCAGGAGGGTCAGAAAATCGGACTCTTTTGATGTCTTGGCGTTCGATTGCACCGATTCAATCTCAGCCTTCAATTCCTCCCTCTTCCACTCTTTTTCTTTGATCAGATGTTTTTCGATCCAGTGGTCTAGGGTTTTGATATCGAAGAGAACCCGTGCTCCGATCTTGAGGTAGGGAAGTTTTTTCAGGGAAGCCATTTGATAGATGGTATCCGTGGAAAGGCTGAGGTACTGACCGGCCTCTTTGGCTGTGATCAGCCTCCGGAGTTCGGGAATTTTCTTTATCCGGTCGTCCATGCGCTCAAAATATTTTTCAGCTAATATATCCGCCAGCATATCCAAAAATTCTTTCACGGCAGGTCTTTCCTCTCGCGCCATCTCTCTCCCTCCTCGAAAAGGCTGCTCCTCTTATCTTTCTTTCCCCAGCATCCCCTCCTGTATCTTTCTCATCATAGCAATATTTTCTGTATGGCCGGTCAGGTGGGCCGTCACTTTTCCCCGGACCGGGCGATTGAGCAGATAGAAATCACCGATCAGGTCGAGAATCTTATGCCGGACAAACTCATCCAAAAATCTTAGCTCTGTGTTGACGATCTTCTCGTCGTCCACCAGGATGAAGTTGTGGAGGCGCCCTCCGCTGCCCAGCCCCATCCGTTCGAGCATCTCAATATCCTTCAAAAACCCGAAGGTCCTCGCAGGCGCGATCTGTTCCTTGAATTTCTCCTCATTTTCCAATACGAAATCGAGAGTCTGCTGCCCGATGGGAGAGGGGTAGTCCAAAAAATAATGGATGGAAAAGGTCTCCGCCGGTTCAATGATGAGTGACTTGCCCCTATGGACGACTTCGAACCTTCGATCGATCACGATTTCGTTCGCCCTCTCCTCCTGCTCCTCGATCCCAGCCTCCTCAATGATCTTGCAGAACTCCAGGGCAGAGCCATCCATGATCGGAATCTCTTCGATCATCTTCACCATTAAATTGGTGATGCGATAGGCATGGAGCACTGCCATCAGATGCTCGATCGTCTTGGCAATGGCCACTCCCTTTTTCAGAGAGGTGGCAAATTCGGTTGTCTGGACATAGTCGAGATGGGCCGGAACTACCTCGTCATATGAGATGTTCCCGAAAAGGATGCCGCTATGAGGGGGGAGAGGCTGAAGGAGGAGCCCTGTCTTCATCCCGGAATGGAGCCCCGTTCCGTAGAGGACGACGCTTTTTTTGATCGTCCGCTGAAGAGTGAGAGAGGTTGATTTTCTCTTCGGACTCTCTTTCAAAGGAACTGTCTCAGGTGCGGAGGAAAGGAGAAGAGAAGGAATATCCGTTTTCCCAGAGGGGGTCTCCCGTGGTTGCTCGTCCGCCGATAGTTGCATTTGGCGGTCGAGGGCCCTACGAATCGTCATGAGGAGAACATCGAGGGAAACGGGTTTTTCAATGAAGTCAAAGGCTCCCAGCTTGACGGCAGCCATCGCAGTGGAAATCGTCGCATGGCCAGAAATCATGATCACCTGGCAATCGGGAACCATTCCCTTAAACCGTTTTAAGACCTCGATGCCATCCATCCCCGGCATCCAGATATCGAGAAGGGTGACATCCGGGTTTTCCCGTTGAAAGGTTTCAATCGCTTCCTCGCCGCTCTTGGCCGAGGAAACCCGAAAGCCCTCGTCTTCGAGGACGCCCCTAACCGACTGGACCACTCTCTCCTCATCATCCACAATGAGGATTTTTTTCTCCATACGCTCTCCCATGATCTGTATTTCCATTACCACAACCAGGATGAAGAATCAACAACTTATTGGAAGAATGGAATATTGGAATGTTGGGTTCTAACCCATTATTCCAGCCTTCCCCTCTTCCATCGTCTTCATTGTTTTCCATCCAATATTTTTCATTGATAACTTTACATTGGCCATTTTGCATTGATGGTTCAATAGTTCCCCGCTCCCACCTTCTCTTTCAGAAGGTGGTGATCCTCTTCGGATGTTGCAAATATCCCCGTATTTCCCAGTCTCACATTCACCAGGCCTATGGCTTTGACCTCATTGTAAGCAGAGATCATTTCAGAGACCTTCGGGCTTTTATATCGTTTCATCTGATGCTCCGGAAAGAAGGCAAGGATCGTAAAGGGAATCTCAGGATTGATATCAAAGAGCAACCGGGCGATCTTCTTCAACTGGGGGGTTTCCACCAGGTTGGGGATATAGAGGGAGAGAACCTCCAGAACAAAATCTCTTTTAACGATCTCTTCGGGAAGTTTAAGGATGTTTCGGTTGAAACAGCCGGTCAACCATTTGTGGTCTGTCCCATCATAGGCTTTCATATCGAGCCAGAAAGAGTCCACCCCTGCTTCCTTGAGGATATCGAGGTTCTGGGGAGTAAGCCCATAACCATTGGTTTCGATCAGAATCCACAGATCTGTTTCCGCTTTGATCAGGCGCGCACAGTCGGCATAATATTCCGGACAACAGGTGAGGTCTCCTCCGGTAAAGGCAACGATATTCCGAGCGGGGCCCCATCCTTGAGGGCTCAAAACAATATCCTTTTTCTGGATCATTCTGGGGCAGAGGGAAGACCGTTTCCCATGCATGACACAGGCGCCACAACAGCGACAGGACTCATGGGCATGAAAGGCGGTGGCCCTCTCTCTCGGTTCCCGAATCGTTACCCCCCTTTCATACTCTTTGCAGGCCTTCAACACATCCACAGGCGACCACCATTCTCCTTTGGCTCTTTTGGTAAACGTCCAGGAATGGCATTTCCGGCAGGAAAAGTTACATCCCGATTGATAGATGGAGAGATAGTTTTCCGGACGGGAAAGATGTGTGGCAGAGATTAAACGGAGCAATCCTCTGTCCGATTCTTTGAGGGTTGCCTCACAGGCCAGCGATTTCCTCCCTTCTTCTTCAACGAAACAGCTTCCCTGAGGATACCCCTGCTTGATCAAATTGCACCGCATAGTAAAAGTTTATCATATGCCATCTTTGCCTTGCAAGTGAGGAGGAACGTATGATATAGAGGATCAGAAAAAGCATCATAGGGAGATGGGGCGATTGGGAAATGGGGTGAAGAAAAAGGAAAACGACATGGAAGAAAAAATTAGACAGGTGGCCCAATGGATTATTCATGCTAAGAGGACGGTCGTTTTTGGCGGAGCGGGTCTCAGCACGGAGTCAGGGATTCCTGATTTTCGCAGTCCAGGCGGGGTGTGGGATCGATACGATCCGGAGGATTTCTATTTTCAAAAATTTATATCCACTGAAGCCTCCCGGGAGAAGTACTGGCAGATGGCTACTGAAATGTATGAGCCGATGAAGAAGGCTCAACCTAATCCGGCTCATTTCGCCATTGCTGAACTTGAGAGGTTGGGAAAGCTCGACTGTGTCATCACACAGAATATCGATGGCCTCCATCATAAGGCCGGAAACTCGGAAGAAAGAATTATCGAGCTTCATGGGACAGCAATGCATGTCACCTGTTTAAATTGCAAAAAGAGATATGACCGCGATGAGATTCAGGAACGCCTTCGAAAAGGAACAAAGGTTCCTTACTGTGACGATTGCGGTGGTCCTCTCAAACCTGCCACCATCTCCTTCGGTCAATCCATGCCTGAAAAAGAAACCCAAGAGGCATATCACCGTTCCTCCACCTGCGATCTCTTCATCGTCATCGGATCTTCCCTGGTCGTTCAACCCGCCGCCTCCATGCCCCTGGTGGCAAAAAGGAATGGAGCCAAATTGGTGATCATCAACCGCGACCCCACCCCCTACGATGAGATGGCGGATATCGTCATCCATAGCCAGGCTGGTTCGACCATGGCCAATATTTTAAAATATGTGAAACAGGAGTTTAGATAAGGAACTGGTCATTTTTTAGCCATAGGAAGAACAAAATATTACATTTTTTCGTTCAGCATTTGAGTTCCGATTAAAATAAATTATTAAATTCAAAGGGTTAAAAACTGTTAAAATTGGTATCAAATTTGCTGTTAACAATGAATTGAAACTCTATTAGGCTAGTACCATGTAACCCTTACAACTTCGGATAAAGACGTTTCAGTTTAATCCGAGCATCGGGTGT
>VGRU01000265.1 GCA_016875255.1 Deltaproteobacteria bacterium
TCCTCGAAATCTCCCGACGTCTGATAGCAGAAGGAGGAGCCATTCTGGTAAATGACAGGGAGGGACTCTCTTCTCAATTGAGGCGACTCCTCTCGGATGAGAGAGCACGAAATCAGGTTGGAGAAAAGGGGTATCGATTTCTACAAAAACATCAAGGAGCCACTGAAAGGATCTTTGAAAAGATTCGACCGTTCCTAAGTTGAATGTAGAATGCGGATTGCAGAATTTATGTTCTTAAATAATTTCTGATCCTGGATTCTTGATTCTGGATGCTTGACAACCAATATCCAGAAACCAGTATCAAGTATCTTCTAAAACCACTCCTTAATCCGAAATGATTATGAGCCGTCGCCTCGATCAAATCCTTTATAAGAAAGACAAATCATTGGGAGAGAAGATTCTCCTCTCTCCTCTCTTTCTTGTTTCTCTCCCCTATGGATGGGCGGTTCGGGCGAGGACATTTCTTTATTCCCTCGGCCTGTTCAAAACAAAACAACTCCCCCGGCCTGTCATCAGCGTCGGAAATATCACAGTGGGAGGAACTGGAAAAACCCCCCTGGTGATGGCACTCGCTAAAGGGTTAATGGAGAGAGGTATACCCACGGCCATCTTAAGCAGGGGGTATCGCGGGAAGAAGGGATCGGGCCCGCTCGTGACCGACGGCCAGAATATCCTTCTTGCTCCGGAGGAGTCAGGCGATGAGCCCTTTTTCATGGCCAGTGTCCTCAAAGGTATTCCTGTTCTTATCGGAAAAGATCGGTTCAAAAACGGAGAGATGGCTCTTGAACGGTTCGCCGTCCGGGGGTTCCTGCTCGATGATGGTTTTCAGCATCTTCCACTCTATCGGGACTTCAACATCGTCCTTATCGATACGCATGTCGGGTTCGGCGATGGTCATCTCCTCCCAAGAGGCGTCCTGCGGGAACCCTTGTCCCATCTAAAAAGAGCAGATATTTTTCTTCTGACAAAAGTCACAGATTCCGGGCAATGTGAATCACTCGATATAATGCTTAAAGAGATTCATCCTGCTTGCCCAATATTTCACAGCCATTACGAGCCTAAGGGATTGATCCATCCCGACGGGAAGGTTGAACCGCTTCACCTCTTTAAAGGAAAGAAAGTTCTTGCCCTTTCCGGAATCGCCAACCCGGTTTATTTCTCTTCACTATTGAGAAAATGCGGGATGGTGGTGGCCGGAGAGATGATCTTTCCGGACCACCATCGCTACACCGCTCGGGATTTGACTTCTATCCTTGGAAAAGTTAAAGAGGCAGATTGGATTGTGACAACGGAGAAGGATATGGTAAAATTAAAAAGGTTACCCCTTGATCCCCTGCCCCTCCTATCCCTTCGGATCGAAATGAAGATATGGGAGGAGGAAGAATTTTACAAAAGGGTGATGGAAGTATTTGAGTTATGAATTATGATGATTTCGTAAAAAGTATGAGAATACATCTTTATGTCATTCCGGCGAAAGCCGGAATCCAGTCTTTTTGATTATTATAAATTCCCTGGACTAAGGAGAGTTAAGAATGAGTGATCTGGTAAAAATCTTCGATACTACCCTTCGCGATGGGGAGCAGTCTCCGGGCGCCACGATGAATGTAGCTGAAAAGGTGAGGATCGCTGAACAACTTGAAAAATTGAATGTGGACATCATCGAAGCCGGTTTCCCCATTTCTTCGGCGGGGGACTTTGATGCAGTCAAAGAAATCGCAAAAAAGATCAAGCGGTCTCAGGTGGCGGCGCTGGCAAGGACGGATCAAAAGGACATCAAGAGGGCCTGGGAAGCGGTCAAATACGCCAAATTGCCCAGAATTCATACCTTCATTGCCACTTCCGACATTCACCTTGCATATAAACTGCGCATGACCCGGGAGCAGGTCTTAAAAGAGGCGGTCCGGGCTGTCCGTTATGCAAGAAGTCTCTGCGAGCATGTGGAATTCTCCGCCGAGGATGCAACGCGGAGTGATGTCGATTTCCTTTGCCGGGTCTTTTCGGAAGTGATTCAGGCCGGCGCCACAACGATCAATATTCCGGATACGGTGGGTTATGCGGTTCCAATCGAATTCGGAAATCTGATCAGGACGATCTCTCAGAGGGTCAGGGAAGCTGGAAAAGTGACCCTCAGCGTTCACTGTCATAACGATCTTGGCCTGGGAGTGGCCAATTCGATTGCGGCCATTCAGAATGGGGCCAGGCAGGTGGAGTGCACCATTAATGGAATCGGTGAGCGGGCGGGCAATGCCTCTCTCGAAGAGATTGTGATGGCCCTTCGGACCCGAAAAGACCTCTTCGGGTTTCAAACCCGTATTCTTCCGAAACATATTTTCGCTACGAGCCGTCTCGTCTCCAAGATTACCGGCATGGTCATCCAGCCCAACAAGGCGGTCGTTGGCGCCAATGCCTTCGCCCATCAATCCGGGATCCATCAGGATGGCGTCTTAAAGAAAAAATTAACCTATGAGATCATGACCCCTGAGTCGGTGGGGATTCCCAAAAGTTCGATCGTCCTCGGCAAACTTTCCGGAAGACATGCCTTCAAGGAGAAGTTAAAAGACCTGGGGTATCGCCTCTCCGAGACCGATTTCGAGAAGGCCTTCGGTCGGTTCAAACAGCTTGCTGACAAGAAACGGGAGATCTTCGACGAGGATATCGAATCGATCGTGGTGGAGGAGATTCTCCGCATGCCTCACCGTTTCAAACTGATCTACATCAACGTCGTTGCGGGAAATGTCACCGTGCCCACAGCCACTGTCCAGTTAGAGGTGGATGGGAAACTGATTCAGGAAGCGGGATTCGGCGATGGCCCTGTGGATGCCACCTTCAAGACGATCAAAAAGATCACCCGAACCCGGTCTCATCTTCTCCAATTTGCCATCAATGCCATCACCAGCGGCACAGAGGCTCAGGGCGAAGTGACGGTCCGGCTGGAGGAGAAAGGCCAGACGGTGATCGGCCAGGGTGCGGACACCGATGTGATCGTGGCCAGCGCCAAGGCTTACATCAACGCCCTCAACAAGATCGAATTCAGGAAACAGAAACTGGTGGGAATGTAGACGTTAAGAAAAGGTTAAGGTTAAGGTTTAGGTTGAGGGTAAACACTTAATTTTTCTCAACCTTAACCACAGCCTCAACCTTCATTCTTTTTCCAAAAATAGGTGGGATATGAAAAAGAATGCTCCGATGACTATCACGGAAAAAATTCTGGCTGCTCATACGGGTAAAAAAGTGGTTTTCCCCGGTGAGCTGATCGATTTGCGGATCGACCTCGCCCTTGCCAACGATATTACCGCGCCGCTTGCCATCCAGGCCTTTAAGGAAATTGGAGTAAAAAGGGTTTTCAACAGGAACCGGGTCGTCCTCGTTCCCGATCACTTCACCCCGGCCAAAGACATTCCCTCTGCCGAGCAATCCAAAATTCTTCGCGAGTTCGCAAAGGCCCAGCGCCTCACCCACTACTTCGAGGTCGGGCAGTGCGGGATCGAACATGTCCTTCTTCCGGAGAAGGGCCTGGTCCTTCCGGGAGAGGTCGTGATCGGTGCAGACAGCCATACCTGCACCTATGGAGGGATGGGCGCCTTCTCAACCGGTGTGGGAAGTACGGACCTCGGAGCCGCCATGGCCACGGGAAGGCTATGGCTTAAGGTTCCTGAGAACATCAAGTTCATCTACCACGGAACATTAAACCCCTGGGTCTCAGGAAAGGATCTCATCCTTGCAACCATCGGTGACATCGGGGTGGATGGCGCTCGCTATCAGGCCATGGAGTTCTGCGGAGAGGCTATCCGGAAACTCCCCATGTCAGGCCGCTTCACCATGGCCAATATGGCCATCGAGGCCGGCGGAAAGAATGGGATCATCGAACCGGATGAGACCACCCTTAAATTCATCAGACCCAGAACAAAACGGCATTATAAGATCTATCGCAGTGATTCGGGCGCATGCTATGCGGATGTGAGAGATTACGATGTCTCAAAGCTTCATCCGCAGGTCGCCCTTCCCCACATCCCTTCCAATGTGAAGGATGTGAGGGAGGTTCGGAAGATTGAGATCGATCAGGTGGTGATTGGCTCCTGCACCAACGGCCATCTCGATGACTTAAGAGTGGCAGGAAGAATTTTAAAGGGAAAAAAGATTGCTCCCTTCTTGAGACTCATCATCATCCCGGCAACTCAGAAGATCTATCGACAAGCCTTGAAAGAAGGCCTCTTCGAAATATTTCTTTCAGCCGGTGCAGCAATTAGTACACCCACCTGCGGTCCCTGCCTCGGAGGTTATATGGGTGTCCTCGCGGCTGGGGAAAAAGCGCTGGCCACGACGAATCGCAACTTCCGAGGAAGGATGGGCCATGCCAATAGCGAAGTCTATCTTTCCAACCCTGCTGTTGCCGCAGCAAGCGCCATCAAAGGATGGATCTGTCATCCCGAAGAAGTCATGAAGAAGAAGTGACTAAAGTGATCTAAAATGCCTAAAGTGAGCTAAAGTTAATTGAAGCATTTTTTTAAAAGAGAAATGTATCTCCTCCCTTTGGCAAAGGGAGGCGGGGAGGGATTTTCAAAAGTATATTTCACACTGCTAAGATAATTCTTAAATTCATCAATAAAAAAAATCGTAACACTTTAGCTCTTTGAAAAAAGAATAAGCTGGCAATTTAAGATCTCGTCGGTTGACCGGGCTGCCAAGGCTTCTTTTGCGGTAGAGAGGATGATTTCTACCGGATTGTGACCCTGGAGTTGAG
>VGRU01000266.1 GCA_016875255.1 Deltaproteobacteria bacterium
GATGGATAGAGAATCGCTGGACATGGTGGCGATCTATCATTCCCATACGCATACGATCCCGTTTCCATCTGAGACCGATGTGAAGCTGGCCTTTTATCCTGAGGTGGCGTCGGTCATCATCTCTCTGGAAGAGGAGACGCCGGTTGTAAAGGCCTTTCGGATCAAGGAAGATGCGATCTACCCTGAGGAGATTGAGGTAATCCCTTGATGCAAACGCATTACATATTTTGTAGGGCAACCCTTTAGGGTTGCTTCATGCAAGGCTTAAGCCTTGCTCTATGGGTCAAATTACTTATAGCGTATTAAATCTGAAATTTGAAATTGGAAATGTCTATGGAAGTCATTCAAATAAGAGATGAAATTGAATCCCGAAGGGAGTTGAGAAAGGAGAAGCCTCTCTCTTTGCTCACTTCGATCGGCAATACGCCCCTCATTGAGATTCGGCAGTTGACAAAGGACATCGGAGGGGTTCAGATATTTGCCAAGGCAGAGTGGCTCAATCCCGGCGGCTCGGTAAAGGACCGCGCAGGTCAAAAGATCATTGAAGATGGGGAGAGATCAGGTCAACTCACGAGGGATAAAATCATTCTCGATTCCACATCGGGCAACACGGGGATCGCTTACGCCATGATTGGCGCCATCAAGGGATACAGGGTGGAGCTGGTCGTGCCAGCCAATATCAGCGAGGAAAGAAAGAAAGCCCTGGAAGCCTATGGGGTTAAACTGATCTACACGGACCCCATACTGGGTTCAGATGGCGCACTTCTCGAAGCAAAGAGAATTTATGAGGCCAATCCCGCTCTCTTTTTTAAGGCGGATCAATATAATAATCCCTCAAACTGGAAAGCTCACTATGAGACAACAGGAGCCGAGATTCTTCAACAGACCGGAGGAAAGGTGACCCACTTTGTTGCAGGCGTAGGGACAGGTGGGACTTTGATCGGAACAGGAAAAAGATTGAAAGAGTATAATCCTCATATTAAACTCTTTGGCGTTCAGCCGGACAGCGGCTTTCACGGGATAGAGGGATTGAAGCATATTGAAACTGCCATCCGGCCGGGTATCTACGACGAAACGATCCTTGACGGAACGCTCTTTGTAAAAACAGAGGATGCACTTGAAATGGCCCACCGCCTTGCCAGGGAAGAAGGCTTGTGGGTAGGTCCTTCCTCCGGCGCGGCATTCCTGGCGTCGTTAAGATTGGCGGAATCGATTGATCGGGGTATCGTTGTCACCCTTTTTCCGGATGGAGGGGCCCGGTATCCTGAGTACTGTCTCGATTGCGAAAGACAGAAGAAACGGCTCTCGGCTGAACTTCCAAAGCTAAGACCTTCACCCCCCTAAAGGTTTAGCGGTTTGGCTGAGAGCCATTCTTTTTTAAACTGAGGAGAAGGGTAGTGAGAATCGCCGGAATCTTTATCATCATCGCCATCCTTTTTTCCTATTTACCCATGGATGCGATGGGAAATTGTTCGGAGGAGGATCATTCCACAAATACGAGAATGGATTGTGGATACGCTTTCCACTGTCCGGTCATTTATAACCCAGCCTTACCGCAACTATCGGTTCTTTCCATCAATAGCTGGTTGAAATGGATCCCAACCGTAGGGAAGGCTGAGGAATTGCCCCGGCCCATCTTTCATCCCCCAAAAACATTTTTAAAACATGATCGAAAGGGATGAAGGAGCTTGGCACAATGATTGCTTATAAAATATGTAAAGAATTAGGCATTTTAAATAAATTTCTCCTTATCAGGAGAGGTAAAAGCAATCATATTCTTATAACTTAAGGTAATTAAAAGAAAAAGCTCTTGGCCGAGGGCCTAATATGAATTAGGTCCAACTTGCTAACGCCTTCACCCCCCAAAAGGATTAGCTATATGGCCAAGGGCTTTTTGTTTATAAATTAAACAGAATGGGTCGTAAAGAATACATCAACCTTAACCCCCTTAGAATTTTAAAATTTTTTTAAATATTTATTTTAGTTTCATCAGTCTTGGTGTAAAATTAATCAAAGTCTTTTTTATCCCCTTCACCCTCCCCCTCTAACGGGGAGAGGGAGGAGTGAGGGGAAAGAAAGAAGGTGAAGGGATGGTAAAAAAGTCGATAAAATTCTTTAGATTCACTCTCTTTTTCTCCCTCATTTTCCTCTTTTTCTCCTCCTCAGGTCAGGGGGAGAATATGCAACTGAAGCTGAACGTATTGATTGAAGAGGCCCTTCAGAATAACCCCGAGATCTTGGCCTCGAAAAAGAGGTGGGAGGTCTTTAAGGAAAAGATCCCCCAAGCCCGCGCTCTTCCTGATCCCATGTTTGGTTTTGGGATCGTAAGCCTACCCACCAATTTCAGCTTCAGGGACGAAGAGATGACGATGAAGGAGCTCTCCGTCTCCCAGATGTTTCCCTTTTACGGGAAGAGAAGACTCATGGGAGAAATGGCAGAAAAAGAGGCGGAAGCTGTTTTTAAAGAGATCCAGGAAAGAACGAATAGGATTATCAAAGAGGTGAAAGCGACTTTCTTTGAGCTCTCTTACAATTATCGGTCTACGGAAATTACGCAGAGGAACAAGGAGATTCTGGAGAGTTTTGTAAAAATTGCTGAGACCCAGTACGCCCTTGGAATGGGGATACAACAGGATGTGCTCAAAGCCCATGTCGAGGTTTCCAAGATGGTCGATGAACTGATTATGTTAGGCCAGAAGAGGAGAGCTCTGGAGGCGAAACTTAATGCCCTGCTCAATCGGTCTCCGGAAGTTTCTGTGGGAGAGCCCGCAGAAGTAATTTTTAAAAAACTCCCGTACGCCATCGATGAACTTCAGAAGATGGCTGTCGAGATCAACCCCACCTTACAGGGGATGAAGAAGATGATCGAAGCAAAAGAAAAAGCCTATGAACTGGCCAAAAGAGAATATTACCCTGACCTTAATTTCAAATTCGCTTATGGTCAGAGGGATAATAGCCGTGGCCCGGAGGTGATGAAACGGAGAGACATGCTTACAGGAATGATGGAGATCAATATCCCCATCTTCTATAAGTCGAAACAGGAACGGAAGGTTGCGGAGACGAAAGCTGACATTCAGCTCATCGAAGCCCAGTACCGGGCGATGAAGAATGAGATCCTCTTCATGATCACGGACATGGGTTCGATGATTCAGAGAGTGGAGAGGCAATTGGAGCTATATAAAACAGGGATCATCCCGCAGGCGAGCCTTCAGATCAATTCAGCGATGAGCGGTTACCGGGTGGGGAAGGCCGATTTTATGACTCTGCTCGATAGCCGGATGACGCTCTACCGGTATGAGTTAGAGTATCATCAGGCCCTCACCGAATATCATAAGAATGTGACCAGCCTGGAGGCAGTCGTTGGAAGACGTTTTGAATAATCCCCCCTTCCCCCCCTTTCATAAAGGGGGGCAGGGGGGATTTAGGAGGGAGACAATGAAAAGATCCATCTCGATGATTCTTTTATTATTGATACCCTGGTTGGCCGCGAGCTGTGGAAAAGAGACGACCACCCACCAAGAACATCAACCGGAGGTCAAACAGGGAACAAAGAAAACGGATGATTTCGACATCAAGGGACTCACCATGGAGTCGATCCAGAAGGAAGGGAAGATGCAGGAGGTGACTCCCGGGGCCGTCCAGATCTCTCCGGAACGGCAGCAGTTGATCGGAGTGAAGATTGGGAAGGTTGAGATGAGGCCGCTTGAGAAGATCATCCGGACCGTGGGGAGGGTGGATTATGATGAGAGGAAAGTTGTCACGGTCTCACCCAAAATCGGAGGCTGGATCGAAGACCTCTATGTCGATTTCACAGGGCGGTTTGTGAGGCAGGGAGAACCCCTTCTCACGATCTACAGCCCGGAATTAGTCTCCACACAGGAAGAGTATCTCATCGCTTTGCGGGCAAAGAAGGATCTGGTAAAGAGTCCATTTCCGGAGGTGGCGGCAAGTGGGAATTCCCTCGCTGAATCCGCCAAACGAAGGCTCAAACTCTGGGATATCAGCGACGATCAGATCAAAGCCCTGGAGGAGAGCGGCCAGGCGAAGAAGACGCTCACCCTCTATTCTCCCTTTAGCGGGTTCGTCCTTGAAAAGATGGCTTTTAAAGGGATGAGTTTGATGCCCGGCATGGCCCTTTTCAAATTAGCGGATCTCTCAACCGTATGGGTCTATGCGGATATCTATGAATATGAACTTCCCTTCATCCGGTTGGGACAGCAGGCGGCGATCCAGCTTTCCTATCTTCAGGGAGAGATCTTTACCGGAAAAACGATCTATATTTATCCTTCTCTCGATCCCAACACCCGGACGGCAAGAGTGAGGTTTGAGTTTCCCAATCCTGATGGAAAGCTGAAGCCGGAGATGTATGGCAATGTGGAGATTAAAGTCCACTTGGGTCAGAGGCTGGTGGTAGCTGAAGGGGCGATTATCGATACGGGACTTCGACAGATGGCCATTGTGGATAAGGGCGATGGCTATTTTGAACCGAGAGAGGTGAAGGTCGGCGCCAAGGTTGATCATTATTACGAGATCTTAAAAGGCCTGAAAGCCGGAGAGCGTGTCGTGACAAGCGCCAACTTCCTCATCGACTCTGAGTCGAGGTTTAAAGAGGCGGTTGGAGCCCCGGGACATTCGCATTAGCTTGAAAATAAAAGTTTAACGGTAAGGGTAACGAGGCCCGTTTCGGTTAACGGTAACGGGTACGTAAAATGAGGATTAAAGACCA
>VGRU01000267.1 GCA_016875255.1 Deltaproteobacteria bacterium
AAAGACTGGATTCCGGCTTTCGCCGGAATGACGACCTTTTTGGAAATTGTTAGTTTATAAACAGACTCTAATTAGTAAAAATAGTCTACTGAACGATGTCGTGACCATTATTTCTGTGAACGATGTCTTGAACGTTGTCAGTTAATCGTTAAATGTTACCGGGAAAAATTTTGGAACAAATCATCGGTTACCTCGATGTGCCAGATAAGCCAATAGTTAAAAACCAAAGGTAAAAGGTTTAAGCCTAAAGGCTACAGGCCAAAAGCCAAAAGCTACAAGTAAACCCCGTTAGAAAGCTTTCAACTTTCTAACGGGAAAGCTCACACGGGGCATTAAACCCCGTGTTCGCTGAAAAGGAAACAGTCACCATCCCCGCAGCAGAGCTGCGGGGCTTTCTAACGGGGTAAAAATTTGTGCAACAAATTTTTCTGGCGGAGAGAGAGGGATTCGAACCCTCGGTCCCGATTTTGTCGGAACACACGATTTCCAGTCGTGCCCCTTCGGCCTCTCGGGCATCTCTCCGTTTGATTATCATCTCCAACTCTAATCTACTAAGGTCTGTTTATCGGCTCCGCCGAGAGAGAGGGATGTGCTCGCTCGCTTCGCTCCCTCCGCCTTCCCCCCGATCATTCGGGGGGGCGCCGAACCCTCGGTCCCGATTTTGTCGGAACACACGATTTCCAGTCGTGCCCCTTCGGCCTCTCGGGCATCTCTCCGTGATTTTGCTTCGCAAAATACCTTTAACCAGTGGCTCTTTACTTGTAACTCTTAAACAAACCGAATCTTAACCCGATTTTAATGTATTTCGTGGTTAAAGGTTTAAGGCTAAAAGCTAAAGGTTTCGAGTAAAAATTTGTGCAACAAATTTTTCTGGCGGAGGGAGTAGGATTCGAACCCACGGGGCTTTCACCCAGCGGTTTTCAAGACCGCCGCCTTAAACCACTCGGCCATCCCTCCGAATTTTTAAATTTCTCCTTAATCCATCCTCTCCCAACACCGGACTTTAAATAATTTTCTTTTTTACGCGCCTCTGTATAATCCGAGCATCGCTCTTCATAAATTAGGCTCCATGGACGCCCTGCCTTTGTAGATTTACTCTTCCCTGTATTATGTGATTTTAAACGCCTATCAGCGCTACCCTCTCTACTTGAACCAATATAAAATTTATTTGTGCTTCCGCTATATAAAATATAAACACAAGGCATCTTAAACCACTACTAACCTAACCGGTTTTTCCGCCAAAGGCGGACCCGCCTCTGGCGGGCAAGACCGCCGCCTTAAGCCACTCGGCCATCCCTCCATGATTTTGCTTCGCAAAATACTATCAAAATATGCCTGTAACTGGTAGCTCCTGGCCAAACCAAATACTAATCCGATCTTAACAAACCTTGCTTCGCAAAATACTTTCAACTTTTCACATCTTACTCTTTTCATCTTCGATGGAGGAAGTAGGATGTGCTCACTTCGCTCCGCCTCCCCCGACGAAGTCGGGGTCGCCGAACCCACGGACCTTTCACCCATCCCGTTTCAGACGGGACGTCTTAAGCCACTCGGTTTACCATCCGAAGTTTCTGACTACCATAATACTTGTCTATCTGGCAGGTTAGCGTAGGATGGCCATCCCTCCGAGATCTTGCTAACACAAGATACTTTTCATCTTTCGCTTTTCACCTTTTAACTATTTTTTCAACCCCATCCATATAAGGCCTTAAGACCTCGGGGATGACCACGCTTCCATCGGCTTGTTGATAATTCTCTAAGATGGCTACCAGGGTTCTTCCCACAGCCAGACCAGAACCATTAATCGTATGCACATACTCTGTCTTAGACTTTCCAGAAATGCGATATCGAATCTTCGCCCTTCTTGCCTGAAAATCCTCAAAGTTACTGCAGGAGGAAATTTCCTTGAATGTATTCTGTCCGGGAAGCCAAGCCTCAATATCATAAGTTTTTGAAGCCGAAAATCCCAAATCCCCTGTACATAGGTTGACCACACGATAAGGAAGTCTTAGCCTCTTCAGGACTTCCTCGGCATTGGCGAGGAGTTTCTCCAGCTCATCGTAGGAATTCTCGGGCTTTGTAAACTTTACCAGCTCCACTTTATTGAACTGATGTTGCCGAATCAAGCCCCGGGTATCCTTTCCGTAAGAACCCGCCTCCTTCCTGAAACAAGGAGTGTAGGCGGTGTAATAGAGAGGAAGGTGTTTCTCCTCCAGAACCTCATCCTGGTGAATATTTGTCACAGGCACTTCTGCAGTCGGAATGAGGAAGTAATCAGTCCCTTCAACCTTAAACAGTTCTTCCTCGAATTTCGGAAGTTGTCCTGTGCCCGTCATCGTCATCCGGTTGACCATAAACGGAGGAAGAACTTCGCGATACCCATGTTCCCGTGTATGGAGGTCTAACATAAAATTGATCAGCGCCCTTTCCAGTTTGGCCCCAAGGTCCCAGTAGAGGGTAAATCGCGCTCCGGTTATTTTTGCGCCTGATTTAAAATCAAGAATCCCTAATTCCTCACCGATATCCCAGTGCGGCTTGGGTTCAAAATTGAATTTTGGGATTTCGCCCCACTGCCTGACTTCCGCATTATCGGAAGACTCCTTTCCTACCGGCACAGAAGAATGAGGAAGATTCGGGATGATGAGAAGAAATTCCTGCAGGGCTTTTTCTTTCTCCTGAACAATCCCATCCAGTTCCTTCAACTCCTGAGACACTTTTTTCATCTCGGAGATGAGTTCAGCGGCATTTTCCCCTTCTTTCTTCTTCCTGCTCACCTCATCAGAAACCTTCTTTTGGGTGGCTCTCAACCTCTCCCATTCTTGAAGCGTTTTTCTTCGCTCACTATCGATGGCGACGAATTGATCCAGGCTGATATTCTGGCCCCTCAATGCCAGTCTCGCCTGGACTTCTTCTAAGTGATCCCGTATATATTTGGCTTCCAGCATAAAAACACCTTGAACTTTGCGGAGTTGTCCGCTGAAGAAAATTTGTTAAATATTAGCACCAAATCCTCTTTAAATCAATTACTGTCTTTTGATTAATTTAGGGTTGGAAGCAATAGGCTGTTTAAGGGAGAGATGGCCGGCAATGGTTTCTACGGGTTTCCCTTCGATGAGGAATTGAACCTGTTTGATCTGGGGAAAGTTTTGGGTGAGGGAATTGACAACAGAGTAAGCTGTCAGAATCTCAGCAGAACTTCCTCCTGGGTGGTCCTTGGAAAGGGCCTTGTTAAAATTGACCGTCGCCACTCCTTTTTCATTGAGTTTAAGGCTTAAACATTTTGTTCGGGAAGGAAGAGTTGGGATCAGCTTTCCCCTCGGCCCTTTGATGAGTTCGTCAATAACTTCTTTTCCCTCCTCTTTGAAGTCCCCTTTCTTTATGATCTTCCTTTTCTCTCCGATTAAATACTCTCCATCCTGATCCGAAAAGTAAAGGACAACCTCTTTCCTCTCCTCTACTAAACTTAATTTTTCAAACAACGGGTCAAAGGTGTTGACGATCTCCTTTCGGAAAAGGATGGAAAGGGAAGCAATCACACCAATGAGAAACAGAAGGATAACAAACTTCCCTATCCCCCCTCTTTTTTTCCGTCTTTTCGCCATTAACCGCCCTGTTTATTTACCCTTCTCCTCTGACATCTTCCCTACAATGGGAAGGGAATACCGTTTCCCCTGAAGGGCTTTGATCATGAGAATAAGCCAAACGATGAGGCTAAAAATCCAGATCGGAACAATTAAAAGGTTGACGATGGGGATGAAGCTAAGGACTCCCATGATGACAAAGAGTCCAAGAAAGGTGATTGTCGATTGTATCGCATGAAACTTCACAAAGCTGCTCTTCTTCTCCACCACCAAAAAGACAATCCCTGTAAAAAATATGAAAAGGTAGCAGAAGAATCCGGCTACATTCTCTTCCAACCCAGTGCTTGATTTTTCTTTTTCTTCCATAATACCCCCTTGATAACAACCCCTCCTATCTCTGTTTTTATCAACAGGAGGTCTAAAAGTCAATGAGCAAAATGGTTCAGTTTCTTTTTAAGACACTGGCCGGTATAAGATTCGGGGATGTGAATCACGTCTTCCGGAGTTCCTACCGCCACCACCCAACCTCCTTCTTCTCCGCCTTCCGGGCCCAGATCGATTATATAATCGGCTGATTTGATCACCTCCATATTATGTTCGATCACGATGATGGTATTCCCCCTGTCCGTGAGGAGGTTGAGGATATCGAGGAGCCTCTGAATATCTGCAAAGTGTAGGCCGGTGGTAGGTTCATCCAGGATATAGACTGTCCTTCCTGTATCTCTTTTACTCAACTCTCTCCCCAGTTTAATCCGCTGAGCCTCTCCTCCTGAAAGGGTCGTTGCGGACTGGCCCAGTCTGATGTAACCCAGTCCCACATCGCAAAGGGTCTGAAGTTTTTGATAAATCACGGGAATGGCTTTAAAGAAATCACAAGCCACCTCTGCTGTCATCTCCAAGACCTCGGAAATGGTCTTCCCTTTATACCGGATACTTAGAGTCTCTCGATTATATCTCTTGCCATGGCATTCCTCGCAGGTGACATAGACATCGGGAAGAAAGTTCATCTCTACGCAAAGGGTCCCATCGCCCCGGCATGACTCACATCGTCCTCCTGACACATTAAAACTGAACCGGCCGGGTTTAAATCCCCTCGCCCTTGATTCCGGAAGTTGGGCGAAGAGCTCCCGGATGGGCTGAAAA
>VGRU01000268.1 GCA_016875255.1 Deltaproteobacteria bacterium
TCATCATCTTCGGCCTGGCTCAGGGATCCATCTATGCCTTAATCGCCATGGGCTACACCATGGTCTACGGAATTTTAAGGATGATTAACTTCGCCCATAGCGAAGTCTTTATGAGCGGCCCATATACAGCCTATTACGTTGCGGCCGCCTTTTATTCATCCGGTTTTCTCGATCAACATCCCATCTTCAGCCTCATCATGATTTTTCTCGTCTCCATGGCCACTTCGACGCTGATAGCTGTTCTCCTGGAACGGATAGCTTATCGCCCACTCCGGACCGCACCCCGTCTCATCCCCCTGATCACCGCGATAGGAGCTTCCTTTTTTCTCCAGTACACCTTCCGTGGATTTTACGGCTCAGGCTTCCAGGCCTATCCAGTGGTGAAGATTCTAGAAGGGGAGTGGGCCCTCGGAGAATTTCGCATCCTGAAGTTTCAGGCGGTGGTCATTGTGGCGGCCGCCATCCTGATGGCCGCTCTCTACTCTTTTGTCCAGCGCACCCGTTTGGGCAAAGCGATTCGTGCCGTGTCCGAAGACAAAGAGACCTCTTCCCTGATGGGAATTGACATAGATAGAATGATCGTCACAACCTTCGTCATCGGAGGCATGTCTGCCGGAGCCGCAGGCGTCCTTTATGCACTGATGTTTAAGCAGGTCCATTTCTTTATGGGTTTCATTCCAGGGATTAAGGCCTTCACTGCAGCCGTATTGGGCGGCATCGGAAACATCCCCGGGGCCATGTTAGGCGGAATCTTTCTTGGCCTCGTGGAGTCTGTGGGGCCGAGCCTCTTCCTCGATGGTTTGGGGATTGTCGCTCCTTACCAGTTAAAAGATGCCATTGCCTTTATTATGCTTGTACTCGTACTGATCTTTCGGCCTACTGGTATTTTGGGAGAGCGCCTAGTAGTGAAGAAAGCATAATAGTCAAATAGTGAAAGAGTTAGTTTAACGATCGTCATTCCGGCGAAAGCCGGAATCCAGTAATCTCCAATAATGATAAAAACGCAGTACACCGGTTTTCACCGCTGAGACGACTTTTTATGAGGCCGTCATTTTTAAAATATCCGACTATAAGACTAAAAAACAATGAGACAGGCCATTAAAATTGGATTGATTGGCGGTGTGGTTGAAATTCTCCTCTCCCTCATCGGGATGGTTGAGGCTTTCAGCCAGCGTGACATCATTGCCCATGTCATTTCAATGGGCCATACCCTCCTCATTATTGTTGCCCTTTTTATGGGGTATCTCGCGGCCAAGCGGACTCCCGGCAAAGGATCGCTTTGGGTTCTTGCCAACAGCTCCCTCTCAGGGTTGATCGTGGGAGGCTTAGTGTCCCTTCTCGTCATTGTGGGGAGTCTGATTAATCTCCGTAAGGTCTTCGTCAATGCCATGCCTGTCCTTTACGAATTACTCACTTTTAAACAAGGAACACAGATTGGCGTTTTCCTGCTTCTTGGTGCTGGAGCCCTGAGTGGTGTACTGGCAGGTCTATTCTTTCTCTCGCCTAAACTTCTCCGCCGGGTATTGCTCATCTCTTTGGGAAGCGTTGTGGGTGCGGGTGTCCTCCAGGATCTGCTCCGTCCCACCTTCTCCCTCTGGGGACCTCTTGCAATCATCAATGAATGGCTTTTTACAGCCAATGGCCTGACGATTCAGGGCGCGATCGGGTTGTTCGTTCTGATCGCCGCCCTTCTCCTCTTCTGGTCGAGGAAGGGAAGCGTTATTCAAACCGGTTTTCGACAGCTTCCTCCTGCTCCTCAACGCATCTTAAAGATGTCCGGCATCCTCATCCTGGTCTTTATTCTTCTTATTCTTCCTCAGGTTCTCGGGCTCTTCCTGAGCGAGGTCTTTACGATTGTGGGCCTCTATGTCCTCCTGGGCCTTGGACTCAATATCGTCGTGGGATATGCCGGTCTTCTCGACCTCGGTTATGTGGCTTTTTTTGCCATCGGTTCTTATACCACAGCCGTACTGACCTCCCCTGAGCTCGGTTTCTTTAGCCTCTCCTTCTGGGAAGCCCTGCCCTTTGTGATCGTCATGGGAGTCTTTTCCGGTGTCCTATTGGGTACCCCTGTTCTCAAGATGCGTGGAGATTACCTCGCCATTGCAACCCTTGGTTTTGGCGAAATCATCCGCATTCTCGTTCTCTCAGACTTTCTCAGACCATGGCTGGGCGGAGCACAGGGCATCGGGAAGATTCCGAAAGCATCCATCGCGGGTTTTGAGTTTGCCGGCCCTCAACAGATTTACTATCTTATTCTTGCAGGCTGTCTCCTCGTTATCTTTATCTCCCTTCGCCTGAGGGATTCCCGACTGGGTCGAGCCTGGATGGCCATGCGCGAGGATGAGGATGTGGCTCAGGCCATGGGTATCAATCTCGTCGCCACCAAACTGCTTGCCTTTGCCACAGGCGCCGGTTTCTCCGCTCTGAGCGGAGCCATCTTTGCCACCAAACTCAGCTCGGTCTATCCACACAGTTTCAATGTCATGATCTCCATCAATATCGTCTGTGTCATCATTGTGGGCGGGATGGGTTCAATCCCTGGTGTCATCGTGGGAGCCGCGGCCCTGGTGGGCCTCCCAGAACTTCTGCGGGAATTTGCAGAATATCGGCTCTTCGTTTATGGAGCCGCTCTTGTGGCTATGATGCTTCTCAGACCCGAGGGTCTCTGGCCGGAGGCAGTGCACCGCCGCGAGTTTCACGAAGAAGAAGAAAAAGAGGCAGAATCGAAGTCGGGTTGATCGGAAGGTAATATGGTGTTGCTTTCTACGAAAAAAGTGACAAAACGCTTCGGGGGACTGGTGGCTGTGGGTGATCTCGATATCGAAATTCGGGAGAAAAGCATCCATAGTATCATCGGCCCCAACGGCGCCGGCAAAACAACCTTCTTTAATTGCATCACGGGGTTTTATAAGCCCGAAGAAGGAGAAATCCTTTTCAATGACCACTCCCTGGTGGGCCTCCTTCCGGACCGAATCGTTCGTTTTGGAATCTCCCGAACCTATCAGAACATTCGCCTTTTCCCCAATCTAACGGCAATGGAGAATATCCTTGTCGGGCTCCATGGCCACCTCCATGCGGGGTTCTTCGGCATCGTGATGTCCACCCCTGCCACTCGGAAGGAAGAGAAAGAAGCGGCAGAGGAGGCAAGGAGGCTTCTTAAATTCGTCAACCTTGCGGGAAAGGGAGATTTTTTAGCGAAAAATCTCCCTTACGGAGATCAGCGCCGGCTCGAAATTGCCAGAGCGCTGGCGTCCCGCCCCAAGCTCCTGCTTCTCGATGAACCTACGGCAGGGATGAATCCAAGAGAGACGCAGGATATGATGGACTTCATTCAGCACCTCCGTGATGAGTTAGGGATTACCATCCTCCTCATCGAGCATCAGATGAGGGTCGTGATGGGCATCTCTGAAATCGTAACCGTTCTTGATTATGGTGAAAAGATTGCCGAGGGCACCCCGACTGAGATTCAGGGGAATCCAAAGGTGATCGAAGCTTATTTAGGCCGGGGAAGCACAGGAGAAGAAAGGCAAATAGTGAGCTAAAGTGGAAAGTGCCTAAAGTGACTAAAGTTAAAAACGAATCAGAGTTTAGAAAATTTAAATGTTTTGAATTTAACTTTAGACACTTTAGTTCACTTTAGACACTTTAGTCACTTCAACAAAGGAATTATGCAACTACCTGACTAATGGACTGATTTATGGCTCTGCTCCAAATCGAAAATATCCATACCTATTACGGCCATATTCATGCCCTCAAGGGAGTCTCCTTTGATGTGAACAGGGGAGAGATCGTCACGCTGATCGGAGCCAATGGCGCAGGGAAGAGCACGATGCTCAAGACGACGAGCGGATTGCTCCGCCCCCGTCAGGGATCGATCCGTCTCGAGGGCGAAGATCTCACCCGTTATCGACCCCACGAGGTTGTGGCCAAGGGAGTGGTTCAGGTTCCGGAGGGCCGCCGGATCTTTGGCCGCCTGACCGTGAAAGAAAACCTTGAAATGGGCGCCTTCACCATCAACGACCAGCGCCTCGTCGAATCCAACCTCGAACGCGTCTTCAACCTCTTTCCCAGGCTTCGGGAACGCCAAAAGCAGGTGGGAGGCACGCTCAGCGGAGGGGAACAGCAGATGCTGGCCACCGGCCGCGCCTTGATGGCGAACCCGAGCGTCCTCCTGATGGATGAGCCTTCCATGGGACTGGCTCCTGTTCTGGTTGACATCATCTTTGACACCATTCGCCAGCTCCATGCCGACGGCACAACCATTCTCCTCGTTGAACAGAATGCTCGTATGGCGCTCCAGGTGGCAAGCCGCGGTTATGTTCTGCAAACCGGCGCGATCCTCCTCAGCGACAACGCCGAAAACCTCCGGAGAAACGAGATGGTCCGCAAAGCCTACCTCGGCGAATCCTAAGTGTCATCTACTATTTTTCTTCTCACCTCTTTGCTCAGAAAATAAAAGTCTAACGGTAAGGGTAACCCTGCCTACCGCAGGCAGGGAGGCCCGGCCTGTACCATATTAGGTTCAGGGCCCGTATCGTTAAATTGAAAATGACGTTTGCCGTTGTCGAAGCTCGTATCGAGACTCGTGAATAGAATCTGGATGCGCGAGCTTCTAATTTCAAGTCTCTTGCTTCGATACGAGCGTCGTCACCTATAACCGTTTGACTATCAATCCAAACGCCTGCCTGCCGGTAGGCAGGGGCTTCGTA
>VGRU01000269.1 GCA_016875255.1 Deltaproteobacteria bacterium
CTCTCTCTTCCTGGTCACGGAGATCTCTTTTTTAACATCGCCGAGGTCCTTCTTCTTCTGAGTGATATCCTTCTCAATCTGATCTTTTCGACTCGCCTGAAGGTCGGAAACGACAAGAGTGAGGATCCATACCGCGACGCCCCCTATGATCAAAACCCTCCTTCCCCTTTTCATCATCCGCTCACCTGCCGTATCTCAAAAACCTCATCGAAGCGACAAAACTGCCGAAAAGACCCAGGACCATTCCTCCTGATAAGATCCATGCAATCGTCTCCCAGGGCAGAAAAAGAATGGGTATGCCCGCCATCCATCCCTTCATCAGGGGAGTAATCGTGATGAGGACGGCCTTATATAATAAGAAGAGGAGCCCCGTTGCCATTCCTGCTCCTAACAGTCCCTGAATCAGGCCTTCCATATAAAACGGGACCTGGATGAAGGCCGGGTTGGCCCCCATCATCTGCATCGCCTCAATCTCCTCCCTGCGTGAAGAGATGGTGAGCTGGAGCGTATTGGAGACGATGAAGATGATCGCAGCAAGCAACAGCCCTCCCAAAATCAACTGGGTGAGCCGGACCAGATGGACCAGCACGGAGAAGGTCTCGATCCATTCCTGGCCATACTGAATCTCTTCAATCTGCGGAACTCCTTTCAGATGGGCCACCACTTCATCGATCTTCGTCTGTCCCCAGTAGTCTTTCTTCAATCGAATTTCGATTGAAGAGGGTAGGATCGCCGGCTGAATGCCTTCAAGGAGATTCTTCTGCCCGCCCAGCCTTGACTCCATAAAAGCCATGGCGTCAAAAGGGGATAGATAATTGACGGTCTCCACTCCCTCGAGTTGCCGGATCTGTTTCAAAAGGCTTTCCACCTCGCCCAAGGAAGTCCCTTTCTTCAGATAGACGATCACCTCGAATTTCTCCTCCCAGACCTTCAGAAGGGAGGTCAGATTAAAGGCGATCAGCGAGAAGGATGAAAAGATGAGAAGCGAGATGCCGGTGATGGCAATGGTGGTCAGATTGGGAAAAAGATTTCCCTTCATGTTTCGGAGGGCCCTTCTCATCGCATAGCTTAAAAAAGAGAGCATCCCTCGGATCTCACCCCTTCATTGTTTTCCTCATCCCCTCTCTTCCCTTCTATGAGCGGAATCACTCGATAGGGATGGCGTTGAACCAAATTGGCATCCTGAGTGGCAAAGACGATGGTCGTTCCTTTCTGATGAAGTTCGGAAAAGATCTCCATTACCCTTCCGGTCATCTTATCATCGAGAATGGATGTGGGTTCATCTGCCAGGATCAGGGCAGGGTCTTTGACCAGGGCCCGGCCAATGGCCACGCGTTGTTGTTCTCCGGCAGAAAGGGAGAGAATCGAATCTTTCTCCCTCTTCTCAAGGCCTATCTGCCTTAGCGCCTCAGAAACTCTTTCACGGACCTCTTTCGACGGATGACCTGTCACCTCAAGGGTAAAGGCAATATTCTCTTTTACATTTCGATCTCTCAGGAGTTTAAAATCCGGAGAAATGATCCCCATGGTCCTCCTCAGTGGATAGACCTTCTTAAAGCTGGGATGGGTGAGACGGATTCCGTTGACGATTACCTCTCCGCTGCTCGGTTTTTCAGCCCCAAAAAGAATGCGAAGAAGGCTGCTCTTGCCCGATCCACTCGGGCCCGTGATGAAGACGAACTCCCCTGCCGAAACCTCGAGATAAAAATCCGAAAGGGCAGTAATCTGGCTGGGATAAGTCTTCGAGACGGAAAACATCTGTATCATTCATTCCAAACTAACACGAACCCCTTTTTTTTTCAAGAAAACAGGAAGATTGATGTCCGAGAGCTAACCGAGTATAACTGTAATAGAAATGATGGTCTGAGCCTGACGAGTAGTCTTATTTTGAAAAAAGAAAAGATGATAAATCCTTTTTAATCCTTTTTTAGCTTCAAATCCTTAAAAACGTCTCCGAGGGTTCCGAGCTTCCCGCTCCTATCCTCCTTCTTCACAAACTTTTCGTAGTCCTCCCGATCCTCTCTCTCCTCCATCGCTCTCTGCGACAGCCTTATCCTTCCCTTTTCATCGATGGAGACAATCTCCACCTGAATCTCTCTCCCTCTCGGGAACCTCTTTTTGACATCCCCTTTTTCGGAAGCTCTCAACTCCTCGTTGGGAAGCAGTCCTTTTACCTTCGCTCCAAATTGCGGAAGGCGGACAAAGAGGCCATAGGGCTTGACATCTTCAACAATCCCTCTCAGAACCTGCCCCGCCTCCAGACGCACCTTATCCGGCCCATCCTCTTCTGTGATCTTTTTCTTTACACCCACTTCTTTGATCGACAGGGAAATACGCCTCGTTCCGGGATCGATTCCCAGAACGAGCGCCTCAACGAGATTTCCTTCCTGAAGAAGTTTGCCGGGATGGGTCACTCGCTCGTAACTGATTTCAGAGATGTGAACCAGGCCATCGACGCCTGGCGCCACTTCCACAAAGGCGCCGAAGTCTGTGATTCTGGAAACTTTTCCGCGAATGATCTCTCCTTCCTCTAATCCAAGCCCCTTCTCCCAGGAATCAGGTTCGAGGGCTTTGATGGAGAGAGAAATCTTGGGCTTTCCCTCTTTGTCCGGTTCAACTTTCAACACCTTAACCCTGACCTGCTGGCCGGTTTGAAGGACTTCCGAGGGATGATTGATTCTTCCATGGGAGATTTCGGAAATGTGGACCATTCCTTCAACCCCGCCCAAATCCACAAAAACGCCGAAGTTGGTCAGCTTCGTCACTTTTCCTTCACATTCGAGATCAGGCTCCAGCCTCTCCAAGGTCTCCTTCGATAACTTCTCCTGTTCTTCCTCCAGAAGCGCGCGCCGCGATACGATGATATTTTTCCCTTTCTCTTTGATCTCCATGATCCGGAACGGGTATCGTGCTCCGAGATGGTCCTCCGGTTTTTCCGTAAAGATCCGGTCGATCTGGCTCAAAGGGCAGAAGGCGCGAATGCCGGAAAGGTCGATTTCAAAACCTCCTTTGACGACACTCGCGACTTTCCCTTCAACAGGAATGAAATTTTCTTTTGCCTCGTGCAAGATATCGAGGGTATCCGCACCCTGTATCTTCATTCCCCTGGTGAGATGGATGCCATCTTTGGTGGATGCCACTCGCATCTCGACCCGGTCTCCTGGTTTGATTGTCAGGTTCCCCTTCTTGTCCAAAAATTCCCCAATATCCGCAAGGCCCTCGCTCTTCCCTCCCAGATCGACAAAGATCGTATCCTTGCCGATCTTCGCCACCCTCCCGGAAATCCTCTCTCCGGGACGCACCCTCCGGCCCGGAGATTCGGAACTGGCCTTCAAAAGCTCCTCAAAACTGATCTCTTCATTCATCTCGTTTTCTGCCATTTTCCCTCTCACACATACTCTATGGATGGCTTATTATAACCCTTTCTAAACATCTTAGAAAGTGGCTGCGCCCACTTCGTTTTGGTAGAGGGAAACCCTGCTGACATAAGAATCATTGAGGAGGTTTTCAGAACAAGAGAGAAGGAACTGCAAAAAGAGGCTGGTGCATCAGACTAAAAAAACAAACTCATTTGCATTAGAAAAGGCTTGACCTGACAGACCGCATGAGCAAAAACCAGATGCGATGATTTCACCTAAGATCATGTACTGCCTAATGAGGGGCGGATGAGAACCCGACGAACGCCGCGCTTCACAGGTCGCGAGGCAACGAGCGGTCCTCGTGCAGGCGCATGTTCCCTATTGAGACGTACCTATTCATCTCTATGCCGCCTTGGCCGCTACACGAGGAGCCGGGGCCCCCTGCAAAAGGCCTTGCGCACTCAGGTCTTCATCAACTTCTGGCCAATGGATTCCGTATCCCGCCCCTGCAATACGCCAATTCTCCCGTTGCGCAGGTGTCGCATGGAGCAGACGGGGGTACCATGCCAGGGGGACAGTTATCGTTCGGCCATCGTAAAGGTCAACACTGATCGTGTCGTCAGTGACGCGCACGTCCATGACACGCTCGCCTGCTTTAGGCTCCAAAGTAGTCATTCCATGCCTCCAATAATTCTTTCTGGTGTTCGGTAGTGAGAGCCTCCAGTTTCCTGAGCTCTCTCGCCGGAAACCCAAGATTATATGCCAGGGCCACCGGTTTAAGCCAAAACTTCGCGGAGAAGTCGTCCCTGTCAATATGCACGTGTGGTGGTTCGTGCAAATCGTGACTGACAAAGTAGAACCTGTACGGTCCTTTTCTTAAGACGGCTGGGGACATTCCAACGGTCCTCGTCTATTCTCGTAGCGAACAATTATTATACTGCGATTTATAATTTCTTAAAAATCTTATCAACTTGAGTGCTTTTTGTCAATGAGAGCCACTCACACTTCCCAAGGTGAATCTTTATCGAAGTCATTGAATTTCATTTTGGCTCTTATGAATTGTAGATTATGGAGTATCGGGTTGACTCCAGTGACCACAATATGTAGTATCTTAGCATGGAGGATTATCCTGGCACAGTTCGAGGAACGGTTCACGAGTGAAGTTGCTTGCCTGGAGTATCTGGCTTCGCTGCGTTGGCCGGGTGGCTTTGTATGCCCAAGGTGTGGAGCAAACCAAGCTTGGCGGACGAAGCGCTGGCTGTGGTATTGCCGGAACTGCGGCACCCAGACCTCGGTAACGGCCGGGACAATTTTTCATGG
>VGRU01000270.1 GCA_016875255.1 Deltaproteobacteria bacterium
CTGGTTGTGGACATACTTGACACTGGGGGTTGCCATAAAAGGTTTAGCAATGTCTTGCAACAAGATTGTAAAAATTCACTTAGTTTTCAACTTGTTAACCTCCCCTCCCTTGATGGGAGGGGATTGAGGGGAGGGTGAAAGGAACGCGTTTCGTCCACCCCTACCCTCACCCTCCCCCGTCGAAGGGGGAGGGGATAATCCCTTGTGATATCACTATAGTTCCCAATGGCCCCAGTCTCACGTGTGACCCACAACCAGAGCAAAGCTGGGGGCTTTACCTATTGGCTAATTAAAAGGAAAAGAGGTCGGCGATCAGGATGATAACCAAAATGACAAGATTGATGACACCAAGAAATCTCTTTTTTTTGCTGTTTAACATCGCAACGGTTGCCATTTTTAATGCACCATTGAGGGAATTAGCAGGCATGTCGATGAAGAGCGAGCTTTATTCCCACATCCTTCTGATCCCATTGATCAGCGGCTACTTTTTGTTCAGCAGGAGAAGGGAGCTCTTTTCAGCAGCAGGATATTCCTATAAGCTCGGCCCTATATTCTCTTTAGTTGGAATCATGCTCTATTTCGTCAGCCTCAATCAGGGAGCAAGACTCAATGCTAACGATCTCATGGCCCTGAGGGTCTTTTCTATTGTCATTTTCTGGTCAGGAGGGTTTGTTTTCTTTTACGGAATGCGGTCCTCCCGGATTGCCGCCTTTCCTATCCTGTTTCTATTCCTTCTGGCCCCCATCCCAAGTGTTTTAGTTGAGAAATTTATTCTGTTTCTTCAATTCTATTCGACGGAGGCCACGCATCTCCTCTTCAAGGTGACAGGAATTCCTATTTTAAGGGAAGGATTTACTTTCCATCTGCCGGGATTGAGCATTGAGGTAGCCAAACAATGCAGCGGGATTCGATCCAGTTTAGCCCTTGTGATTACGAGCCTCGTCGCGGGTGAGCTCTTCCTTCAAACAGGATGGAAAAAATTGATATTGGTGCTATCCGCAATCCCCATCACCATTTTGAAGAATGGAATGCGGATTGTAACCCTCTCCTTATTGGGAGCATATGTCGATCCAAGAATTTTAGGAAGTGACCTTCACAAAAGAGGAGGAATTCCATTTTTTATTTTAGCCCTTGCAGTCATGGCGCCGGTTCTGCTCTGGCTGATAAAAACCGAAAGGAAGGGTGCAGGGGGCAGGGAACAGGAAAAATAATGGAATATTGAAATGATGGAAAAGATGTTACGAGTTAAAAGAAAAAAAGTTACAGGTTGCGAGTTCAATTTAATAAAGAGTGTAGGGGATAGGGGGTATAGCACATCAACTCAATAACCCAATAAACTCCGTAAACTCAAGTAACCAAATGGACTCATCAACTTAATGAGGAGGTAATGATGTCGGATTATTCCATCAGTCCAACGGGTGAGCGATTTCAACTGCCGGAGCAGAAAGATTATTCGAAGGAATTCGAACGTTTAAAGGCGACGGTCAATCACCAGAGGGCTTTAAAAAGAGAGATTGTATTGGTGATGGGAGTGGGCTTTGTGGGAGCGGTCATGGCCGCGGTGGTTGCTGACGTAGAGGATGGCAATGGGAACCCAACTAAGTTCGTCATAGGGATGCAGAGGCCGAGTACGCGTAGTTACTGGAAAATACCGATGATCAATCAGGGGATATCTCCGATTAACACCGAAGACCCTGAAGTGGCTTTAATGATTTCACGTTGTGTGAATGAGAAAAAGACACTGACTGCAACATTTACATATGAGGCTTTAAAATTAGCAGATGTGGTGATTGTGGATGTCCAATGTGATTATTTAAAAGAATCCCTTGGTGATGTATGCAACGGAAGGGCGGAAATGGAGGCTCTGGAGGAGTCTTTCGAGATCATCGCTCAACACATCAGTCCTCAGACCTTGGTCCTGATTGAAACCACTGTGGCGCCAGGCACCACGGAGCAGATCGCCTATCCCATGATGAAGAAGATATTTAAAAAGCGTGGGATTGAGAGTGAGCCGATATTAGCGCATAGTTTTGAACGGGTGATGCCAGGCCGAAACTATGTCGCCAGCATCCGTGATTTCTGGCGAGTCTGCAGCGGCGTCAATGAAGAGGCAACCCGCAGAGTGGTTAAGTTTCTAAACGAGGTCATTCATACGGAGAAGTTTCCACTCACCGTTCTTGACAGGCCCATCGAATCCGAAACGGCAAAGGTTATCGAGAACAGCTTCAGGGCGACGATCCTGGCTTTCATGGATGAATGGAGCCTCTTTGCGGAGCGCAATGGCGTGGATTTGATTAAGGTGATCAATGCGATTAAAGTCCGTCCCACCCATAGCAATATCATCTTCCCGGGGCCGGGCATTGGGGGTTACTGCCTTCCCAAAGATGGCGGCCTGGGTGTATGGGCTTACCGCCATATTCATGGGTTCGAGGATGATATTTTCAAAATCACGCCCCTTGCCATTGACATTAACGATACAAGAGCCCTTCATGTGGCTCAGCTTGTTCGCGATGCCCTCCGGAATATGAGCCGGCCGATCGCCTCCGCAGAAATTCTCCTCTTAGGGGCTTCTTATCGTGAAGATGTCGGAGACACACGATACAGCGGATCTGAATTGATTGTGCGGCGCCTCACTGAAATGGGGGCAGAGATCAGGGTCCATGACCCTTATGTTGCACACTGGTATGAATTCGAAAAACAGGAGGAGTATCCTGCATCGTCCCATGGTTTAAAAAGATATTTCAGGGGCCAGGAAAGATTGAAAGACCTCCGTGTGGAACAGGACCTGAGGAAGGCGCTGAATGGGATCGATTCCATCATCTTTGCGGTCAGGCATCAGGCTTATCTCTCTCTTGATCCCGATGAAGTGGTAAAGAACGCAGGCGGGCCCATCGCTGTCATCGACTGTTTTGGCATACTGGATGATGACAGGATCAGACGCTACTTTGAACTCGGATGCGAAGTGAAAGGGCTGGGCCGAGGCCACGTCAAACGCATCAAAGACCAGGTGAGGGAAGAAAAAGAACAAATGTTGCTGAAACCAGTGAGGCGCAGTGCCAAGACCGGGAAGGGTTAAAAGTGGCACTGCAGCACAGCAACACCGCAGTTAAAAGAACTTGACGAAATATTTAATTTGTGCCAATCTGATATAATAAATCTCCTGAGAGGGGCGGATGGTTACCAGGAAAAATCTCAAAGAAAAGGAAGACTTAAAAAGCTTTAAGCAAGAAATCATTCACGAATTTCATGTCATTTCTGAAGGTGTCGTCAGCCAGGTCAAACAGGTCGCTGAAGGTGTAATCAATGTTAATGAAAAACTTGAGCGATTTCAGGAAGAAATAAAAACGGAAATAGAAGATAAAACACAACCCATTGCACAAGCCGTAATCGCTCTCGACAAAAAAATAGATAAAACCCGGGATGAGTTAAAAGAAGAAATCCAGGGGGTCCGAAATGATTTAAAAGAAGAGATCCAGGGAGTCCGAAATAAGTTAAAAGAAGAGATCCAGGGGGTCCGAAATGAGTTAAAAGAAGAGATCCAGGGGGTCCGAAATGAGTTAAAAGAGGAGATCCAGGGGGTCCGAAATGAGTTAAAAGAGGAGATCCAGGGGGTCCGAAAGGATTTAAAAGAAGAGATCCAGGGAGTCCGAAATGAGTTAAAGGGCGACATTGGAAAGACTTATCAGGAAATTTGTGAAACCCGAGCCGCATTGAGAGGAGAAATCCAGGAATCCCGCAAGGAAGTACTTGCCGCCGTAAAATTCTCTTATGCTGAATTGGACAAACGCTTAACCACCCTTGAAAACGAATTCCTTGAGATCAAACGCCGCGTGGATCAAATCGAACGAAGATCCGTCTCTTAACCTGTTTTTTCAATCATTCCACTATTCCATGATTCTTTTTCCTGCTTTCCTGGCTTCCTTATTAACTTGTATTTCAAAAAAACAGCAGCACCGCAGCACTGCAGCACTGGATCATTTATCATTTGCCTCAAACCTTTAACCTCCAACCTCAAACTTGTTCAACTCAAGCAACCCAACCATCATTGAAAAATAGAAATGATAATTCTATAATTCAAGCATGATAAAAAGAGAGGCAACCTTACTTATCAATCAGCTTGCAGAGTTCTTCCTGAATTGATTACAGAGGTTGACAACCTTCAGCAGCTTGATGAAGTCGTTCGCGATGCGATAAATGCAGTGATAGAGCTCTATGAAGACACCGGTAAAGAGTTTCCCTCCGCCTTGATCGCCGAAGGCACAAAATCACCCGTTTGGTTTGAGTCTCTCGTCTTTGCAGGGCAATGAACTATAGAGAATTTACGAGAAGATTTCAGGCTTTAGTCTGCAAAGAAATTCCAAACTTCACACCCAACACTTAACCTAACCCGGCATAGCCGGAACCAAACAGACTTTTGGGGTTGATAAAATTCGAAATCCGAATATCGAAATCTTTACCCTGTTAAATAATTTTGCTCGAAACTGATGATCTATACTTTTCGACACCATCGTGATAAATCAAACCAGAAACTGACCCGACACGTATTTAACAGGGCAGGCAAATTCGAATTTTCAAAATTCAAATTTCGTAACACTTTAGCCTTATGAAAAAAGGAGTTTCATGAGTTAATTGATCAAAAGAATCATCATAAAATCCCCCTTAATCCCCCTTT
>VGRU01000271.1 GCA_016875255.1 Deltaproteobacteria bacterium
TGCCCAGATCATCGAAGGGCTCGAGAGGTCGCCGCTGTTTAGCCAGGTAAAATTAATTTCCACGGATGAGAATAAATTGTTTAATCAATTAGCCACAGAATTTGATATTCTTTGTGATATTGATATTGATCCTTCATCGGGACCGAGATGAGAAGAGACAAAAATACGTAGGGCAAGGCTTTAGCCTTGCTCACTTGCCGCAGGCAGGCATTAACAGCAACCCTAAAGGGTTGCCCTACAAAATCGCCCAATTTAGGTTTAGTTAGAAGAGGAGACACCTTAAGCCATGGCGCTGAAAAAAAGAGAAAAGATTTTATTGATTTTTGTATTGATCGCTGTTGCCATCTTTCTGTTTGACCGTTTTTTTGACACCCCCACGAATCGGAAGATCTTAACTCTTAAAGGGGAAGTGAAGGCGGCGGACTCCAAACTGAGCGAACTTGCTCTATTGTCAAAAGGACTCGAAACAGCAGAGACAGAGATCATCAGGCTCGAGGAGGAATTGAAGGGCCTTTCTGAGCGCACGCTCAGGGGTGAGGAGTTCAGGGCTTTCTTAAGGCATCTTGCCCGGGAGAGCGACCCTTTTCAGATGAAGGTGGTCTCCATCATCCCTTCTGAAGAAAAATTCTCTCCGTCCGAGGAGAAAAAAGGCGCTGCCCATCCGGATTCTCGAAAGGTGACGGTGCAACTGGTTCTTCATTCCACCTTCGCCAAGCTTGAGTCTTATTTGAAGGGGATTGAAGAACTTCCTTTTCTGGCCCAGATTGAGGGACTTCAGATCGAGAGGAATGCTGAAGTTCAACCCCTCTTAAAAGTGACCCTGGGCCTGAAGATGTATATTATTTCGTTGTGATTGGAGTGGTTGGACAGGAGACGAAATGAAAATAATATTTGATGGAATCGTAAAAAGTCGTCATTCCCGTGAAAACGGGAATCCAGAGAATTTTAGCTGCTCTAAAATACTGGATTCCTGCTTCCGCAGGAATGACAAAAAACCTCATTCGCGCACTTTTTGCGAGACTAACAAAATTAAGATAATTTTAACCTTATTTTTTATGTGGACCTTCACCACTGGCGTTATTGTCTTGATGGAACCAGAGTTGAGTTTTGGACAACCTAAAAAGAGAACGGTTGTCTTCCAGGAGACCCGAAAAGACCCTTTTTCGCTTCCTTCAGGAGTCCGTCTCCTCTCCAAGGAGGCGCCTGTACATGAGGATAAAAAAGTGACGGCTACGGTCACACCGGACATAAAACCAGTGGAAACTCCCTTGAAACTGAAAGCCATTTTGATTACGGACCATGTCCGTCTGGCGTCAATTGACCGGTCCATCGTCACCGTCGGAGATTTTGTTAATGGCGATAAAGTGTTAGAAATCCGTTCCGATAGGGTTATTCTCGAAAAGGAAAGCAAAAAGAGGACGCTCGTTCTGGATCAGAGCCCGGTGAAATTGACGGTTGAAGGTAGATGAGGGGGAAGATGAATATAAAGGAATTTGATAATGTTATAAAATCCCCCTACATCCCCCTTTGCTAAAGGGGGACTTAACAAACCCCTTTTTGAAAAAAAGTGGATAGGGAAGATTTTATTAAAGGAGAAAAATATGAGAGTAAAAATACTATTTATTTCTTTTCTATGTCTCTTATGGGCGGTGGGGTGCGCTTCTCCTCCTAAAAAGGAGCGAACCCAACTGCCCTCTCAGAAGGTGGAGCCTTCGAAACCCCAGCCGCCTCCTGAAGAAGAATTGAAGGAACTCATCATTCCCCAGAGAGAAGAGGCAAAGAAAGTGCCGGAGAAACTCTATTCATTCTTCGCAAGGGACTCAAACATCCAGGACATCCTCTTGGCCTTCTCAAAGGAGAGCGATTACAATATCGTCATCGATCCGGAGATAAGCGGCAAGGTGACCATTGATCTCAAAAGGGTAACCCTGAAGGAAGCGCTCGATGCCATTCTCTTTCCTCTGGGATGGACCTCTCGGATTGAAGGAAAATTTGTCAAGATCATGAGACCCCAGATGGAAAGCCGCTTCTTCACGCTCAATTATCTTGCCACCAAACGGAGCGGAAAAAGAGAGGTCTACGCCAGCACAGGAGGAGGACTGCAAACCGGAGCCCTTCCAGGAACACAGGCATCTACCGGTCCATCCGGCACCAGAACAGGGTTCAGCGACCTCGTGAGTGTGGATGAAATGGACCTCTGGAGGGATATCCAGAAAGGATTGGAAGCCATTGTTTTTGGTTCGGTTGAAGAGAAAACCCCATCGGATGCCGAAAAAACAGCCTGGACGCGGGTCGATGCAAAGGGGAAAAAGTTGATCATCAATAAGTCGGCCAGCGTTATACTGGTGACGGATTATCCGATGAACCTGAACAAGATCGCCACCTATCTCGAAACGGTCGAAGGAAGTTCACAGAGACAGGTCGCCATCCAGGCCAAAATTTTCGAAGTCATCCTCTCCGATGAGAATAAGGAGGGAATCAACTGGAAGGTCATCGAAAGCCTTCCACGAATCGCCAACCTGTCATGGGGACTGACGAACAAGGCAGGAACAACCGGATTTCCCGGAGTCTCGGGAGGTTTTGCTCTAACAGATACCACAACCGGGACAACGATCCAGACCCCGGGGACATTTAAAATAAGACCCTTCGGAGGAACACTTGCCGTCGGGACGGAAGTCGCCCTCTCGGATATCATGGCGGCCATTGCCGAGCAGGGAGATATCAAAGTGCTCTCCAGTCCAACGATCTCCACCCTCAACAATCAGAAGGCGATCATACGGGTGGGAAACCAGGACGTTTTCTTCATTACTGGCGCCGTAGCAACCCAGACAACAGTCACTCAGATCATCCAGCCTATGACGATCGATGTGGGAATCATCCTCGATGTAACTCCCCAGATCTCCGAGGACGGAACGATTATTATGAACATCCACCCCAGCATCACGGAAAAGACAGGAGAAAAGGTGACTCCCGATGGAAAAACCACTTTTCCTCTGCTGAGCGTGAGAGAGACCGATACGACGGTGAGGGTGAAGGACGGCCAGACGATTATCATCGCAGGCCTGATGCAGGAGAAGAATGAGGACTCCTACGTCGGCGTTCCTGTTTTACATTCCATTCCCGTCCTGGGAGGGCTATTCCGTTACAAAACGGAAAAGAAAAGAACCGCAGAACTGGTGATCATGATCACCCCCACCCTTCAGGTGGGAAAGAAGGTGGAGGATTTTACAAGGAGGTAAAATTCGAAATATCTCCTAACAGGGAATCAGGTTACCAGGAAATCAGGAGGCAGGACACCAGGTTATCAGGATATCGGGCAAAATAAAGACAAGGAATTTTTAACCTCTGATACCCTGATGTCCTGATAACCACCACCTGATACCCCGATATTCTGATAACCGAGGCTAATAATATGTATCTCGACTTTTACGGCTTAAAAGAAAAACCCTTTTCGCTGACGCCGGACCCTCAGTTTCTCTATATGAGTGAGAGCCACCGGACAGCCATCGATTCCCTCCTCTACGGAATTCGGCAAAGGGAGGGCTTCATGGTCGTCACCGGCGACATTGGAACCGGAAAAACGACCATTTGCCGGAGCCTTCTCGATAAATTGGACAGAAATGTGAAAACAGCGGTCATCTTCAACTCCTTCCTCACAGAGAGAGAACTGCTGAGGGCGATCCTTCAGGACCTCGGATTTGCTTCCATTGGAAGATCAAAAACAGAACGGATTGACGCCCTGAATCGATTTCTCGTTGAACAACTGTCCCAGGGGGAACATGTGCTCCTCATCATTGACGAAGCGCAAAACCTTTCCATCCCGGTCCTGGAACAGATCCGGATGCTCTCCAACCTGGAGACAGCCAAAGAGAAAATGCTCCAGATCATCCTGCTCGGTCAATTGGAATTGAACCAGAAACTCCGGTCCGCTAAATTAAAACAATTGAACCAGCGGATTGCCATCCGTCACCATATCCTTCCTCTCAACCGTGAGGAAACGGAGTCATACATTTACCAGCGTCTCACCGTGGCGGGGTCACACGGAGGCGTCACCTTCTCAAAATCTGCCCTGAACGAAATCTACCGCTTTTCGCAGGGGATTCCCAGGCTGATCAATCTTCTCTGTGATCGCGCCCTCATCGGAGGCTTCGTTGATGAAACCTTTCATATCGACAAGGGAGTGGTGAGAAAGGCGATAAAAGACCTTGGTGGGAAGGAAGTGATTACTCCGACCTATCCATCATTCGTCTGGTCAAGATATTTCCCTCCGCTTCGCATCTTTCTCCTCGTCATCTTGTGTCTTGTATTGGCAGGCATGATACTGCTGAAGTATGATTCCTTCCCTTCACTTCAGGGGACCCGAAATCTGATTCATGATCAGTTTGAAAAGATCTATCTGAAATTGGCAGGTGAAACCAGGCCATCCCCCATAACGAATCCATCGGCCAACAGAATAGACACTCCAACAGAAGCGGTGAGGACCTCTCTGGAGGAAGCAAAATGAGTCTGATCATGGATGCCCTTAAAAAGGCCCAGCAGCTCCGATCGAAAGAATCTAAAGGGGGACCATTCTTCAAGCAAGGCCGGGGCAGGAGGGGGCCTGATAAAAGGGGCTGGATCATCATGG
>VGRU01000272.1 GCA_016875255.1 Deltaproteobacteria bacterium
CCGGGCCCAGGAGATGTCGAGGTTTGTGGAAGCAGGCACTCTGGACGTAGGGTTGACGGGAAAGGATTGGATTCTGGAGAATGGGTCCGATGTCGTCGTTGTTCAGGATCTGGTTTATTCAAAAACAAGCCAGGTTCCTGCGCGATGGGTGCTGGTGGTTTCCGAAGACTCGCCGATCCGCACCCTGAAAGATCTGGAGGGGAAAAAGATCTTCACGGAACTTGTCAACTTTACCCGGCGATACTTCGCCGAGCAAAAGATCAAAGTGGATGTGGAGTTCTCGTGGGGAGCCACCGAAGGCAAGGTGATCGAAGGGTTGTGCGATGCCATTGTGGAAGTGACAGAGACAGGAAGCACGCTTCGGGCCAATAAACTTCGTATTGTCGCGGAACTTCTTCAGACCAATACCCAGTTTATCGCCAATCGCCGGTCCTATGAGGATCCGTGGAAAAAGGAGAAGATCGAACAGATCTCCCTTCTTCTCCAGGGGGCGCTCCGGGCCGAAGGGATGGTGGGGCTGAAGATGAACGTTTCCGCTAATGACCTGAAGGGCTTGATAGAAATCCTTCCAAGCATCACGGGGCCTACGATATCCAACCTCTTTGAGAGCGACTGGTTTGCCATAGAGGTGATGGTGTCCGAAAAGGTCGTGCGGGAACTCATCCCGAAACTAATGAAACGAGGCGCCGTAGGAATCATCGAATACCCCCTGAATAAAGTCATCTGATTTTCGATTTGCGATTGCCGGTTTGTGAGTGCTTCAAGACTACTTCCGATGAAGGGGTTGGAAGGAAAAAATAGCAAGAGGATCCCCCAACCCAACAGGCATAAACTGCTTTGGAATCCACTTTCTCCAAACCCTCCGGCATTACAATTTGAAAAATATTGTTGACATACTAACTATCATAGTCTATATTATAATAAAAATTTCAGGAGGTTGGAATGAAGACTTTGACAGCTCTTGATTTAAGGAAGAAGCTTGGCTCCGTCCTGAATGAGGTATCGAAAAAAGGGGAGCAGGTGATAATCTCCAGAGCAAATAAACCTCTTGCCGTACTGATTTCACTTGATGAATATGAAGAGAAGGTGCTGAAAAAGAACCGGGAAAGAAGGCTAGAGGAAATATCGGCTGAGATGAATCATTGGAAAAAGAAGCATTTGAAAGAGACTGTCAATATCGATATCGTCAAGGTCGTTAGAGAGGTCAGAGAAGGAAGATGATCGTTCTCGATGCCTCTGTGGCCCTTAAATGGATTTTTGGAGAGGAGGAAGGAGGAGAAAAAGCAGGACTTTATAAAGAGGGACATGTGACCGGAAAAGAACCCATAGCGGTTCACAGCCTCTTCTTTTATGAAATCGCCAATGTTTTAGCCACAAAGACAAGGTTAAGTTCGAAAGATGCAGCCGAAGCCTTTTCTTTAATATGGAACTTTGATCTTGAGGTATTTGGTCTGGGTCTTGATGAATTTTTAGAGGGAATCGCCATTTCCCGGCAATATGGGATAACCCTCTATGATGCGGCGTATGTCGTTCTTGCCAGAAAATTAGGATGCCCATTCGCTACATCTGACAGAAACCTTTATAGAAAGCTTAAGGACTTGAAGGAACTACGGATCGTGTAATAGACCCGACGGATCGGACACAAGGGGTCTCAACATTCAGCGTGCCCAGCGAAGGGTAGCGCATTCTAACGGGTGAGAGTCCCGTCATGGTAAAAGCCAGAGCCATGTAGCACGGATGGCAGGGGGGGATGGAAACGTTTCCTTCTGAAGCCCATCGACAAAGCCCCGTACAGCGGGGTGAGCAACTATCCGGGTCGTAACTTACGTGAACGTAGAAGTAGCCTCGTAAGAGTCAAGTTCCATTGGCCGAGCCTCTTGAATTTAGGTGAAGGCAGGATTTCCTTACTGACACTGGCTGAGAGGTAAGGGGCGGTGGCGGGGTAGCAGCGGCGACACGGATAGAAAGAGGCGTTATCAACTGGGGAAGCCCTCCTTGTCCCTTATGGAAACATAAGGAGCAGAGGTAGGCACTATAAGTCGGAGGACGAAGTGTGCCGATAGACAAGAGGGTGGCGGAGGAGTCCGTAGTAGTGGAGAGGGTAAGGACAACACAACCTTACCGGAGCGAAGGGGCTGTGCTGTGTCTTGGATCTTTCGGGGTAAGTGAGGCAGGGGAGAATGAGAAAAGCTTCCATCAATCTGCAGGGACTGAGGCGAAAGATATACAGCAAAGCGAAGACTGAGAAGGACTGGAAGTTCTGGGGGCTGTACTGTCATATCTGCAAGAAGGAAGTACTCGAAGAAGCCTATCGGTTGGCGAAAGCCAATGGTGGGGCGCCTGGGATCGATGGGAAGAGCTTTGAAGACATCGACGCCGAAGGAGCGGAAGGATTTCTGGAAGGGATAAGGCAGGAACTGCTAAGCCGGACTTACCAACCGGTGGGCAACAGGCGGGTGGAAATACCCAAAGAGTAGGGTAAGACCCGAATCCTGCGGATACCGACGGTAAGAGACCGGGTGGTGCAGGGGGCATTGAAACTGATCCTTGAGCCGATCTTTGAAGCGGATTTTCAGGGGTGCTCCTACGGGTACAGGCCGAGGCGTCATGCCCATCAAGCAATAGACCGGGTTACCAGGGGGATATTGCAGGGATTGACGAGGGTGGTAGACGTTGATTTGAGCGGATACTTCGATAACATCAGGCATCATCTTCTATTGGAGCAAGTGGGGCATCGGGTGCAAGATGCAGAAATCATGCACTTGTTAAAACTGATCCTCAAAGCCAATGAGGCAAAAGGGGTGCCGCAAGGAGGGGTGATCTCGCCCCTGTTATCGAACCTGTATCTCAACGGAGTAGACGAAATGGTGGAGAAGGCAAGGGAAGTGACCCGGCGCAAAGGGTACTACAACCTGGACTTCATCAGAAGTGCGGATGATATGGTGATCCTTATACACGGTCATCCGAGTGAGGACGGAATGTTGAAGACTGTACAGAGACGGTTAAAGGAAGAGTTAGACAAACTTCAGGTACAGATGAACCAGGAGAAGACGAAAGTGGTCAACCTCAAAGAAGGAGGCTGCTTTAGTTTCCTTGGGTTCGACATCCGACTCAACCGGAACCGGGGAGGGAAGACCTACGTCAGCAAGACCCCGCGAATGAAGAAACGTAAAGAGATCGGGAGAAAGGTGAAGGCGGTGCTCAAGTTCCATCATGACAAACCGCTCGAAGAAGTGATCCAAGCCGTCAACGCAGTGATTCGGGGCTGGGTGAACTACTTCAGGATAGGAAACAGCAACAGCACCTTCTACAAAGTGAAATATTTCATTGAGAAGAAGGTGAGACGGTTTGTGATGAAAAGAAAGGGGCTAAAGGGCTTCGGCTGGAAGCGGTGGAGTAAGGAAGAGATATACGGGAAATGGGGTCTTTATCAGGACTACCGGGTATGCTATCTCTACCCGAAAGCGGCTCCAAGCCGATAGGTGCATAGGCTTTGTTGCGAAGAGGACAGGAAAGCCGTATGAGGGAAAACCTCACGTACGGTTTGAGGTGGCAGGGGATGAAAAAGTGCTATGGAGAGCCTAAACGGGCACGAAGCTGGAAACGGCGGATACGGCCAAGGTGACACCTAAGGTAACTCGCCATTCCTTGACCCTACACAGATTCATTTGTCTTAAATAATTTCTAAACGCGCGGCATATTCTGAATACCGCTCAGATGGTTGTCAATTGTTGAGACCTGACCCCTCTTGTTTTTCTCATGCCCCCCTCCTCCAAGGTAACTAAGGTGCCCACTCCATTCATAGTCTTCAGGTCTTTTCACAATATGGGCTCTCACCGGATTCAAATGGATGTAGCGAACCAACTCTAACAGATACGCATCCTTATCACATAGAATGGCTTTGTGCCGCCCTTGAAAGAGGTGCCCTACCTCCCCATGGCGTTTATTGAATTGAACTCCCGCCAGCTACAAGCTGGTGGATTCTCTACTGACTGAAGTCAGCTAAAGACAAAACAACCAGCACAGAAATCCTCACGAAGCAAAACCTAAAAATATGCACACAGTGTGGATACTAAAGTATTGGCCCAAAGGCGAGGGTTTTTCCCCGAGTGAGACAATAACTCGCATAGGCAAATAGAAGGCTCTGCATTATCCTGCTCAGAGGGGTCTGTTCAACCTCGATCAGAAGATGAAGGTGGTTTTTTAGCAATGCGTAGGCATAAAGACGGAAGGGAAATCTCTTCTTGCAATCCGTAAGATAGGCCAGGAAGCGCTGAAGGTCTTTTTCATCCAGGAAGATGCCCTGCCTTCGATTGCCTCTTGAGATGACGTGATACAGAGCCCCTGGAAAATGAATCCGAGGTTTTCGGGCCATGGCCATCCTATATCAAAACACCACACTTCTGTCAATACCGAGTTTCCGTGGCCTGACCCCATATGACCCCATATACTACTCATAATGTTTTCTTCACAACTCTGCGCTATCTTCCGACTCGAAGTGATCCCCCGTGAGTAGGCATATAGAATGATCTTTAACAGGATGGCCGGATCATAAGCCGGCGCTCCCGTCTCATCGTTTTTAT
>VGRU01000273.1 GCA_016875255.1 Deltaproteobacteria bacterium
GGGGGCCAGGTGATCGTGGATTCGAGTCAATTCTTCAACTGCCTGCAGGGGAGAAAGGTTTTTTGGAATTTCATCCAGCGCCTTTTTAAATTGATTGAAACTCCACCGGGGCAGTTGTTCATGGATACCCCCCCCTAACCCCCCTTTTCCCTCCGGGTCAGAGACCGCTCTGGGTCGGAGACTAAAGGGGGGAGAAGAGGGATTAACAATCACCGACGACGAATAACTTTCGAACGAAAGGGTCCGGTCTTCAGTTGCAGGAAACTCCCCATGAGGGATGTTGACTTTCTTCCCAAATTTATCCAGAACCTCCCAGTCCGTGATCCTTCCATCCTCGTCATAAAAGACCCTGCTCACCATGCCCGGGTTGACCGTGAAGGTGATCGGAGCAACCGTGCTTTTGATCAGCCCCAGCCGGTAGAGCTCCTGAAGTCCGGCATCGCTCCCCTGTTTCTCAGAGCAGATGATGCTGACAAAATTTTCTCCGTCGTCATAAAGCATGGCCACATTGGGCCGGAGCAGGGAGGGATCGATGATATCGAGCCGTTCGATCGACCTTGCATAAGGGTCGATTCGACCGCAGAGATATTGATAGGGGCCATCCGGAGCGCTCTCTAATTCCACCTCTTGCACGCGTTCGAAACGCTCTCTGACCTCGGAGGGCAATTGGGCGAGATTCCATCCGGTGGTCGGAGAGAAAGATTCCACGAGAGCGTCAAAGGGATAACGAAGATACTGGCTGAGCAGATGGAGCTTGAGAGAAGCAACCGCGGTGTCGGTCTGGGCAAGAGGGGTGAGGTTAAATTGGGTGACGCGATTGAGCATGGTGCGATAATTTGTGGTCTCCCCATTATGGGTCAAAGCCGTATGCAGTTCTGAAAAAGGATGGGAGTTCATCTGATCCACGACCGAGCCTGTTGCCAGCCTGCGATGGATGATATTGACCGGAGCATCGGGAAGCTCCCAGGGGATATGGGAGCCATCGCTCTTCCAGCAGCCGGAATTCTTTCCGCAGGAGAGCACAGCCGCCTTCTTCTGCGGATGATCCACGTAGTTTTCTTTGGTGATCTTCCGGGCAAGCTGGTAGATATATTCATCTTCCGCCTCCTGTAAAAATTCCTTATTGGCGCTGTAATTTTTTAGGGTCAGGTCCCGGTAACGCATCTGCAAGGGGGGCCAGATCGGATCCATCAACAATTTCTTTTCTATAAAGCGATGAAGTTCTTCCCGGCGAACCCGCACAAAGAATCGATAGATATCTCCTGGATCTTTTTCGCCAAAGAGACGGAAATGTTGCTCGTGTCCCTCGGGGTCAAGCCGGTAGGGAATACGGCATTTATCCAGGTCGCCATCGTCTTCAGCCACTTCAAGGCCTTTAAAATATTTCTCAAGAACCTCCTTGACGATCTTTAATCGGATGGCAAGGACCTCCTTTCTTGCCCTCTGGCGAATCTTCCCGAAATGGAGACCGAGGTTCCGGGTAAGATGTTCTACCTCGACCTCCTCTTGCGCGATGCCTTTGACCAATAGGTGGAGGGCATAGTGATCGAGATGAAGCGGATAGCACCCTCCTTTCCAGATTCCAACGCCGTCCATCCCACGGTTTGCCATGCGGTCAAGCATGAGGTCCATCACATGACTCGGGATGAAATGGTTCGACACGATGGCCGCCACCCCGCAATCGGAGGGAGGGGGAGGAGATTCAACCCGGGGAGGAGGTAAACGGTGAGTTTCTTGGGCTTCGTGGCGGAGCGGAGCATCAACCGCGGCCAGGGCTTTCCTGTTGCGGCGATGGCTTTCCACCCTCTCCTCAAGCAGAGGCCACCTGATACAGTCATAACGGCCACGGAGTTGACGGATATCCTTCATCCCCAGAGCGGCGATCGCCCGTATGATCTGCGCCTGCAGGCTAACACGAAAGTTGATGATCTGTTGTGTGTTCAGCTCGACATTGCGAAGAAGTTGCATCTTCGGGTTGACCGTTGAGATGCCGCTTCGGCAACCGGATTCACAGTTCCGATCCCTGACACAGCCGATGGCAACGAGGTCTGCCGTTCCGAGGACAACGCCATCAAGTCCGAGCGCCATTCCTTTAACGATGTCCGCCCAGGTGCGCATCCCACCGCTTCCCATGAAGACGACATATTCTCTCAGGTTGGAGTCTATCAGTTTCTCATGACAGATGGGGATCGCATATTCCATGTGCATGCCCATCTGGCCTTTAATGATGTCAGGGGCTGCGCCTGTTCCTCCCCGGGGTCCATCCAGCCATATTTCAATCGTCATCTGATTGTCCCTGGCAATCCGGGCCAGCCCCGAGACGATGAACTCGATGTCAGGGGAAGGAGAGACCTTGACACAGATGGTTGCCTGGCGGTTGATCATTCGGATGGCATCGATAAAGGCTTTGACATCCTCAATCGAATAACAGTTATGGAAAGGAAAAGGGGAGATGAGGCTTACGCCCTCGGGCACGCCCCGGAGCCTGGAGACGAGGCCGAAGACCTTTCTTCCGAGAAGGTGTCCGCCGACGCCCTGCTTGGCCCCCTGACTGTACGCAATGACCACACGCCTTGCGCGTCGGATGGTCTCCTTGGTGACTCCGAAAAGGCCTGTCTTGAGCTGGGTTGAGACATAGGGCTCCTCTTCAGCGGTGACAATGGGAACAAACTGGACCGGCATGGAAGAGGGATATCTTTTTAATATCTTGCCTATCTCCTGATATTCAGGGGAAAGACCTTCTTTCTTTTGGGATCGGCGGATCAGTTCTTCCACGGTAATGAGCTTTCTTTCTTCCATCACCCGGCCCAGAAGGGTGACCTGTCGTTCTGTCAATTCGAGGGGATTCCACTTCGAATCAAGGATATAGAAGGTGGGATATCCTCCTTCTCCTGTGTCAAGTTGAGTTTTAAGGGCGCGGGTTGCCAGAACCCTTGCGCGCCAAGTTCCGGGCCCGATCGAGCCGACGGACATGCCGGCTCCGACCAGAGGGGTCTGGAGGCGAAGCGATGGCCCCAGTTGCAGGGCGGTCGAAACTTCATCCAATCTCTCTTCGGGGATCTCGTCGGGGTCCCTGTTAAACCGGAGACCGATGACGTCAAAGCCGTCTCCCAAATTGCCCGATGATTCCGTGTTTTTAAGGAGCAGGGTTTCTTGATCGCCGGCGGCCATTCGGCCCACAGAGGAAATAAGCGAGGCCGGCCAGACATGGTCCTGGTCGAAGATGCGGTAGCAGGCAGGAGACATCTTCGCATCATAGAAGCGGTGCGGGAGAAGGGTTGGATGGATCATCTCTTTTAATTGACGATACCGCCATCCAAGGCCGGCCATGAGGCCCTCCCTTTTCATTCGTTCCCTGTTCGCTTCTTCGTTTCTTTTCAGGCGAACGGGATCATGGAAGATGTCATAAACCCTTTCCTCCAGGTCGTCAAAAATGACCAGGCGGTTTTCCTCGCCAACGGTCTTCTTGATGTCCTTGAAGCCGGAGGCGCCAAGAACCTCGATGACCTGGATGTTCCAGACCCGGATGAGATTGGCGATGCGTTTGGCCAACACTGGGATATCCTGGGGGAAGTCGACCCGTTCTCCCCTCGAAAATTTTTGGCGGGCCTGGGGATCTCCGACCAAGAGAAGCGGCCAATCGATTTTAACTCCGTTGGCTCCTCGCTGAACCGTCTTCTGCGCATCTGCGGCAGAGCGAATGCCCCCGGCCCCGACGATGGAGAACCGGTGCCGGATCTTTCTCTCAACAAGCCAGCGGTGGACTGCGGGCACACCATCCGTGGTCGGGTAGTAGCCTTTTTCCGGATCGTAGTCGGACGTAAGGCAGATGAGATCGAATGGAGATCGGACCAAAGATTCAAGCCTCGCCCGAAGGGAAGGGGAAGGCTGAAGCTCACTCGTGACATCTTCTTTCCCGATCTTTAATACGGCGCAAAGGATCGTAGATTCCGGAAAGAGAGTCCTGAACCTGTCTCCCTGTTTCAATATCGTTTCATCAACTTCGATTTCAATCAGATTAACCGCCAGGTTCTTCAAACGGTCAGGCCATTTTTTCAAATCCTCCGATTTTAGCCTGAGGATGAGGGAGTCCGTTCTGTTTCCAATTCTTGAACAGAAGCGTTCGAAATCTTCGAGCTCGAGGGTCATTCGGGTTCCCAGAGTCGCAGATGCTTCTAACATGGCCTCCAGCCAATCCTCTCCTCCATCCATGGGAAGGAGATCGAGAAGAATCGGGGTTTTTAAGGGGATAAGGCGAGGGGGCGGGGTCTCGATCTTTTCTCCATCGAACTCCAGATACTTTGGCCGCCTGCCCAATTGGATGGCAATCGCATCTTCGGAGCTTTCATAGAGAAGGTTCTGGGCAGGGCCGACGATATGAAAATGGCCGAAGCGAATCCCGTCATTACCCGAGCCGCGATGCGGATCTCCCTGACCCGTTCCCGAGACAGGGATTTTTCCTGTCGTTGCCTCAAGGTCGATGCGGGTGACCGCCTGGGAGGTCCAGTAGGGATCATCCATCTCGAGAC
>VGRU01000274.1 GCA_016875255.1 Deltaproteobacteria bacterium
CATCGTCAAGAGCATCGTCGATGCTCATCTCGGATCTATTTCCGTCGAGAGTGAGGAAGGGGGAGGCACCGCCTTCACTGTTCTGCTCCCAAAAGAATCGAACCCAACCGCTTAAAGAAAATCTTTTAGGTTAGGGCCAGTTTGGATTGATAATCAAAACGATGCTCGTATCGAAGCATGAGACTCGACAAACGAAGCTCGAGCATCCAGATTCTATTCACGAGTCTCGATACGAGCTTCTACAACGACAAACGTCAACTTTAATTTAACTAAACCGGCATCCTTACCCTGACCTTAGCCCAATCACTTTATTTTTTGGGTTTGTTAGGGGGAGGTTTGATGCCGAGCCTTTTTGCCGTATGATCCCTGCCCATGTAGAAATTGATCCATGAGGAGGTCTGCCACAACTCCCAATTGCACGGAGGAACGATATATTCTTCTAAACTGTGTTCTTCCCGGTAGGCTTTCAGTCGGTCGTATGCCTGAACCCAGACGCATTTCTGCTTATCCGGGTAGACCTCGCACCAGCCCTGGTAGCTTCCTCCGCAGGCGCCGTTTCTCTGGTTCTTCGGACATTGAGACATGGGACAGACAAAGGCGACATCAAAGAGGGCGCAATCGCCGCAATTCAAACAATGGAAAAGCGCTGTTTTGGCCATATGTTCAAAGAATTCCAGAACCGCTTTGGCTCTCGGCGAAACGTCAGCCCATCTGACAATGGGCCGGAGCATTTTGAAAACCCGGCTCTTCTCTTCAAAAAGCGTCACATGAGCGATCCTTGAAAGCTTATAGATGAAAGGAACCTGCGATTTTGAAGGTCTCTTGGCCAATACGTCCGTATTCAAACCGGTCTTCGGATCTCTCTCGTAGAGATAGAAGCCGTCCGGCTGGGGATAATCAAACTCAGGCACCAGTTTCTCCCAGTCCCTGGAGAGCTCCTCGCCCTTGGTGATGATGTATTCCACCATATCGGGTGAAATGCCGTGCCCCCCGATATGAGCGCCTGCATACCCCATCCCTTTGGCAATGGCATAAAGCTTTGCCGACCGCAAAAGCCGTCCCGCTTTTCCCTTATCAGGAGCCTTTGCCTCCTCCGCCAATTCCGACACTAACTTGTCGGTAACGACACAGCCCGGAATCTTATTGCTATTCATCATCTTGGCAGTGGGATAAGGCAGGATATAGACATTCACCAGAACCGGAATATCAAAATGGTTGAGCCGCAACCATTGCATCAGCTCATGATACTTTCTCGCATCATAGCCGATCTGGGTGATGATAAATTTTGCCCCTGCCTCAATCTTCTTCTTGAGTTTAAAGTACTGGGCCATCAGCTCCGACTCCAATTGCTTGAACGGAGAGACACAAACCCCAACAAACAAGTCCGTCGGAGCGAGGGCCACCTTCCTTCCCATCGCGTTATGTTCCAATCCCCTGTTCATAGCTTCGACCAACCGAACCACGTTGACCGGATCCATGTCGAAAACAGGCTTGGGCTTCCCCTCGAACCCCTCTGCCGAAGGATAGTCTCCCGTAAGGGCAAGGATGTTTCTCACGCTGCTGGCCGCCAGTCCATAGAGCATGCTTTCAATCTGGCTCCTGTTCTTATCCCGGCAGGCAAGATGAACCAGAGGCTCTGTGCCCACTCGCTTCACCTCTGCACATAACATCTCCGTTGAGATGGCAGGGTTTCCTCCTGGATTGTCGGTGACGCTGATCGCATGGATCTTTCCAAGTTCCGCCGCCTTCCGGATATTGTCGAAAACATGCTCCTGCTGGATTTCAAAGGCCCCCCTTCCCGGAATCTGCTCCCAGGTCACACAAAAAATGCTGGGGTTCAGAATGGCTTCCTTAAGCGGGTTGGCTCTTTCCCCGAGTCGGGTGTCAATTCTTTCAAGCAACTTCAATGCCTTGACCGATTCGGCCACTGACCCGGCATCGTCAGGAGATATCATCAGATATTCTTCCGCATCCATCTGCATGGCTTCCTGACTGGTCCAGGCCCTCTGCGGCTGTCCCGGAAAATGCGCATCCACAATCAGTTGGGGAATGTGCTTGGTGATCCATCCCTCCCTCAATTTTTTGTGGAGCCTGAACGAGCTTCCCCGGGGGTCAACATACCCTAAGAGAATGATGTCAGGGCGTTCACCCCTTGCTTTGTTAAGTCCTTCGCTTTCGCTCGAAGCACCGATCACTTCACATTGGTCCCCAAGTGATCCTCCGATGAGTTCATGAAATTCTGGGATACTGCCAATGACAAGTACTTTGCGCTTTTTAGAATTCTCCATTGAGATCCCCCGGCCGCTTATCTTGATGAGAGCTCTAAAAACCTACATTTCGCTCTCAGAGATTTCTATATTTTTTCAGAAATCTCTTGATGGATTCGTCTTTCCAGAGAATGCCGTCACATTTCCCACCTGCTTTCCATTCCGGATGAAGGCCTCTGTAATCTGCCCTCGTGTGGGCTGAAATGGCGCTTTGAGGTTAAAATAATCAACGCTTTTATACAACATTTAATTAAAACTTTCCAACCAATCGAGGGCTTATCTCAAGGTGAGGATGGACGGCAGGTGGCTCTAAAGGCAGGGCGGCATGATTGCTCAAAGACATCAATAAGGGCATGAAAAGTTTACCCCGTTAGAAAACCTTCTACTTTCTAACGGGGTAAAAAAGGAATCGTTCTTTCCTTCGCTTTCAGAGGGATTCGGCAGCCGCTTCAAGATACGGATGAAGCCTCTCCACTGACCCCACAGGGATGAAATGGACTCCCTGGCAAACCTCTTTCAGCCCCTTGACAAGATCCCGGACAATCTCGATGCTGGTGGCTTCCTTATCAGGGGTTTTTGCTAATTTTTCAATGATATGATTTGGCACCAGGCCGGGTCTCACATACTTATTAAGAAAGAGGCCCATGCTTGCCGATCTCACTAAAATAATCTCTGCGATGACAGGAATCTGAATGGGACCCACCCGGTTCATGAACTGATGGAAGGAATCGATGTCGAAGACCGGGGTTGTCAGAAAATAGTGAGTTCCCAGGCCTGCCAGCGTTTCCATCTCCCTCAATTCCATATCCGGGACCTTCTTCCCCCAACTGGCATCGACCCCTGAGCCGATACAAAACTTGGGCTTGAAACCGATCTCGTTTCCAGAGACGTCATATCCTTGCCGGAGGCTGTTGATCACCGAATAGAGTTTTCCCGTATCAACATGGAAGTACATGATCTCCTGAAGGCTGTCCCCGGTAATCCGGTAATCTTGGGTGAACGTGAGGATATTGTCGATCCCCGACTCTGCCGCTTTCAGGAGTTGCCTCTCGATTTCCATCCGATTCTTTTCGCGGCAAGCAGTCTGAAAAATAGGCTCAAACTGCTGCTCCTTCAGAACACGACAGGTCCCCATGGTATCGGTCACCAACCCTTCAATGTTTAAATCCGGCACGGTAAGGGCATCGACCTTTCCACGAATACGATTGATATTTCGAAGGAGTTCATTGGCATCCGTTTCGATCGCCGGCTGAATTTCAGAAGTGACCACAAATTTCTTCTTAAGACTTTCTTCCAATTTCATGACTTCCTCCTTTTTTGATTCAGGCCCGGGAGCTATAGCATCCAAAGCCTGAACGGTCCTAAGATAAGAAATTATAATCAGCCAAGGCTTACTAAAGAAGGTTTAGTAATTACCATTATTATAGAATTTACTAATATTATAAAAATTTCCGTTTGTCAAGAAAAAAATTTACTGGTCGCCATTTATTTATTAACTTATTGAATTTAAAGATTTTTCACTATTCAGACTTAAAGAGGCCGAATAGGCGTGTAAAGCGGTCATTTCCGATGATATCGTTTGGGTATCATTTGAAATGCTTCGGATCGCCCTTCTCAATTTCAAAAAGTATAGGTTGACAGAAACCTACAGATTTATTAATACCTACTTGACAACGTTCAAGACATCGTTTACTGATTTTACGTTCAGGACATCGTTTACTATTACCCCAATTGAGTCAAAAGTTTTATAAAATCCCCTCTAACTCCCCTTTGCCAAAGGGGAGAACCCATGATCATCCCCCTTTGGAAAACTGACCGTGTCCCATAAGTCAGGGGGCTGGACACAAGGAAAGGGGCATGACCAATGTAATTGAAGGTTTTTCATTTCGTATTTTGGTGTCATTCCCGTGAAAACGGGAATCCAGAACCAATGGAAACATCTGGATTCCTGCTTCCGCAGGAATGCCAAACTTAAAAATTAATAATGATATCGAAGCGTTAACAACATTCAACTTAACCCTTGTGTCCAGCGCCCCCACTTATGGGTAAAGATCAGTTTGGAAAAGGGGGAATGAGGAGGATTTTAAAATGTGACCCAAACGCTCGATCGTGGCCTAAGCATCAATGAAACTATTCAATAAAGGATTTTTTTTCGCTCAATTGGGGTATTATTCTTTTGTCAACAAGGCACTATTCAGATCAAAG
>VGRU01000275.1 GCA_016875255.1 Deltaproteobacteria bacterium
ATATGGAAAGCCACATCAATCTCGGGACGCTCTATAAGAAGAAGGGACAATCGGAGAAGGGAATCGAATCATACCGGAAAGCCCTTGTCATCAACCCCCATCATGGGGAGACGCATTACAACCTGGGGCTTCTCTATGAACAGGTGGGGAAGGTTGAATTGGCCATCCATCACTATCAGCGATTTGTCCTCTTGTCCTCAGGCGCCTACCCGGAACTGGTTTCGAGAGTCCGGAGGCATATCCAACAAATGCTGAAAACAAAAGATGTCAAAAAGGAGCGAGGGGTATAGACACTATCTTTTAAGGGTGAAGTTTCTTCTTTGTCATTCCGGCGGAAGCCGGAATCCAGTAGAAAAGAGATGATGGCAATGAATAAACAGCCCGTTGTATACATTTTAGCAAGTAAAAGAAACGGTACTCTCTATATTGGTGTGACTTCTGATCTTGTCAAAAGAATATGGGAGCATAAGAACAATATGGTAGAAGGATTTACTCAACGCTACAACGTTCATTATCTGGTTTGGTACGAACTGCATGAAAGCATGGAGTCTGCTATTCAGAGGGAGAAGAGGTTGAAAGAATGGAAGCGGAGCTGGAAGCTGGAATTGATCGAAGGAACTAATCCAGATTGGCAGGATTTGTATCATACGATTGTTTGACTGGATTCCGGCTTTCGCCGGAATGACGGGCAAAAATAAGCTTACATCATTTTTGGGAATATTTTTATCTGGTGTTTGATTATTGGTGATTGGTTATTTCCCCCGGAGGATTTATGGCTCAAAAAAAGAGTTTTGGCGAATTTCTGGTTGACCTTGGAGTACTTACCCCTGAACAGTTAAAAAAGGCCGTTCAGGAGCAAAGGCAGGGAGGCGAACGGCTGGAGCAGACACTCGCCCGAAGGGGATATGCCAAGGAGGAGGTCATTTATCAGTGCCTGGCCGATTATTTTAATCTTCCCTATGTGGACCTCGATACCTATCTGATCGATGATAAGATCGTAAAGACGATTTCCGATGATCTGGCCCGGCGCCATACATTGATTCCTCTTTTTAAGATCGGCACGACTTTGACTGTTGCAATGGACAATCCCCTCAATATTGTTGCTGTTGACGAGGTCCGAAACAGGATAAAGACCGACGTGGAGATAGCCATCAGCACAGAGAAGAAGATCAAAAAGGCAATTGAACAGTATTACGGGGTTGGAGCGGCCGCAGTGGAAAGCGCCCTCCGGCAGAACGCTGCTCTAAATTCGACCGAGCCCTCAAAAGAATCTGCCGAATACCGGAAGACCTATGACCTGCAGGGAAAGGAACCCTTGGTGGGGCCTTTGGAAAGCGCTCCGGCCGCTCGGATGTTCGACCTGGTCACGATGCAGGCCATTCGTGACCGTGCCAGCGACATCCATTTTGAGCCCGATGAGAAGTCACTGCGGGTTCGATTCAGGATTGATGGCTTTCTCTTTGAAAGCATGACCCTGCCTAAAGCCGCACACCCTGCGATTACCGCACGCATCAAAATTCTGTCTGAAATGGACATAACAGAGACCAGGCTTCCCCAGGATGGTAACTTCAATATCAGAATGGATAATAGGGGTTTTGAGATCAGAGTCTCAACCTTTCCCACCATTTACGGAGAAAATGTCGTCCTTCGTATTCTGGATCAGACGAGCCCTCTTCTCACACTCGAGGATCTTGGGTTCTCAGATGAAATGTTAACCCAATTTAAGCAGCTTCTTCGAAAGACAACGGGGATGATCCTGGTCACGGGCCCCACGGGAAGCGGAAAGACGACCACCCTGTACGGCTCCCTGAATATGATCAATTCCGTGGATAAGAATATCATCACCATTGAAGATCCGGTTGAATACCGGCTCTCCTTAATCCGTCAGACTCAGATTAACCCCAAGGCAGGGATCACTTTCGCAGCCGGTCTGAGATCGATTCTCCGGCAGGACCCGGATGTGATTATGGTGGGCGAAATCAGAGATCTCGATACCTCTGAAATCGCCATCCAGGCCGCCCTCACCGGCCACCTCGTGCTCAGCACCCTTCATACAAATGATGCGCCGGAGGCGATCACCCGGCTTCTCGATATTGGCGTCGAACCTTATCTCATCTCATCTTCTGTCATCGGCGTGCTTGCACAACGACTTGTCAGGGCCATTTGTCCTCACTGTAAAACTCCGGCGTCGCCTGATGAACAGGTATTGAAAGAAATGGCCGATCATATTTCCTCATTGAAAGAGCCGCCCGCTTTTTCCCGTGGAAAAGGGTGTAAACAGTGCAAGCAGTCGGGCTATCTCGGCAGAATTGGGATTTATGAACTTCTCACTGTGAATGAGCAGATCAAACGGCTGATTGCAGAAAAGGCATCTCCTCAGGAGCTACGCCAGGTCGCACGTGAGACGACAGGATTGAAATCTCTCAGAGAAGACGGATTGTTAAAAGTATTGAAAGGACTCACCACGCGGGACGAAGTGGACCGGGTTGCCTATTAAATGACTTTTCAGGCCTGAGAAGCAAAGGTCAACGAATACAAGCGCTAACTTAATTAATCTGATGCCCTGGAGGGGCTTGCATGACAATAGCCCAGCGATTCATCGCTGGGGAGAAAAGATAATATAGCAGTCCCATCGGGACGATTGAATCCTACCCCTGATGTAAGAATTAGCCATTTTCAGGCCCCTCTTTCATTCGTCCCCATGGGACTCTCCTTTTTTCATTCCTATCACCGGCGATAAATCGCCGGTCTATTATCGAATATCCCTATTGGGATTTTTTCCAAAACTCTCCCTCTTCTTAAGTTAAGGGTAATGCCCCATTAGGAAGTGTGGAAGGGCGAGGGGCCAACATTGGTAAATAATTTAATGCATTTGTATTAATTAAATAGCGTCTGTATTCAATCTTCATCCTATCGAAAAAAATTAAACTTAATGATCCAGTAGATGGCGGCCAATCCATCTTTCCAGTTGATCTTCTTGCCTTCCGAATAGTCCCTTCCCCAGTAGGAAATCGGAACCTCATAAATCCGGCAACCCATTTTGGCGATCTTGGCCGTGATCTCCGGTTCAAAACCAAACCGGTTGCTTTCAATCTTTATTCTTTTCAGCACTTCGGAACGAAAAACCTTATAGCCGGTCTCCATATCGGACAGATTGAGATTGGTGAACATATTGGATAGAGTGGTAACGACATTATTCCCAATGGAATGCCAGAAATAGAGCACTCGATGCGTCCCTCCCTGGAATCGTGAGCCATAAACTACATCCGCTACTCCATTCAGAATCGGACTGATCAGGCGGGGGTACTCAGAGGGATGATATTCCAGGTCGGCATCCTGAATGATCGCTATGTCTCCGGTAATCTGAGGAAGAGCTGTCCTGATGGCGGCGCCTTTGCCCTGGTTTTGGTCATGAAAGAGCGTTTTAATCCCTTCGCTGTTCTCCTTAAGAAGGCTGGCTGTCCCATCGTTGGAGTAATCGTCAACGACAATAATCTCCTTCTCAAAAGGAGCCTCTTTCACCCTTTGGATGATTTCAAGGATGGTTTTCACCTCATTATAGACAGGGATGATGACAGATAGTTTCATCGCTTCTCTCCTACAACGATCAAGGATTGACCAACCCAGTCGGGAATGATTTTCTCAAGAGATATGAAAAGGGGAACCATCTTATTAAATACCTTCACCTGATTCTGCGGCAAAATTCGCCTTCTCAAAATCGAGCCATTGAAAAACCATCCCAATATACCAAAGGGATTGAAATATGTTAAGTGTAAAATCCGGAAACCACTCTGCTCGATCTTTGATATCAACTCCTTTTTGCCGTAACGCCGGAAATGGCCGAGATCCTTATCGAGTTGATTGTAAAGACATTTCAATGCCGGAACTAAAAGGATAAGCCTCCCCTGTCCACAGAGCACGTGATGAAAATGTTTTAAGACAGAAACGTCATCCCCAATATGTTCCAGGACATTGGAGCAGACAATGGTATCAAAAGAGGCAAAGAGTTCCCTCCCGGGCTCCTGCTGGACATCCCAGATCAGAGTTTTTACGAGGTTGGAATGGCCTTCATATTTCTCCCGAACGATATTCAGGTAGTTCTCCTTTATATCCGCTGCCACCACCCTTCCCTGTTGGAGGAGCCATCCGGTCAGGTTTCCAATCCCACACCCCACCTCCAGAATATTCTCTCTGAGAAAGGGTCTTATCCGCTCAAAGATCCAGCGGTTGTAAGAGCTGGCTTCCTCCAATAAAAGAAGGGTTAAGGTATTTGTTTTCTCGATATCCATGGTCATTTCTGGTTCCTAAATTGAGCGATTCACCCTATCTCACAACGGAGGCCGAGATGCCTCAAACCCTTTTAGAATGCGATACATTGAAAGAAAGGGCAATTGGCCATAATGATTCACCAAACAGGTGATGATTGAACAGGCCGCTTGGTTAATTCAACCTATTAAAGGTA
>VGRU01000276.1 GCA_016875255.1 Deltaproteobacteria bacterium
CCCTTAATCCCCCTTTTCCAAAGGGGGAAACCCTTATCTCCTCCCTTTGGCAAACCTGTCCTGAGTTTGCCGAAGGAGGGAGGTCGGGAGGGATTTTACAAAGATTTTCAAACCGCTAAAGTGTTACGAAATCTCTATACTCTTTGTTTGGAACATTTGAATTTTTGGTCATTTGAAATTGTTTCGAACTTCGGATTTCGTGCTTCGGATTTAGAATTTTTATCTTTATGAGAGATACCGGCGAATCGCTTCCGCTCCTCTTTTTCCTGCGGCGATGGCATCAATGGCCCAGCCTGGTCCGGTGACCATATCTCCGCCCGCAAAGACGCCTTTCATGCTCGTTTGGCCCGTATCATCGACACGGATCGTTCCGTCCGAATTCCTCTCCAATCCCTTCAGCGCCCTCTGATCCATACCCTGGCCAACGGCTGAGATGATGGTGTCTGCATTAACTTTGAAATTGGAGCCTTGAATCGGGACCGGCTTTCTTCGTCCCTTTTCGTCCGGTTCACCCAGACGCATCCGGATGCACTCCATTCCAACCACTTTTCCGCCCTTCCCGATCATCCTGACCGGAGCGGTGAGAAGATGGATATTGACTCCTTCTCGAATGGCCTCCTCCACTTCTTCAGGAATGGCCGGCATCTCTTTTCTCGATCGCCGGTAATAGAGATCAACCTTCTTCGAACCGAGGCGAAGGGTGGATCGGGCCACATCAATCGCCACATTTCCACCGCCAATGATGACCACCTTCTTTCCCAACTCCACCTTCCTCCCGAGATTGATCTCCCTCAGAAACTCGACGCCCGGAAAGACTCCGCTAAGAAGCTCGCCCGGAATATTTAATTTTAAACTCCGGTGGGCTCCCATCGAGAGAAAGATGGCATCGAATCCGGATCTTTTAAGAGTTCTGCCGTTCCCATCGAAGCGGAAGGGATGATTGGTTTTCATCTCAACGCCCAATTTCCTGATCCCGTCAATCTCCATCTGGATAACTTCTCTGGGCAGTCGAAATTCAGGGATTCCGACGGTGAGCATTCCTCCAAGTACGGGCAGGGACTCGAAGAGGGTCACCTTAAAACCCAAAAGGCTCAGGTCATTGGCGCAGGCCAGCCCCGCTGGCCCGGAGCCCACCACCAGAATTTTTTCGCGCCTCTTTCGTAACCCTCTCCTGGGCCTCTCTCTTTTCCGGTCATGCTCTGAGATAAACCGTTTCAGCAACCGGATGGGAACGGGGCGGTCCACTTCTTCTCTCAAACAGGCCTCTTCGCAGGGATGGTGGCAGATGAATCCGCAGACCGCAGGCAGGGGATTGGCCTGGCGGATCAATTCGAGAGCCTCTTTAAACTTCCCCTTGGCAATCAGGGCCACATAGCCCCTTGCGTCCTGATGGATCGGGCAGGCCTCCTGACAGGGAGGGAGCGGAACACTTCCCTTCGGGGCAACTTCACGCCTCTTTCCCTGATAAAGGGCTCCCCTGAGACTCTCTTCTTCCTTTCGATATTCCGGGACGAATTCGGCAGGACATCCCCGGATACACACATCACAGCTCTGACACCGTGATGTCTGGATGAGCGGACGATGGGTCCTTCCTTCAACCATTGAATTCCCTCCCAAGCTCCATACCGGCTCGAAGGGCCTTCAGGTTGAGCGGACGGAACCGTTCACTGACATGCATGGAAATCGCCTTGCGAATGGCTCCGGGCGAAACGATCCGGGTTGCCCCAATCAAGGCTCCCAGGAAGACGATGTTGGACACCTGTTTGTTTTTTAATCTTTTGACAGAGACCTCCGTTGCAGGGATGGCGAGATGCTTCACTTTCAGATTATCCTTCGGCGTCACATAGCCCTGGTCGTAAAGAATGAGGCCCGATTCCTCTCTCACATTCGTGCAGTAGGTATTGTATGCTCCCTGTGACATGGCAATGAGAATGTCGGCAATCGTCAGATGGGGAAAATCGACCGGGCCATCGGAAAAGACGATCTCCGATTTACAGCCCGACCCCCTTGCCTGAGCCCCATAAGAATTGGACCCGGAGATAAACTGTCCATCGAACACGCCTGCCTGGCCCAGAAGAAGGCCTGCGAGGACCACGCCCTGACCGCCGAAACCACTCAGACGCACCTGTTTGATTCCGGTCATGACAAAAATTCTCCTGTGATGATTTTTTCGGCCCTTTCCTCTTCGGTCAACCCCTCTGCTTCTTGCTCGAGGATGCAACGCCGGATCAGATCCTTCATCATCTCGTCCGGCCGGTCGAGGCGATTTCGCCTTCCGAATTGTGTGGGGCAGGGAGAGAGGGCTTCGATGAAGGAGAATCCGGTATGAAGAATGGCTTTCTTGATGGAATCGATGAGCGAGACAGGTTGGGTGACAGAGAAGCGCGCCACATAGGTGGCTCCTGCTCCCTCCACAAGTTTGCATAGATCAAAGGGGCGATAAGGATTTCCCTCTCCTGTGGTGGAGGTTTTTGACCCCCGTGGAGTGGTCGATGCGACCTGTCCTCCGGTCATGCCATAGATCATATTATTGGCACAGATGACCTTCAGATCTATATTTCTCCTCGCCGCATGGATGAGGTGGTTTCCGCCGATGGAGGAGAGGTCTCCGTCGCCGCTCACCACCATTACGCAGAGGTCAGGGTTGTAGAGTTTAGCGCCGGTGGCAAAGGCGAGCGCCCTTCCGTGAAGGGTGTGGAGGGTGTCTCCGTTGTAGTGAGGACTTGGTATCCATGCGGCACAGCCGATGCCCGATACGAAGAGCATCTTATTCATATCCATCTTCAGGTCATCGATGGCCCTCAGGATGAGGCCCATCAAGATGCCGTGGCCGCATCCCGGGCAGAACGGCGTGGATTTCACGCCCGGACGGATATATTTTTCTAAGGCTCTTGCCATGATATAGACCTCATCCAGAATATCCGGATAACAGGACATCAGGGAGTGGATATCAGAACAACAGGGTATCAGGTCAAAGTTTTTTAAGTGCTTTTTATTCTCCTGATAATCTGATCTCCTGGTATCCTGCACCCTGATATTCTGATTTCCTGATCACCTGATTTTCTTCAATGCCCCGATGATTCTTTCCGGTGCAATGACTTCTCCGTTGGTCTGGCTGAAGGAGATCACATCGCAGTCCACATATCTTCTTACTTCCCCTGCCACCTGTCCAAGATTCATCTCCGGGACCATCATCTTTTTCACTTTTTTCCCCACCTCTGCCACTCTCTCATCCGGAAAGGGCCAGAGCGTCTTCAGCCTCAACATTCCGATCTTTTGTCCTTCTTTTCTCAACCGCTTGACGGCATAGAGGCTGGTGCGGGCCGTAAATCCATAGGCAATGAGAGCAACCTCCGCATCCTCCAGGAGATAGTTCTCTGTTTCGATGATCGATCTCTTATGGTTCAAAATCTTTTGATTGATCCGTCCGACGAGTCTGGCGTGAACCTCGGGATCATCGGTTTTCCGAAAGCCGTAGGCATCGTGAGTGGACCCGGTCACCGAGAGGCGTTCTCCCTCTCCGAAGGCGGCCATGGGAGGCACGCCATCTTCTCCCTCAATATCAAAAGGAGCGCCGCCCTTCTTTTTCTTTCTGTCCCAGACCTCCAGCCTGGGAGCAACCCGGATCGTCTCCCTGAGATGGCCGACGGCTTCATCCGCCATCACCATTGCTGGAACGCGGTATTGTTCGCTGAGGTTAAAAGCCCGAAGCGTGAGGTCATACATCTCCTGCGAAGACCAGGGAGAGAGGGCGATGACCTGATAATCCCCGTGAGACCCCCATTTGGCCTGCATGATATCTCCGCTTCCGACTTTGGTAGCCTGTCCGGTGCAGGGCCCTGCCCTCTGGACATCGATAATGACACAGGGGGTTTCGGTAAAAGCGGCATATCCGATCGACTCCTGCATCAGGCTGAATCCGGGTCCGGAGGTGGCGGTCATCGCCTTGGCCCCTGCCCAGGAGGCCCCGATCGTAGCGGAGATGGAAGCAATTTCATCCTCCATCTGAATGAAGACCCCTCCGACTTCCTTCAAACGGACGGCCATGCGCTCCATCAGTTCACTTGACGGGGTGATCGGGTAACCCGCATAGAATCGGCATCCCGCAGCAATCGCCCCTTCTGCGGCGGCCTCATTGCCGGAAAAGTAATACGTCCCTTTCGGAAAAGGGGATTTGACCCATCTGAATGGCATGTTTTATCCTTAAAACGGCTCCAAATACTGGTCCCTCGATCACACAACGTTTACACGAGATTACATTTATTTTCAACACATTTCTAATCGTTGTAATCGTTTCATAATCCCTGCCTCCCGGCAGGCAAGCATGTTATCAGCGATTTCTGTGTTTTTTGAGAAATCTCAAAAGAAAATTCTTGACAAATAATAAATTAAAAGGGATAAATAAATCAATAGTCAGGCAGAGGAGGTGGAAAGACTATGTCTTGCGGAAAAACAAAGAGTT
>VGRU01000277.1 GCA_016875255.1 Deltaproteobacteria bacterium
TCGTCGGCCAGACCCAAAAGGAGATTGAGGGGATTGCCTACCATTCCCGGCAGGTCGGCAAGAACTTTCTCTTTGCGGCCATCCGTGGGATGGAGGCGGATGGCCATCGTTTCATCGATGAGGCGATGGAAAGAGGAGCGGAGGCCATCCTGTTAGAAGAGGGACCCGAGATGAGTGGCAGGACCGCTATTTTCGTTCCAAGCAGCCGTCAGGCCCTGGCAAGGGTTGCTTCAAACTTTTATGGCGATCCTTCGGCAAAAATGAGCCTGGTCGGGATCACCGGCACGAATGGGAAGACAACCACGACCTTTCTCCTCGAATCGATATTGAAAAAAGCGGGGTACGCAGTGGGCGTGATCGGAACGATCAATTACCGGTATGGCCAGAAGGTCGTTCCGGCATTAAACACCACGCCCGAATCCCTCGATCTCCAGAGAATTTTGGGAGAAATGTCAGGGGAGGGGATCTCGCATGTGATCATGGAGGTCTCCTCCCATGGCCTTGACCTCGATCGTGTCTTCGGATGCCAGTTCGACGGAGCCATCTTTACGAACTTCACCTCTGACCACTTAGACTACCATCAGACCCTGGAACGATATTTTGAAAGCAAAAGGAAGCTCTTCTTCGAATTGTTGATGAAGAGCCGGAAGACAGGACGGTTTGCCGTGACCAACGCGGACGATCCGAGAGGAGAGGAGATCGTCAGAGGAGTCGATCTTCCCATCCTTCGTTATGGCATGGGAAGCTCCTGCGATTTTTCAGCGACAGAAGTCAATCTCACTTTTGAAGGCATCTCCTGTCAGATCAGAACTCCAAAAGGTCGATTCTCACTTCGTTCGAAGTTGATCGGACGATTCAATCTCTACAATATCCTGGCGGCAGTCACAACGGGATTCGGAATGGGCTTTCACCTGGAAATTCTGAAAGAGGGAGTGGAAGACGTGGAGGGCGTTTCAGGAAGGTTTGAAAAGGTGGCAAACCGGAAATCCATTCATGTCGTTGTGGACTATGCCCATACCCGCGATGCCCTGGAACGGGTTTTATCGGGTCTGAGAGACACGCTGGCCTATTCATCACAGAATAGCGGAAAGATCGTCACCGTCTTTGGCTGCGGAGGCGACCGCGACCGGACGAAGCGGCCACTGATGGGAGAGGCGGCGGGGAGGTATAGCGATCTGGTGGTGCTCACATCGGACAATCCGAGGACAGAAGACCCTCTTGCCATCATCGAAGAAGTGGAAAAAGGGTTTCAGGCCCTTTCTCTCGAAGAATGGCATCAAAACAAAATGGAGGCGTGGAGATCAAAGAAGGGCTACTTAAAGGTTCCTGATCGGAGGGAAGCCATCCGGATGGCTATTGCGTTGGCCCGGCCTGATGACATCGTCTTGATCGCAGGCAAAGGCCACGAGGATTACCAGATCATTGGAAAGAAGAAGTTCCCGTTCGATGACCGGGTTGAAGCAAGAAAGGCGCTGGAGGGAGTGTGACGTTTTATCTCGGAGAGATTTTGAAAGCCACAGGCGGAAAACTCCTACAGGGAAGGGAGGATGTCGTTTTCCACGCCATCTCAACGGATTCGAGAAATATAGCCGAGGGAGCGCTCTTCATCGCTTTGAAAGGGAATCGGTTCGATGGCCACCATTATGCCATCGAAGCCCTTGAGAAGAAAGCAGGGGGGGTAGTGATCGAAGAGAATAGGGCCGGAGATATCCGATGGAATGGTTGCGAGACCAGACCGGTGATCCTTGTAAAGGATACGCTGTATGCCCTTGGAGATATTGCCCGGGATCGAAGGCGCAAGTTTGGTGTGCCGGTGGTTGCCCTGACAGGAAGCAATGGAAAGACCACGACGAAGGAGATGATTTCAGCTTGCCTTGAGACCACTTTTCCCATTCTCAAAACGAAGGGAAATTTGAACAATCTGATCGGGCTTCCTCTCACCCTTCTCAACCTGACGGAAGAGGAGAGGGTTGTCGTCGTTGAGATGGGGATGAATGTGCCGGGCGAAATCAGAAGGCTCACGGAGATTGCAGAGCCTGATGTGGGACTGATCACCAATATCCAGAGGGCTCACCTCGAAGGGGTAGGAAGCCTGGAGAGGATCAAGGAGGAAAAGGGGGCGCTCTTCCGGAGGATGAAAAGGGATGGGTCGATCATCATCAATCAGGATGACCCCAGGGTGGTTGATCTCGGAGAGGAGTTTCCGGGCCAGAAGATCACTTTTGGAATCGATCAGCCTGCTGATGTGATGGCGAGGGAGATACGAATCAAAGGGAGAGAGGGAACTTCTTTTATTCTCATCCTGGAAGGGGAGGAGACAGAGGTCCATCTTCCCTTACTTGGGAAGCATTTCGTTTACAACGCCCTGTCGGCGATTACGACCGCAAGCCTCTTCGGCATTGCACTGGAGAGAGCGATAGAAGCTCTGGAACAATTCCGGCCCTTTTCCATGAGGATGGAAATTCTCTCCCTTGGAAGCGGAATAACCCTGATCAACGATGCCTATAATGCCAATCCGGATTCGATGGATCAAGCCCTCCGGACCCTTTCGGAAGTAAAAGGAAAGGGCAGGGCCGTTGCGGTGTTAGGAGATATGCTGGAGTTGGGAGAATTCACGGTTGAGGCCCATTGCCAATTGGGACAGAAGGTTGCAGGGCTCTCGATCGACCTATTGCTGGCCATAGGGGAAGAAGCCCCTGTCGTTGTGGAGTCGGCCATCCGGGAAGGTTTGGATCATGAAAAGGCAAGAGTGGCGGAGAGCCATTCCGAAGCCGCTTCGATCGTGAGAGCGTTCGCAAGGGAGGGGGATTGGATCCTGGTCAAAGGTTCGAGAGGGATGGCAATGGAAAAAGTGGTTGAGGGCTTGAAAGAAAGGAGAGAGGAAAGAGATGCTCTATCATCTGCTCTATCCGCTTCATGAGCTGATCTCCTTTTTCAATGTCTTCCGTTACATCACCATCCGGACGGTCTACGCCATTCTGACCGCGCTGCTCATCAGTTTTGTGATCGGCCCCTGGATCATCGAGAAGTTGCGGACGTTTCAGATCAAACAGGTGGTGAGAGAGGATGTCCCATCGAGGCATCTCTCCAAGAACGGGACGCCCACGATGGGAGGAAGCCTGATCCTGATGGCGCTTCTTGTCCCGACCCTTCTCTGGGCTGACCTGACCAATCGATACATCTGGATTGTGCTGTTGACCACTCTGGGATTCGGCGCGCTCGGATTTCTCGATGATTACAAGAAGGTCAGGGATAAGAATGGCATGGGCATTAAGGCGCGATATAAATTTCCCATCCAGGTGGCCATGGGTCTTGTGGCCAGCTGGGTTCTGTTCAACACCATTGACCACGATTCGAGACTGATCTTTCCCTTCTTCAAGAGGGTGATGCCGGACCTCGGAAGATGGTACATTCTCTTCGGAATGTTCGTCATCGTGGGCACGGCCAATGCCGTCAACCTGACCGATGGGCTGGATGGATTGGCGATCGGACCGGTATTGATTGCCAGCGGCACCTTCATCCTCTTCTGCTATTTAGCCGGTCATTACCAGTTTGCCAGTTATCTTCAGATCCCTTTTGTGAAGGGGAGCGGCGAGCTGACGATCTTATGCGGAGCCCTGCTCGGGTCCGGCCTGGGGTTTCTCTGGTTCAATACCTATCCCGCTCAGGTCTTTATGGGAGATGTCGGCTCGCTGGCTTTAGGAGCGGCCCTGGGAACGATCGCCGTGGTCACGAAACAGGAGTTTCTTTTGGTGATCGTGGGCGGGATTTTTGTGGCCGAGACGCTTTCGGTCATCATTCAGGTCATCTCGTATAAGTTGCGAAAGAAGAGGGTGTTCCGGATGGCGCCCATCCATCACCATTTTGAATTGAAGGGGTGGGCCGAGCCGAAGATCATCGTCCGATTCTGGATCATCGGCATCATCCTGGGACTGGTGGCCATTGGCACATTGAAGTTGAGGTAATACGATAAGCCCATTGCAAATTGAAAATTATAAATTGCAAAAATCAAAATTGGCATTAAAAATTTGCATTTTTGTAGCAAGATAGCCTTACGTAAAGAAGAATTTTATGAGTCAATTGATCAAAAGAATTATCATAAAATCCCCCTTAATCCCCCTTTTCCAAAGGGGGAAACCCCTATCTCCTCCCTTTGGCAAAGGGAGGTCGGGAGGGATTTTACAAAGATTTTTAAACAGCTAAAGTGTTACCCATTTTTCAATTTACATTTTGCATTTTTCATTGAGACGTTATGGATCTTCACGGCAAAAAGGTATTGGTGGTGGGTTTAGCGAGAACAGGGCTGGCGACGGTCAAATTTCTCAAGAAGAAAGGGGCGATCGTCAGCGCTTCAGAATCGAAGCTCGAAGCAGAGATGAAGGAGGTTGCTTCGGAGTTAGGAGAGATGTCCATCTCGTTGGA
>VGRU01000278.1 GCA_016875255.1 Deltaproteobacteria bacterium
GGAATGAAAAAAATCATAGACCGATTGGGCTGATTTAAACGTCATTTTGGGAGCGTTGATCAGCTCCTCCAGGGAGGCTTTTTCCAACCTATCAACACTGCCGAAGCATTTTAATAGTTCTTTCTGACGGGTTCTGCCTATTCCCGGAATATCTTCCAAGACGGATCGAATCGTCCCTTTCTTTCTCACTTTCTTATGGTAGGTGATAGCAAAACGGTGGGCCTCGTCACGGATCCGATCAAGGAGGTGAATAACAGGGGAATTTTTCATAAACCGGAAAGGCTCTTTGACCTGAGGCCGAAATACTTTCTCCTCGGCCTTCTCTAACAAAGAGGATTCTCCACTAACTCCTGTCTTTCCTTTGGCAAAGCTGATGAGATCGACCCCTTTGATCTGCAGTTCCTTAAATACTTCCTGCGCTACATTCAGTTGCCCTTTGCCTCCATCCAATAAGACCATATCCGGCAGATCATTCTCCTCAATAGCCTTTTGATACTGTCTCAAGAGCACCTCATACATCATTCCATAATCATCCGCTCCTTCGACGGTCTTAATCTTAAAATGGCGGTATCGATCCTTATTCGGTTTACCATCTTCGAAGGCAACCATTGCCCCCACTGCATATCCCCCATGAAGATTTGAAATGTCAAAAACCTCGATTCTCCTGGGAATCTTTGCTAAACGGAGCTGATCTTTGAGGGTTTCGAGGAGTCTCTCCTGATCCATTTCAATTTCAGCCTTTGTGATTTGATGCCTTTCGGCATTTTCACAGGCCAGTTGGAGAAGTTTCTTTTTCTCCCCTTTTCGGGGAACGAGGAGATTGACCTTCTTACCTCTCAAACCGGTCAACCGCTCTTCCATAAAATTCTGTTCAGGTATTGGTTTCGGAATCAGAACCTGTTCGGGAATGAATTTCCCCTCATGATAGTACTGGCGAATAAAGGATGAGAGAACCTCTTCGTCGGGCAGGGCTGCTCCGGGAAAAGTAAAACCCCTGCCCCCGAGTAGTTTCCCTCCTCTGACAAAAAGAGGATGGATGACAATTGTATGGTCATGGCGGTGGAACCCAATTACATCCTGGTCGAGAAAATCACGTGAGACGATCTTCTGTTTTTCGATCACATGCTCAATATGCCTGATCTGATCTCGAACCCTGGCGGCCACTTCGAAATGGAGTTCCTCTGATTCTCTCTCCATTTTTCTCTTCAAATCTTCGAGGAGATCCTTATTCCTTCCCTCCAGAAACATCTTCACTTGACGGATGATCTCCCCATATTGAGCCGGATCGATCTTCCCGCAACAGGGGCCCGAACAACGCTCCATCTCATAATTGATGCAGGGTCTTGTGCGATTTGAGAATTTGGTATGAAGGCAGGTCCGGATGGGAAAGAGACGCCGGATCAACTTCAAGGTCTCTTTGAGGGAAGTGGCGGAGGGGTAAGGCCCGAAGTAAATGGATCGATCCTTCTTGATCCGTCTCACAATGCTCAGAGTCGGAAAATCCTCCTCAACGGATAGCCTCAAACATGGGTACCGCTTGTCATCCCTCAGCTTGATGTTGTATCTGGGGTGATGTTCTTTAATGAGGTTGTCTTCAAGGATGAGGGCTTCTTTCTCGGTATCGGTGAGAATCGTCTCGATGTCGGCTACCTTTTCCAGTAGAGCAAGCGTCTTCGCATCCTTCTCCCCCGCCCTCTGAAAATAGGAACTGACCCGGTGCTTGATATTCCCCGCCTTCCCCACATAGAGAACGGTTCCCTTTTTATCCCTAAATAGATAAACTCCGGGATGGGCGGGGAGGCTCTCAATTTTTTGATTTAAAAAGTTCATCGTCAATATTCATTTCATGGCAGCTTGCTTTTTGGTAATCCGCATTGGCTGAGAGTTCGGCACCAATTTAATATCTAACCGGCAGCCGACTGCCTGAGCATACTTCTTGAGGGTAGTTAGGGATGGAGCATGCTTGCCCGCAGATTCAAGGCGTGAAACTGCGCTTTTTGTTGTCCCCATTAAATCTGCAACTGCTTCCTGTGTGAGGCCGAATTTTTAGCGCGCGCTAATCATTTCACGGGCAAGCGCGTACTCTTCCTTCAAGTCCTCGTAGGCTTTTCTGAATCCCTTTCGCTTAAAGGCTTTCTTGAGAAAAGCCTTATGGTCATGTGAAACTGGTTTATATCTTATATCAGCCATTCTGTAACCTCTTTTATCCTTGACGTAAGAGTGAGATACGCAACGGTATAGCTAACAATGATAATGTGTGCAAATTGGCTAACTTTTGTCAAGCGGTCATAAAAAATAGATGATTATCAATTCAAATCATGCATACTCGGTCAAAAAGCTGTGCCGATGGCCTCAGAAAAAAGCCAACCCCATCAGAATTAAATATACCCAGGAATGCTTTCTATTGTTTTAACCCAAAATATTTCGTCTGAAGGGTGTGAAAGTGAGGAGCGATCATTTCGTAATGTTCGTCGTGATGGAGCAGCAAACTCTTATTTACTACGGCAAGGGCGGCAATGATTAAATCAACCGTTGGAATAGTCAGCCCTCTCCTTCTGAGTGAGAATCCAAGTTCGTAGGCCTGTTCCCAAACGTCTTGATTAAGAGGGAGAATATCTAAGCTCTCTAATTTCGCTCTAAGGGCATCTCGTTCACCAACAGACCGACAACCCTGAAGAAGCTCCAGTATAATAATAGGGGATGTAACTGCAAGACCTGAGACAACCGTCTGTCTCATGAATTCTTTAAGTTCCTCATTCCCTGTTTTCTTAAAGCTGGCAATCCAGGCAGAGGTATCAATCAAAATCATCTTAAGAATCCTTCCGCACCTTTTTTAGATCTTTTAAAGTCACAGTGAACCCTTCATAATTGCCAATTAAATCACTCAACTCTTTTCGGCGTTTGAGGCGGAGGAATTCCTTCATGGCGATCTCGATTGCCTTTTTCTTCGAATTGGCTCCGGTCGTTTTCACTACCTTTTCAATAAGTTCTGCATCAATATCAAGTGTTGTTCGCATATAATCATCCTTTTTTTTATGCACCGATTGTATTTAAATTGATGCAATTAGTCAAGTCTTTTTTCACTTCTGGGCTTAAATCATAATAGATTTTTGAAACAGTCTTTGAAGAGGAGGCAATTTTATTCCTAAATTGAGCGATTTTTTCACCCTTCACAAGGGAGGCGGGGAGGCCGAAAAGCCTTTTAGAGCGATTACCTTTAATAGGTTGAATTAACCAAGCGGCCTGTTCAATCATCACCTGTTTGGTGAATCATGATGGCCAATGGCCCTTTGTTTCAATGTATCGCATTCTAAAAGGGTTTGAGGCATCTCGGCCTCCCTTGTGAGATAGGGTGAATCGCTCAATTTAGGTTATTATTACCCACAAAGGGAGGAGGTGAGGTCAAGAACTTACCCGATACTGCTTTACCGTTGCCTGGCACTGTATTTCTTTTTTCAGCTGATGAGCACGGCGAGGATCTTCGCGGGCTTACCTCCGTGAGCTTTTACCAGATGCATGTTTGTGGAATCGTAGTAAACTGCGTCGCCGGGTTTTAGGATGTCTCTGGTATTTTCGATAATAACTTCCATTTCCCCTTCCAGGACATAGATAAACTCCTGCCCGTCGTGCGAAGAAGGCTCATCGGCACCAGAGGGATGGAGCGTAACAATGAAGGGCTCCATCGCCCGATTTTTCTTTCGGGCAGCCAGGGACTCGTATTCGTATCCGTAGCTGGCTTCCCTGGCTTTTCCAAATCGAGAAAAACTCTGTCGCTGGTCCGATTTGACAATGGTGAACGACTCTTTGCCTTCAGATATGATATCCGCCATCCGAAGAGAAAGAACCTTGCTCAGCTTGATAACCTGCCCTAGAGGCAACATGGACTCACCGGCTTCAAGTTGGGCTAAGGCATCCCGCGCAATGCCGGTTTTTGCGGCCAACTCCTCCAGGGAAAATCCGCGCTTTTCCCGGGTTGCACGGAGCATATCCCCATGGCTCACCGCCTTTTCGACTTCCGCTTTCTCCCTTGCTTTTGCAACAGCGGCAGGGTCAGTGAGAAAGTCGTGTCCCTTGTCTTCACCGTAGTCTGATGCTGCCCTTTGAAAATCTTCATAAGACATTCCGTTTTTTTTCTCTTCCATATTTGATCCTTTCATGCGTTTCGTACGGCAATCGGTATCCTGCCGCAGTCCTACATGGATCTGCTGAGAACACCCGTGTGCCTGCGACTAAGGATAAAATATCTGATGCTAATCTTCAATCCTATGGCAAAATGTGCTTTAGAGTGTTTCTGAAAGAAAGACATCGCGCGCATGATCCCTAATGTTCACTTTTTGGGAAAGGAATTATTCACACACCTCATACAGTGCCCTGGTTTCTGGGTCCATACGGGAAAT
>VGRU01000279.1 GCA_016875255.1 Deltaproteobacteria bacterium
GGGGACGTTCCAAGGTCTCCCGAACCATATTAATACCCTCTATTACCGTGTCGAACTTTTCCTTCACATCTTCCAAGACAATCTTCAATTCATCCGAAGCCATTTCCCACCCCCTTTTTAGTTCCCCCAAACTAACATTACCCTGCGTCAGAAGTCAACCAAAATCTCTAATTGTCACTTTGTCTTTTTTGTCCCTTTGGAGCCTTGGATTCTATCATTGAGCTTAATCTATCAAAATTTCAAAAAGAATTCAAATCAATGTGATTTTCACTTCTTGACCCTCCTATGAGATTCAGTTAATATTCTTTATCAGTCGGATCGTCTTTTAGTTGCGTCGTCTCATCGTCAATAGAAAAAGATTAGATGAGGGGACGGTCAGACCCTAAGACGATGAGACCAGAGGAGGACTATGATCGATTTTTTAGGTAACTGGAAGAAGACGGATTACTGCGGGGAACTCCGCAAGAAGGACGCAGGTCGCACAGTGACCCTTCTCGGATGGGTGCAAAAGAGGAGGGACCTGGGAGGCCTCATCTTTGTTGAAATGAGGGACCGGCATGGGCTTGTTCAGGTGGTCTTCAATCCAGAGGCGAACCGGGAAGTTCATGAGAAGGCTCAGGCTCTCCGGAGCGAATATGTCATCGGAATAATGGGAGAAGTCGTATTAAGACCTGAAGGAACGGCTAACCCCAAAGTGCCCACCGGAGAGATTGAGGTGGCTGTCAAAGAGTTGAGGATCCTCAATATCTCCAAAACACCGCCATTTCTCATCGACGATGAGGATGAGGTGGCTGAAAATACCCGGCTCAAATACAGGTACCTCGATCTAAGAAAGCCAGGTTTGCAGAAAAACCTTATTCTCCGGCACCGTTTGGCCAGAGAGGTGAGGGACTATTTCGACCGGCTGGGTTTTCTCGAAGTTGAAACGCCGATGCTCACCAAGTCCACCCCTGAAGGGGCAAGAGACTTTCTCGTTCCGAGCCGCCTCAGCCCGGGCCATTTTTACGCCCTGCCGCAGTCTCCTCAACTTTTCAAACAGATTCTGATGGTAGCCGGTTATGACCGGTACTTTCAGATTGTGAGATGTTTCAGGGATGAAGACCTCCGCTCGGACCGCCAGCCTGAGTTTACACAGATCGATGTGGAAATGTCTTTTGTGACCGTTGAGGATATCCGAAAGACGATGGAAGGGCTGATGGTTCACCTCTTCAAAGAGGTCATGGGAATGGAACTTAAGACTCCGTTTCCGGCATTGAGCTACGATGAGGCGATGGACCGGTACGGCCTGGATAAGCCTGATATTCGGTTCGGGCTGGAATTGAAGAATCTCTCAAAGATATTAAAAGGCTCAACCTTCAAGGTGTTTCAGGATGCGCTGAACGGAGGAGGGATCATCAAGGCGATCAACGTGAAGGGAGGAGCGACCTTTTCGCGGAAGGAGATCGATGACCTCACCCATTTTGTCTATGACTTTGGAGCGAAAGGGTTGATTTCTGCCAAAGTGGGACGGGAGGACTGGCAATCGCCCATGCAGAAATTCATCACCGATCAAGAGCGAAGATCCGTGGAAAAAATGATGGAGGCATCGGAGGGCGATCTTCTCCTCTTCATCGCCGGTCCTTCAAAAGTGGTGAATCAGTCGCTGGCAAACTTACGTCTCCATCTCGGCAGGAAGTTAGGGCTCATTCCCGAAGAGGAATACCGGTTTGTATGGGTTATTGATTTTCCCCTCCTGGAATACGATGAAACAGAAAAGCGGTATGCGGCTGTTCATCATCCCTTTACCGCTCCGAAGGATGAGGATATCCCTTTATTGAAGGAACATCCGGAGCAGGTGAAGGCCAAGGCTTATGATCTTGTTTTAAACGGTTCTGAGATCGGAGGAGGAAGCATCCGGAACCACTTGAAGGAGGTCCAATCCCTTCTTTTCGAGAAGCTGGGGATGGAAGAGGAAGAGGCGAGGGATAGGTTCGGGTTCCTGCTGGAGGCGCTCGAATATGGGACTCCTCCTCATGGAGGGATCGCCTTCGGGTTCGACCGGCTCGTCATGATCCTGAGCCATTCGGAGTCAATCCGGGATGTGATCGCCTTTCCAAAAACCCAGAAGGGAACCTGCCTAATGACCGACGCCCCTTCGAAAGTGGATGGAAAGCAACTCGATGAGCTGTGGATTAAGTTGAAGATGTAAATATACAACGCACAAAATCTGTTTAGTTACGGCTGCGCACTGACACATTGTTAGGACCAGGGCTATGCCAAGTTTGGAGGAGAAAACATGGCTATCACAAAAAAGAAGAAGGCATTTCAAAGCAAGGTAGCAACAGTCCAATTCCCACTTCTGGACAGCCAGGAACCGAACCTGTACCGGCATGTTTTTCCCTATGACGAGGTCTGCAAGATCGAGTTTGACAACCGGTTCGTCTTCATCGATCCTCCGGAGGAGATCTTCATCACGGACACCACGTTCCGGGATGGCCAGCAGGCAAGACCACCCTATACCGTAGAGCAGATCGTCGATCTTTACGATATGCTCTATAAATTAGGAGGTCCGAATGGGGTGATCCGACAGTGCGAATTCTTCCTTTACAGCGAGAAGGATAAGGAGGCGCTGAGAAGGTGCCAGGAGAGGAATTACCGATATCCCGAGATTACCGGATGGATTCGCGCCGTCAAAGAGGATTTCAAGCTGGTCAAAGAGATGGGATTGAAGGAGACAGGCATCCTCACCTCGGTTTCGGATTATCACATCTTCTTAAAATTGAAGAAGAACCGGAGGGCCGTGTTAAGGGAGTACCTCTCCATTGTTTCTTCGGCCCTGGATATGGGGATCATCCCCAGATGCCATTTTGAAGATGTCACCCGGGCGGATATCTATGGGTTCTGTGTCCCATTTGCCCAGGACATCATGCGCCTTTCCGAGGAGGCCAAGCTGCCGGTCAAGATCCGTCTCTGCGATACCCTGGGTTATGGCGTCACCTATCCGGGCGCGGCCCTTCCGCGATGTGTGCCAAAGGTCATCCGGGCCATGATCGACGATGCCGGAGTCCCCTCCGAATGTCTGGAATGGCATGGCCATAACGATTTTTATAAAGGATTGATCAATGCCACGACCGCCTGGCTCTACGGATGCTCGGCAGCCAATGGGACACTATTGGGTTTCGGAGAGAGGACGGGCAATGCGCCGATTGAAGGGCTCATCATGGAATATATCAGCTTTGTGGGGCACAACAACGGCATTGATACCACCATGATCACAGAGATCCGGAATTATTTCGAACGGACCATCGGCGCCCACATTCCTCCCAACATGCCTTTTGTCGGCGCCAATTTCAATGCCACCAGCGCCGGCATCCATGCGGATGGAATTCTGAAGAATGAGGAGATCTATAACATCTTCAATACCGCAAAGATTCTCAACCGGCCCATTTCAATCTCGGTCAATGATAAATCCGGGTTGGCGGGCATTGCCCAGTGGATCAACTCCCACTTCGCCCTGACCGGGAAAGAAAAAATTGAGAAGACCCATCCGGGGGTGGCGAAGATCAATCGCTGGGTGACCAAACAGTATGAAGACGGAAGGACCACCGCAATCTCTGACCTGGAGATGGAGAAAGTGGCTCGCAAATATCTCCCGGAAATCTTCGTCTCAGAGTTTGACATGTTGAAGGCAAGGGCCCGAGAGATGGCTTACCACATCATTGAACGGGTGATCGAGGAGCCGGGAATGAAGACGATGAGCCCGGAACAGATCGAGCCCATCCTGCAATCGATGGTGGACGAATATCCCTATCTGCAGTATGTCTATGTGGTCAATATCCACGGAATCAAGATTACACGGACCATCTGCCAGCCTGTGGATCAATCGAAATTTGCCCATGTGGGAATAGGGGAGGATTACTCGGACCGCTCCTGGTTCATCGACCCCCTGAAGGACGGCAAGATCCATGTCACCGACCTTTATTCTTCAAAACATACGGGAGCGCTCTGTATTACGCTCTCTGGACCGATTCGAAACGAAATGGGAGAGATCAAGGGAATCCTGGGTCTGGACATTCGATTTGAAGATTTGACAAAGAGCGATGGAGAATAGATAGCCTGAGAGTAAAATCTCGTATATCGTTGTCGAAACTCGTATCGAAGCTTGTCTTTCGAAACTTGAGACTCGAGCATCCAGCATCAAGACTCGGGCTTCGATACGAGCATCGTCACCCTTCACCATTTGACGATCAACCAAACGGGATTTGTTACCATAACCCTAGCTGATAACGTTCAAGACATCGTTCATTAAATTAACATTCAGGACATCGTTCACATTCAAACGGTTAAAGCTGTTAAACGTTTTGATATACCTGAGGTATAAGTTTTATTCGGTTTGTCATTCCGGACTTGAT
>VGRU01000280.1 GCA_016875255.1 Deltaproteobacteria bacterium
GGGTCCCCTGAGGAGAGATCCTTGATCGTCCCATCAGGCGTGATGACACGAAGGGAAATAATCTGATTTTTGACCGGACCGTGGCGGAAGGTGCCGATGCCCATTCCTCCTGTTGCTATCCAGCCGATGAGGGTTCCGCCTTTTCCGGAGGCGATGGTGTAAAGGTCCAATCCATAGGGTTCGAGTTTTTTTTGGATATCGAGAAACCGGGCTCCAGGTCCAACGGTTAGCTGGAGCGTTTTCGGATTGACTTCAATCGAGTCCATGAGCCCCAGATCGATGAGAATCCCTCCGCGGGTGGGGACAGCGCCGCCATATCCCCAGGTTCCAGCCCCCCTGACGGTCAAAGGGATCTTATGTTCACGAGCAAAAGAGAAGATTTCGATGAGATGTTCTTCGCTCGCAGGCTGGAGAATCAAATCAGGAAGGCTTTTAAGCATCAGGTCGCGGATCAGGGGCGGAAGATCGACATTGAGGTCGGTGCGGTAGTATTCGAGTTTCTCAGGGTCTTTGATGGACTTGAGCCCTGTATGACGCTGTAAAAAATCTTCGAGGTATTTTCTCCATGCTGATTTTTTTTGTTTCTGCTTCACTTTAGCCAACCTCACATTGATTCGTCTTCAAAATTACTTTAAAGGTTACGGTGACGAAGCCCGTATCGTCTATAAAGGTTACGTCTTACGTGTAAGACTCTTTTAAACGTTGCCGTTACCAATAACCGAAACGGGCCTCATTACCGTTACCGTTAATTTGGGTCACTTTTCTACAAAATAGGCAGATACTTCTCTAATTCAAACTGGGAGACATGGGTCCGATATTGATCCCATTCGATCTTCTTGTTCTCGATAAATTTATGAAAAATGTGATCTCCCAATGTTTCTCTGACCAGCTCGCTTTGCTCCGTCAGTTGGATCGCTTCGTATAAATTTCCGGGAAGCGAGTCGATCCCGTGCTTTTTTCTTGCGTCCTCGGACATCTCAAAGATATCTTCCTCAACCGGAGGAGGAAGTTCATATCCCTTTTCAATCCCCTTTAGCCCCGCAGCCAGCATCACAGCGAATGCCAGATAGGGATTACAGGCCGGATCAGGGGAGCGCAATTCCATACGTGTCGCCTTTTCTTTGCCGGGTTTATACATGGGCACCCGGACCAGCGCCGATCGGTTCCGACGAGCCCATGAAATATAGACCGGCGCTTCGTAGCCCGGGACAAGCCTTTTATAAGAATTAACCCACTGAGAGGTGATCGAAGTAATCTCTTTGGCATGCCTTAAGATTCCGGCCATATAAGACTTAGCGATTTTTGAAAGATGGAATTCATCTTTTGGATCGAAGAAAGCGTTCTTGTCACCCTTGAAAAGAGATTGATGAGTGTGCATCCCGCTTCCGTTCTGTCCAAAAATCGGTTTAGGCATGAAGGTGGCATAGACGCCATGCTTCAACGCAATCTCCTTGACCACAAGCCGGTAGGTCATGGCATTGTCCGCCATGGCCAGGGCTTCGGCATAACGTAAATCGATCTCATGCTGGCTGGGAGCGACCTCGTGGTGGCTGTATTCCACCCGAATCCCCATGGCCTCTAATGTGAGAATCGTCTCACGACGGAGTTCGGTTGCCACATCAAGGGGAGTGAGATCAAAATAGCCTCCTTTATCGAGTATCTCTGTTCCATCATTTCCTTTGAAATAGAAATACTCTAACTCTGGACCAACATAAAGCGTGTAGCCTAAATCTTGCGCCTTTTTAAGCGCCCTTTTTAAAGCCCAGCGGGGGTCTCCCTTATAGGGAGTTCCATCCGGCTCATAGATATCGGCAAACATCCTTGCCACGGCATTCTCTTTTGGCCTCCATGGGATGATCTGAAAGGTTTTGGGGTCGGGCCTTGCGATCATATCGCTCTCATCGATACGGGCATAGCCCTGAATCGAGGAGCCATCAAACCCCATGCCTTCCTCAAGGGCCCCTTCCAGCTCATCGATGGTAATGGCAAACCCTTTCAAAGAACCAAGAATGTCCGTGAACCAGAGCCGAATGAATCTGACATCATTCTCCTTCGCCATCTTCAACACAGTCTCTTTGTCCTTTTCCATCTTCTCCTCCTTTTGAGATTCACGAATGACGCGAATGATAACGAATGACACGAAAAAAACCTCTTTTGTTTCGATTCGTGTAATTAGCTACCCATTCGTGTTATTCGTGCTTTATTAAATATAAAGGCGACCTCCCTTTCGGGAAAAACGCCTTTGTCATTCCAATACCTCGTTGTATTAATGAAATATTATTAGCAAATAATATGCCACTGCTGGCGACCTACGCAGACAAGTTATCATCGTGTAACTTTTTGAAATTACTTAAAATTATTTTGGTCCAACAAGGGGATGGTATTTAAGAGAGGACCAAAAGGTGAAAGCAGGTGATGGTTTTTCACCATGCTGCCTAAAATAAGGCAATCGATATATCACCGAGGAAATACTCATATGATCTTTCTTTCCCTCGGAAACTATGTCGTAATTAGCCATTCGTCCTTCGACACACTCAGGTCGCTTCGACTCGCAACCGAGACGAACGGCTACGTGATTAATTTTTAACATGCCGTATTCCGTTCGTGGTGAGGTTCTCGAACCATGAACGGAATTATGCCACAACCTCTCAGTGGGAGAGGGTGGGGGAAGACAATATATTTTCCTGTACCTCAATCCTTCCCTACCTTGGGGGAAAACTATTTTGATCTCGAATTGAAGACTTGACAACTATACCATGTACTGGTATAGTTGGTATATCTTCTTTTAAGGATTAAGATGCCTATTCGAAATTTCAAGAACAAGGGAACCGAGGACATAAATTATGGGAGGACCACGAAGGAGGCTTATCGGACCCTTCCGCGGGAGTTGCACCTGAAAGCCCAGATAAAACTCGCCCGGTTGGGGGCTGTGACATCGATGCAAGATTTACAGGAAATACGGGGGAACCGATTTGAAAAATTGAGGGGGGATAGAAAAGGGCAATACAGTATTCGAATCAATGAGCAGTATCGAATTTGTTTTAGATGGGAAAAAGAAAATCCAGTGGATGTTGAGATATCAGATTACCACTAAGTCATTGAAGGAGCATGAACATGCGCATATTTCATTATACCCCTGTGCATCCTGGTAAGGTTTTGCAGGACGAGCTTGAGGAAGTGGGTCTCACTCAATCAGCGCTTGCAGAACATATAGAAGTTCTGCCTAAAACAATTAATGAGATTTGCCGAGGCAAGAGAGGGATCAGCGCGGAAATGGCGATGAAACTTTCAAAGGCCCTGGGAGGCAGTCCTCAGTTTTGGCTAAATTTACAAAATAGCTGGGATATAAGTCGATTGGATGAAAGTTCTTTCGGAGATATTAAACCGATCGCCGCATAAGAGGAAGGGAGCAAATTGGAAACCTTGAAAGGTGATCGACAAGGGCAATACAGCATCCGGGTCAATGATCAGTTTAGAATATGTTTCATTTGGAATTTGGACGGGCCGAAAAGGGTTGAAATTACGGACTATCACTAAAAACTCCAGAGGTTATTTCTGGAAGAAGAGACTTTCATAGAAAGGAGAGGTAAGTCATGGTTCGCATCCCTACGAATGGTCCTCCGACCCATCCAGGTGAAATGCTTCTGGAAGAATTTTTGAAACCACTTGGCATGACTCAAGCAGAGCTCGCCGAGAAAATAGGCGTCTCTTACCCGCGTATTAACGAACTCATCCACGGTAAGAGAGGGATCACTCCAGATACAGCACTTCGGCTCGAACAACTCTTTGGCATGGAAGCCCAGTTCTGGCTCAATCTGCAACTGGCATGGGATCTCTATCACCTGCAGCGTTCCCCAGCTGCCAAACAAATCAGAAAAATTAAGCAGCTACCCGGCCTTGCGGCAGCTGCCAGTCGATGACTGAAATCTGTTAGGAGAACAAGATGGACACGAACAAAATTTTAGAGGTGGCGAATAAGTTGGATTCGAAGAAGAAGGGAAAGAAAGAGGAACTGGAAAAGTTCCAGAAATTCTTTGAGCGGTTTCATCTCTTGAACCGGGCCTATCTGGATAAAGAAACCTTTGAAAAGGCACAGGAATCGATTACCTCCATGGCAGAGGCAGTGGCCAACACGATCCGTTATCTCGATGAGGAGATCACCAGACTGAGAAACAAAGGAAGGAAGCAACCCTTCGAGAATGTCGAGCTGGCCGAAATGCAGAAGACCCAGCACAGAAACGAGATGCTGATCAAAGAATTTTTAGATAAACACGAGACCCAGAGCGCCGGGTGATTTGGAATTGCCACACCCTTCGCGCCCGGTCAATCCAAGTAAAAGACCTATTCCATTAGGGAAAAGAGGTA
>VGRU01000281.1 GCA_016875255.1 Deltaproteobacteria bacterium
TTTTCTCGTTCTTGTTTTGTGTCAAGGAGTGAATCTTGAAAACCTAAGAGGATTTGATGGATGGCATCAAAGAGGGTTCCAATACTCTGGATTCTGGCCTCGTAAGAGGAAACTATATTATCGACAATATTTTTCATCCCATTAGAGATATGTGGATATTGGCGAAGTATTTCCTTCGATTCAGCTATTTTCTTATCTTCGGAATGTCTAACGGGATTCATATCCTCTGCTAAGGGCATTGCTTTCATTTACTCCCCCCTCTTTTTCTCTTTTAAATAAGGAAGGAATCTCTTGGCGGGGCATGCTTTTCTTCACCTTTGGTGGAGTAAGGATGGCTCGGCAAGAATCCTCTACCTGTCGGTAGACAGGCTTTTTACCCCGTTTAGAAATTCCATTTCTAACGGGGCTTGGTTACTGACCAATCATTAGGCTGCTGTGGCTGTTAAACCAATGGCCTCAGCATACTTCAGATAGGTCTCAACCGATGCCGCCACGACTCTGGCCTCAATCGCGAGTATCTCAATACCCACTAAAGAGACTCTTACCCAGGCGTCGACCACAACGCCCTTGTCCAGGATTCGGTCAATCACCTCGACCAAACTGGAAGAACCAATCGCTTTTTCCACTGCCATATTCTTTCACCTCCTTTCTACTCTGGATTTTTCCTGGCGCAGAGAGAACAGCGCCATGGAAAGCTGTATTGGAATAAAGCAAAAGTTGTGCCGTAAAGACGTAAGAGAATATTTTATTTTCTTAAATGAAGGATCCTTACGCGTTAAGTTGACCAGTGTGTTATTCTGAATGACCGAGGGAAGTGAAGAATCTCATTCGGGACTCTGTAATTTGGCGTTACAAAGACAGATTCTTCGTCGCTCTGCTCCTCAGAATGACAACTTAACGTTTTAGAGAGGATTTATATGTGAATTAAAATATTGGGGGAAGTTGATGGTTCCGGCTAAGGGAGGTGTTGTGGCAAGAATTCCATAATCTATGGAACGCTTTCCATACAATCGATTCCATATCTTATATCATACTCCTTGATCTTGGAGAGAAGGGTTTTATAATCAACTCTTAGGACCTTTGCAGCCTTACTCTTATTGCCTGAACTCATGTTGAGGGCCCATTCGATTGCCTCTTTTTCAGCTAAATAGACCACTTTCTTTGTTATCTCCCTTAAGGACATCCCCTCTGCTATTTTTTCCTCGTGTATGATGGGTGGATTAAGAGAGGCAGCGTTGTCAAAGATCAGGTGAGAGGGTTCGATCATACTTTCTGCGAGGAGAACGGCTCTCTTGATGACATTCTTTAACTCCCTGACATTGCCTGGCCAATGGTGGTTGATGAGCATTGTTAATGAATCTTTTTGAAGGCCTTTAACGTTTTTCTGTAGTTCCATGTTCCCTTCTTCGAGAAATTTTTTTGCGAGAAAGGGTATGTCTTCTATTCTTTTCCTTAATGGCGGTAATTCAATTTTGAATTCGTTCAAACGGTAGTAGATATCGGACCGTAATTTTCCTTCTGCTTCTAATTTTGCCAGGGGAATATTGGAGGCAACGATGATTCGAACATCGATGGGAAAGGGTTGCTTTCCTCCCAGCTTCTGAATCTTTCGTTCCTGGATCATTCGTAGGAGTTTATTTTGGACATGGTAAGGTAGATTGCCTATTTCGTCTAAAAAGATCGTCCCATTGTTGGCGAGTTCAAATTGCCCTTTTTTCTCTCTATCAGCTCCTGTAAATGCACCTTTTTCATACCCGAAAAGCTCGCTCTCAATTAATGTATCAGGAATGGCCCCACAATCGACCGCTATGAATGAGGCATTCCCCCTTGAACTTGCCCTATGGATGGCATTGGCGACGACCTCCTTTCCGGTTCCGCTTTCCCCTTCGATCAGGACGGTGAAATTGGTATCTGAAACTTTGTTAATCTGCTCAAAAATTTTTTTTATTTCTGGACTGCCTCCCATGATCGATTCTAAATCGAGCTCCCTCTTCAATTCATTTTTTAGTTGAAAGATCTCCTTTGTTAGTTTTTGACTTTCCAGAGCTCTTTTAATCGTGAGGCGAAGGCGTTCGTTCTCAAACGGCTTGGTCAGGTAATCGTAGGCCCCCAATTTGATCGCTTCAACAGCAGATCCGATATTCCCATAAGCCGTCAATATAATGACCTGAATTTCTGGCCGGGTGGTCTTGATTTCTTTGAGCAAATCGATCCCGTCCATTTCTCCGGGTATTCGGAGGTCTAATAAAATTAAATCCGGTGGTGAATCTTTTTTTAAAAAATTCAATGCACGCCCGCAATCTTCGGCTTCGTAGATGGTGTATCCATCCTCCTTCAAGATATTTGATAGAAGCCACCTCATATCCTTTTCATCATCGACAACGAGAATTCTGTTCATTTTCTTTCCTAACGTCTTGAAACTTTGGATGGTTGAGTGGGAGGGTGATGGTCATTTTGGTCCCTTTCCCTTCATGACTTTTAGGAATAATCTTACCGCAATGTTCGCTTATAATGCTATTCACAACAGATAATCCCAAACCTATCCCTTTTTCTTTTGTTGTAAAGTATGGATTGAAAATATTGGGTATATGTTCTTTGGGGATGCCTTTGCCTGTGTCTTTTATGATGATTTCAGCCGTTTGGTCTCGAGACTTATGCCTTGTGATAATGGAGATCGCCCCCCCTTTGGGCATTGCTTGCTTCGAATTCATGAGCAGATTGAAAAAAACCTGTTTTAAGGATTCCTTATCGCAATGAATTTGTGGGAGATATCTATCGAAACGCCTTAACACTCTTATCCTGTTCTTTGAAAAATCCATCTTTAACAATCTGTATAATTCTATTAAAATTTGATTGACATCATTCTTTTTAAACTCAAGAGGCTTGGGTTTGGCAAAATCTAAGAGATCGGAAATGATCTTATTTGCATTTTGGACATTTCTATAAATAACTTTAAAATATTTTTTTAACCCATTTTTAGTTCCTTCCTTTTCAAGACAGCATTGTGTTGCGGAGCCGATAATCGCCAGGGGATTTCTGATCTGATGGGCAAGGTTGGCGGCAAGCTGACCTATTGCCGTCATTTTTTCCGATTGGATGATCTGTTCTTCAATCTTTTTTTCATTTGTTATGTCTGCGGTAAGAAAGATAAAACCCGTGGAATCCCCTTTTCCATCGATCAAAGAAGAGAGAGTAATGGATAATATTCTCTCCTCCTCCGGTCTCTGATCAACGACTTTAACTTCATAGTATTTGCTTTCTAAGAAAGCCCTTGCCATTTCTTGCCAGGGGTTTAACTCAATGGGGGAAGATTTTTGAAAAAGATTCTTTCCCAATAAGAAATCTCTTGGAAGTCCCGAAAATATTTCCTGGACTTTATTGCACATCAGAACTTGTCCTTCCTTATTAATCACCATTACTCCTAAGGGGAGACTTTCAATCAGTTTTTCAAACACCCTTTTGGTAAATATTTCTCTTTTTATTAACCGGAATATCCTTTGATCACCTTCGATCAACTTGCCTTCAAGCATTTCTTTTTGTTTTTCTAATATTATGCTTTTAAACTGGATTTCAGAAATCAAATGCCTTTTGTCAAACTCGAGCGCCTGCTTTTCCAGGGCTTTTTGGATGACTTGAAATAAAAGGTCTATTTCAATGGGTTTTGTTAAATAATCATGAGCTCCAAATTTAAAAGATTGAACTGCGGTATCGATATCCCAATGGCCGGTGATCATGATCACTTCTGTATCCGGAGAAAAACTTTTTATTTTTGAAAGCAGAGTTAATCCATCTATTCCCGGAAGGGCTATGTCAAGGATGATCAGATTGAAAAATCCTGATCTCATCAAAAAAAGACCTTCTTCACTGTCGCCTGAAGTAGATAGCTCATAGCCTTTCGCTGTCAAGAAGCGCTTAAAGATTCTGCATATGGACGGGTCATCGTCGATAATTAAAATTTTAGGAGGCTTTCTCATTTTGTATTACAGAGAGATGTCAATCTGATTCATTCCCGGCTGGTGACAGGCAGGGAATCGGAATCTTCTCCAAATATCAGTTGGATCCCGTAGAAGAGTTGAGCCTTGGTAAAGGGTTTGGTTATGTAATAATTGGCGCCCAGATCGTATCCTCTGAACATATCGGAGTCTTCATTTTTTGCTGTCAGAATGATGACCCGAATATTCTTCGTCTTTGGATTCGATCTTATCTCCTCCAATACCTGCCATCCATCCTTTTTGGGCATACGGATGTCGAGAAGAATGAAATCGAAATCTTCGTTGCCCAATTGTTCCAAGACCTCTGCTCCATCCCCGGCTTCTTTTACCTTATAACCCCATTTGTCCAGATG
>VGRU01000282.1 GCA_016875255.1 Deltaproteobacteria bacterium
TTATCGCCGCCGGCATGTTTGTGATCCCAACAGGGACCTTCACCCTCGGGCTGAAGGATGCGGGCACATGGCAGTTTCATATCGACGAGACCATGAACTTTGTCAGGCCTACCCGGATGATCCTTCCCGAAGACCCCAAAAGCTGGGAGTTGTCGTTCAATGCCTCCAACCGCACCACTTTTGCTGAGCGCGTTCAGACATGGATCATAGAAAACGAAAGCAAGTATGCGTTCAGATACCTGGGCGCGTTAGCCGGGGATTTTCACAGGCTCCTGACGAACGGCGGCATGTTCATGTATCCGGCGATCGTCAATCATCCCAATCCCAAGAAGAATCGTCCGGAAGGAAAATTGCGCCTCATGTATGAAGGGTCGGTCGTGGCCTTCATCTGCCGCGAAGCAGGCGGAATGGCCGTCAATGAGGCGGGAATCCCGATTCTTGAGATTCAACCGAGCAAACACCACCAGCGAACAGCGCTCTATGTAGGTTCAAAGAAGTTGGTGGAGGATATTGCGAAGGTCTTAAGAGCCCCGGGTTAGGGGTTAGGCTACGAAGCCCCTGCCTACCGGCAGGCAGGCGTTTCGTTATTCGGTAACGGTTACGTTTAAAAGAATTAAACACGTCAGACTTAACCTTTTATAGACGATACGGGCATCGTTACCGTCGCCGTTAAACAAAACCCTTATTTTTTAGTCAATCTTACAACCCCAAAGGAGACGAAGTCATGGCAAAAAGAAAGGTTTCCAAAGCTGATTTTAAGAAAGCGCTTGAGATTGGACGGCCGCCTAACATCAAGAAACTTTTCCCTAATTCGAAAGCCTTAATTGTGAGCGGGAAGGTGGTGGATCGGGCCATGATCGCCAAAGGGAGGGCGATTGCAATGGCGGCAAACGGCCGGAATCAATTTGTGATCCGGGGAGTTCTTCAGGCTGCCCAGCGAGCCAACACGCCCGTCATCATCGAGATCGCAAAATCGGAGGGGGGCGCCAAAGCCTATTGTGCGGTCAACTACTGGAATATGGCGATGCTGGTCGATACGATCTGCAACGAACTTGGAATTACCATCCCGGTAGCAATCCATGCCGACCATTATGGCATTAAGAATGAGAAGGATCTTGCCGCCGCCAAAGTGGAGATTCCCACCTTCTTTGAAGCGGGAATGACCTCGATTGCCATTGATGCGTCTCATCTTCCTGACGACCAGAACCTATTAGCCAATATTTCCATCAACCCCTTTATTCCAAAATGGGCTGGGCTTGAGACAGAAGTGGGGGAAATCAAAGGTGAGACAGGGCTTTCCACGGTGGAAGAGGCGCTCTTTCTCATCCGGGGGCTGAATGCGAATGATATTTTCCCGGATTGGATCGCCCTGAACAATGGGACGACCCATGGCATCGAGGAGAAGGACTCAGGAATCCAGGTGCAATTGACCGCAGATATTCACAAAGCGATAGAACCCTATAGGGTCTCCGGCGCTCAACACGGAACTTCCGGAAACAGCTCGGAGAGACTTCGTCAAATCCTTGCCAAAACCCACACCACCAAAGCGAATGTCGCCACAGCCCTCCAGATGATCTCCTGGGGCGTTCAGGTCAATGATTATGGAAATGCCATTCTCGATGCGGATGGAAATTTCAGCAAAGTCAAAGGGGAGGGCGTTACCGAGGAGTTGTGGGCGGAGATGGTGGCCCATGCCCAATCGAAAAGCTGGAAAAAGGGAGACTATAAGAATCTCAACCTGCCGTTTGAAAATAAACTGCTCGCCCAACCCAGAGAGATCCGGGATCGGATCGTCGAGCAGGTGGGGGCATTCGCTTACAAGATGATGACAGAGGTCTTCAATTCCAAGGATACGGCTCCTTTTGCCATTGAGGCCATTCTGAAAGCGGGCTCCCATGATATCGGACCAAAAGTTGGCCGGATGGAAGACCCTGCGGAATGGGCAGAGAGCAAGATCATTGAAAAGGCCTCCCGCCTGGCGAGTGATAAGGGGCTTGCCGGCAAGTTCGACGACTGAGAGATCTGACAAACATAGCCTTATCCAGTGTACAGATTCAGAAATGACTTTTAAATAAACGTCATTCCGGACTTGATCCGGAATCCAGTCTTTTTAACTGGATTTCCGCTTTCGCGGGAATGACACCCCTTATGATCATTGCAAAGAAGTGTTAGATTCACTACATTAGGTAGGCTTTTGGAGTTGAAAAAATTCGAAATTCGAATATCGAATGATTACGGTTATCAGGGTATCAGAATATCAGGTAGTGGAAATCAGAGCATCAGAGCATCAGGGCATCAGAATAAGATATTCTGGTCCTCTTTTTCCTGATCTCCTGATAACCTGGTATCCTGCTTCCTGATTTACTGGTTACCTGATCCCCTAGATGAATTTAGTCTATGCAAAAGCGAGTTTACATCGAAACCTATGGCTGCCAGATGAATGAGCATGATTCTGAGCGGATACTCAGGCTTCTAGGGACCTGCCATTACATCGAGACAAAAGAACCCGACGAGGCTGACTTCATCCTCGTCAATACCTGCAGCGTCCGGGAAAAGCCCGAGCAAAAGGTTTACAGCGCGATTGGGAGATTCAGACATTTGAAAGAGGGGAGGGGGGCCATCATCGGCGTAGCAGGCTGCGTTGCCCAGCAGGAGGGGGACCGTCTTCTGAGCCGTATCCCCTATCTGGATCTTGTCATCGGAACACACGCCATTCATTTGCTCCCCCAAATGCTTGAAAAGTTCGAGGTCTCAGGACAAAAGGTCTCTGAAACTGAATTCGATACGGGAGTTGATTATCTCAGAGAAACTCTTCCCCTGACATCTCAAGGGAAAGTTAAATCCTATGTGACGATTATGCAGGGATGCGACCGTTTCTGTTCTTACTGCGTTGTGCCTTATGTGCGGGGAAGAGAGAAGAGCCGGCCGAGCGGAGAGATTCTCGAGGAGATAAAAAGCCATGCAGCCTCAGGAGTGAAAGAGATCTGCCTCCTTGGCCAGAATGTGAATGGTTATGGGAAGGGATTGGAAGGTGAGCCGGGGTTTTCCGAACTTCTCCATCGTATAAACGAGATGAAAGGCATTGAGCGGATTCGATTTACTACCTCGCATCCCGCAGATTTATCAGAAGAACTCATCCAGTGTTTCGGGAAACTGGAAAAACTTTGCGAGCACTTTCATCTTCCCTTCCAGTCCGGATCCGACCGGATTTTGGAACGAATGAACCGGGGTTATACCCGGGAGTCCTACATCGAAAAAATCGATCGTCTGAGAGAGGTTTGCCCCTCCATTGCTATTACAGCCGATGTGATCGTTGGTTTTCCGGGTGAGGAGGAAAAGGACTTCGAAGAGACCCTTGACTTGATGAAGAAGGTCCGGTTCGATGACCTCTTCTCCTTTAAGTACTCTCCAAGAAAGGGAACAAGGGCCGCCGGGCTCGGGGAACAGGTAGAAGAGAAAGTGAAGCAAGAACGGCTCTCTATTCTTCAGGGAATCCAGAGAGAAATCACTCTTCAAAAAAATCAGGGATTAGAAGGTCGGGTGGAAGAGGTATTGGTTGAAGGTCGCAGCAAACAGAGGGCTCAAGATGTCGCCGGCAGAACCCGAGCAAACAAGATCGTCAATTTCGAAGGGGATTTGAAATTAATAGGAAAGCTCGTCCCCGTTCGCATCGTCAAAGCTTACCCTCACTCATTGAGGGGAGAAATGCTGAAAGATTGAATTTGGAACAGAGTCATTCCAGATTGAAGTTCAGAAACCATTTCCCTTCGAATTAGTGTCTGTTTATAAATTGCCCCCTCAATCAGAATTGTCATTCCGGCGAAAGCCAGAATCCAGTCCTTTCAAGAGCTTCTGGATGCCGGATCAAGTCCGGCATGACGAAAAACGCTGTTTATGGACAGACACGAATTAGATAAAAACCCCACATTCCCGGATCATTTCGAATAGTCCTATTCGAATATCTTGACGAGCCTATCCTTTTTTTGATAAATGGTTGGATTAATAGGGATGGAGAGGCTGGATTCTCCTGGGAGCCAACCTCATATCAACAGCCCGGCTCTTTGGAGGAATCGTGGACATCCATGATTTTCAACATAGAATACCCTTTTATTTTAACAGGTTCGGCAACAGGCAGACATGCAATAATAGGCGGAATTATCTTATCATAATATAATTTTTCCGTCTAATATCTGTGCACAAGGAGGGATTAAAAATGACAAATTCATCGACTGATCATATTGATAAAATTCTTTCGTGCATAGGAAGGAAGGTCTCTTTCAAATATCCTTT
>VGRU01000283.1 GCA_016875255.1 Deltaproteobacteria bacterium
CCATCCGGCTTTTTCTCCACAACCTTAAGGGATAGAAAGGGATCCGGCCAGTCAATGGCCCGCTTTTTTCGGTCTCCCCTTGGTTCCGTCAAGGCGCCCGAGACAGCGAGGTCATTCTCCTGGACCCATTTCAGATATTTTGTAAATCGGGGATGATATTCTGTCCCGAGATTCTTATCCATCTCCCAGGTCGTGCTGGCAAGGGTATGGAAGGCATCGAGCCCCGGGCAGCGGTAGATACAGGTGCCCAGCCTTTCAGAGGCAAACGTTCCTGCAATGGCCTTGGCCGTCAGATCCTCTCTGCTACGGCAGACATAGACATAGCGGTTGACACGGTCGTTTATCAGAGGGGAGAGGGCGGTCATGATGTCTTGGAAGGCCGGATCGAGAGCCCAGCGATAACTCGCCTTGTTAGCCTCGATCACCGTGCGAAGGTTTGGATTGTTGAGATAATCCTCGACCCTTTTCCCATTCATAAAGATTTTTGGTTTTCTTTTCTTCAAACTTTCTTCATATTGCTCCGGTGTGATGAGCGCCATCTTGAGACTCCTTTCGAAAAAGAGATGTCATTTGATCCGAATCTATATTATGTTATATTAAAACATCTTTTTAGGCAATGGGAAGAAATGATGCTCACGGTTGATGAGGCTCTGAATAAAGTCCTTTATCATATCCATCCTCTGGGATTCGAGAAAGTCTCCATCCTGGACGCCCTTGGACGGGTGATTGCAGAGGATATGATTGCCCCTCGCGATCTTCCTCCTTATGATAATTCGGGGATGGATGGTTATGCGGTGAGATATGAAGATGTTCAGAATGCCTCCCAAAAGAACCCTGGACGCCTAGAAGTGATTGAAGATCTTCGTGCAGGGTTCATCTCCGAAAAAACAGTCCTGAAAGGTCAGGCCATCCGGATTATGACCGGCGCTCCCATCCCAAACGGTGCCAATACAGTGATACCTGTAGAGGAAACAGAAAGAGGGGATGGTTCTGTTTTGATTCTAAGGCCCGCTGCCCCCGGAGAATATATTCGAAGGGCAGGGGAGGATGTGAAGAGGGGAGATCGGGTGATCACCCGAGGAGACATCATCCGTCCGTCAGAAATCGGGATGCTTGCCTCGATGGGAAGGTCTTTTGTTCCGGTATATCAAAGGCCATCGGTGGCGATCCTCTGCACGGGCGAGGAACTCGTGGATGTGGGAGAAACTTTGGTTGGAGCAAAAATCGTCTCCAGCAATTCCTATACACTTGCCGCACAGGTCAAAGAGTGCGGAGCGATCCCGATTCAATTAGGGATCGCCAGGGACAAAAAAGAGGAGATCAGGACGAAGATCCTTCAGGGACTTCGGTCTGATGTTTTTATTTCGTCAGCAGGCGTTTCCGTAGGGGATTATGATTTTGTGAGAGATGTCCTGAAGGAACTGGGCGTGGAGATGATCTTCTGGAGGGTTGCAATGAAACCGGGGAAACCCGTGGCTTTCTGGATGTCCGATGGAAAACCGGCCTTCAGCCTTCCGGGAAACCCTGTCTCTTCGATGGTCACCTTTGAACAGTTTGTAAGGCCGTCGCTCCTCAAGATGATGGGCCATCGGCAGATCTTCCGGCCAGTCATCGAGGCTGTTCTAAAGGAGGAGATTCGGAAAGAGCCGGGGAAGAGGCATTTTGTCCGGGCTGTGGTTTCACTTGAAAAGGATGGTTGCTGGGTGACGACCACAGGACCACAGGGTTCAGGAATAATGAGATCCATGGTGAAGGCTAATGGCCTTATCGTCATCCCCGAAGGCCAAGAGATTGTCAAGACAGGGGAGAAAGTCAAAGTGCAATTACTGGATAGAAACCTTTGAAACATCACTGGTCAATGAGCAATTACCATTTATCAATTAGCAATAGAAGATTTAAGATTTAGCCTTCAATTGCTAATTGGCCATTGACAATTGATAATTCTTCATTGAGGTTTAATCTATGATTCCTATCATTTCAATTGTGGGTAAATCGGATAGCGGGAAGACCACATTTATTGAAAAACTGTTGCCCGAACTGGTGCGAAGAGGGTATCGAGTTGCTACCGTGAAGCATGATGTTCACGGGTTTGAGGTGGACCGGGAGGGAAAGGATAGCTGGCGGCACAAGCAGGCAGGCGCCCACACAACGGTCATCTCCTCCCCGCAAAAGGTTGCATTAATTCGTGATGTAGAGAAGGACTTAACCCTCGCGGAACTTCGGGAAAAACTGATCCAGGATGTGGACCTTATCCTGTCGGAAGGCTACAAAAAGGATGTCCAACCGAAAATCGAAATCTTCAGAACGGAAAAACACAAGGAACTTCTCTGCACCAAGGAGGATAACCTGATCGCCATCGTATCGGATAAGGAGTTTGATGTCGGGGTTTCCTGCTTCTTTCTTGATGATGTCAAAGGGGTGGCTGATTTTATTGAAAAGAAGTTTCTGAAATCAAAAAAAGAAGAGGGGGTTACCTTAAAAGTGGATGGCAGGACCGTTCCATTAAAACCTTTTATCAGAGATTTCCTTTCCGGATCGATCAAAGGAATGGTCCGTTCATTGAAGGGATGCGAGAAACCCAAAAAGATTGAGATCCAGATTGAAGATTAACCAATAGGTGTCAGGTCTACACTCTTGACAGTATAAATAAAAGTAGAGTTGATGCTTTGTTAAGCAAAGGGAATCACGAGTCAATAGTGTAGACCTGACACCTATTCCATCACCCAGAAGGATTCGTCGCGGAGGGCGGCCTTAACCTTCTTTCCAATGGAGAGATCGAGGTTTCTAAAGGCATAATTTGGGATGGAGATTTCGAAGAGGACTTCATCTCTATTGTCCTGAAAGAAAACGATATGATGTCTTCCTCTATCGGTAATGTCTAAAATCTTCCCTTCGAGGATATTTCTTTTTAAAGACTCCTTAATGGGCTTCCCCTCACGCAGGATCATTACTTCTTCAGGCCTGACGAAGAGGTCCACCTCTTTTCCTGTCTCCATCTGACCCTGACAGGGACTGCCCGGGACGGAAATTCGGAGACCGTTGATGCCGAAAATCCATCGTTGATCCATATCTTCCTTCGCCAGGACTTTTCCTCTGTGGAGGTTCTTCAAACCCAAAAACTGAGCCACATTTTTCGTTCGGGGTCTTAAAAAGACGTCGTCTCTCTTTCCGACCTGTTCCACATTGCCATCGATAAAAACGGTCATCTTATCTCCCAGGAGGTAGGCTTCTTCAAAATCATGGGAAACGCATAAAACCGTTGGATGAAAAGAGGCATGGAGGGTTTTTAAGAGCTGCTGGATCTCATATTTAATCGAGGGGTCAAGGCCGGAAAGGGGTTCGTCAAGGAGGAGGAGTTTCGGTTTTGGGGCCAGAGCCCTGAGAAGCGCCACCCGTTTCTTCTCCCCCCCGCTAAGATAGGCGGGGTATCGTTCAAGCAAATGTCCAACCTTCATCACCTGAATGAGAGACCCAACATATTCTTCATAGATTTTTAGGGAGTGATTTTTGGCCTTGATTCCGTAAAGGATATTCTCCTTAACGCTCAGATGCGGGAAGAGCGCCAGGTCTTGGGGGACATAGGAAATTTCCCTTCGCTCGGGAGGCAGATGTTGAACCTCCTTTTCGCCAACCCATATCTTTCCTTTTTTGGGTTTATGCAGTCCGATGATTGACTCCAAGATCAGGGTCTTTCCGCTTCCTGTGGGGCCGAGAAGAAAGTGAAACTCCCCTTCCTCAATTTCGATATCGAGATCCGTTAAGCGGAAAGTTTCCAAGAGAATGGTGAGCGCTTCTATCTTAATCATAACGATATAGTTTCCCTGTCAATCGGACAGTGTAAAGGGCGACCAACCCCAGGATGACGAGAATGAGGATTAAAACAATCGTTTTCTCTATATTGGCCGAAGCCAGAGCCGTAAAGATGGCAATGGGCATGGTCTCGGTTTTTCCGGGCATGGCCCCTGCGAGAGTGACGGTAGCTCCGAATTCACCTGCGGCTTTGGCCCAGGAGAGGATGATCGCAGCTAAAAGCCCCCGGAAGGAAAGGGGAAGGGTAACTCGATAGAAGGCCTGCCAGGAAGAGGAGCCGAGGGAGCGGGCGACAGCCTCGTATCTCGGAGAGATTTCATCCAGAGAGGCTTTCATCAGCCGGGTTGCAAGACCTGCAATAGTGGCGAATTGGGCGAGGATGATTCCCGGAAATTCAAATACGAAGAAGATTCCCTTTCTCTGAATCATGTCCCCCATGGGAGTATTAAAGAAGACGAGAAACGAAGCCCCCAGAG
>VGRU01000284.1 GCA_016875255.1 Deltaproteobacteria bacterium
AATAATGGTTTGCGACTTTAAAACAGTAATATAAATGAGTTAAAAGAGAGATTGAAAGGCAGCCTACTTTTGGGTTGAGAAAGGAACAGGAGATGAACTCTTTAAAAAGCATCAATGAAATATTAAAAGCCCACAAGGAAGACCTGTATCGGAAGTATTCGGTTGTGGAAATCGGAATTTTTGGCTCTATTGTTAGAGGCGAGGAGAAGAAACGGAGCGATATAGATATCCTGGTGGACTTTGAGGAAGTTCCGGACCTGCTCAAATTCATCAATCTGGAAAGATATCTTTCAAGACTTTTAAAGAAGAAGGTTGACCTTGTAAGTAAAAAAGCCATTCGGCCAGAATTAAAGAATTCAATTTTAGGCGAGGTGGCATATATATGAAGCGAAATCATAAGCTTTTCGTGAAAGACATATTAGACTGCATAGAAAAAATAGATGAATTCATGGGGAGTATGGACTTTCAGAAATTTATGGAAGATGATAAGACGAAAAGTGCAGTAATAAGAAAGCTCGAGATAATGGGTGAAGCCGCCAAGAATATTCCAAGACAGATCAGACAAAAGTATAGAGAATTGCCTTGGACTGATATGGCAGGAATGAGAGATAAGATTGCCCACTTCTATTTTGGCATCGACTACTCGATCGTTTGGGAAGTTATCAAAAAAAGACTGCCTGAGATAAAACCAGTCATCCAAAAGATGCTAAAGGAGATGGAGGGATCGGAATAGTAATACCTTCTTGAGGCCAATATTCCAAATGGCCTTGGGTAGGCATCGGTAATTCGGTATTGGCATGGCCTTACCAATGATGAACTTCGTTATATTCTCGATCCCAAGGATGTTTATAGCACAGATTGCCCAGGTGAAACCTTCCTCGGATGGAAAAGAGTTTTTGTTGTTTAAAAAGAAGGAGGACTTTTTTAAGTAGCTAATTTACCCTTATTTTTTTTGTTTTAATAGACTGGCCACTTCATCCAGGATAACCTGAGCTACTTCCTCCTTTGACATCATGGGAAGATCCTTTACTTCTCCTGAGGGGTAGAGAAACTTCACCTGATTCGTTTCTGAGGTAAAACCCGCCCCAGGCTTTTTCACATCATTGACCACAATCAGATCTAAATTCTTCTCTTTCAATTTTTTTCTTGCATTTGAGACAAGGTCTTCGGTTTCGGCGGCAAATCCGATAAGAATTCGCTTCCCTTTCTTCTCTCCTATCTCTCTGAGGATATCCCTTGTCCTTTCCAATTCAAGAGAGGAACTGAGAGCGGTCTTCTTCAGTTTTGCCCGGCTGATCTCCTTTGGCCGGTAATCCGAAACAGCAGCCGCTTTAATGACCACCGAACAGTCTTTCAGATGCGCAAAGACAGCCTTTCTCATCTCCTCAGCCGTCTTGACGGAAATCAATTGAATATCGCTTCGGGGAACGGGCAAAGAGGCGGGCCCTGAAACCAGTACGACCTCTGCTCCTCTCCGTCTTGCCACCTTTGCGAGTGCATATCCCATCTTTCCTGAAGAAGGATTGGTGATGAATCGAACCGGATCGATCGACTCCTGCGTGGGACCGGCAGTGACAAGAATTCTTTCTCCTTTCAAATCTTTTTTAGAAAGAATATCCTCCATCCTCTCCAAAACATCACCCAGTTCAGCCAGCCTTCCCTTGCCATACCAGTGACAAGCTAACTCCCCTTCCCCGGGTTCCATGAAATGGTAGCCTCTCTCCATGAGAGTCTGGATATTCTTCTGAAGGGCGCTGTTCTCCCACATATTGACATTCATCGAAGGGGCAAAAAGAACCGGCGCTTTTGACGCCATCACCATGGTCGAGAGAAAATCGTCTGCTATTCCGTTAGCAATCTTACCAATGATATTAGCGGTTGCCGGAAGGATGGCGATCAGCTCTGCCAGATCAGCCAGTGCGACATGACCGATCTGCGTTTCTTCAATAAGCACAAACGGATCCGTCAAAACCGGATTTCCTGATAGGGTTTGAAAAGTAAGTGGCGTGACGAATTTCTGAGCATTCTGGGTCATGACCACATGAACTCGGGCATCCTGTTTGACCAGAAGCCTCACAAATTCAGCCGCCTTATAAGCGGCAATCCCACCGGTTACTCCTAAGACGATCTTTTTCTCTTTTAGCATGGCTTTTTTATATCATAAATGCACCCAGTTCTCAATAGAGGAAATGATTTGACATACCCAGCACGCACCTGCTATCTTCCCTCTCACAGGGTGAAGAGACGGAGAATCAAAGATGGCTGAGCGGGACCCGATTGACCTGATCAAAAACCAATTAAACCGATGGGAGGCAATGGCAGACCTCCATCCTGACCACGAGCTATTCAAACAATGGCAAGCCGAAACTCGAATGTTACTTGAGAAGGTTTTCAGCCCCAAATCAACTCATGTTCAAAATTTCATGGCCCTTCGGTTTCGGGAGGTCAGCGTCAAAGGCTTTGACTCGCCGGAAATCAATAAAATCAACTCCGCTCGCTATAAAAGGGATCTCGATAATGCGAAAAATATCCTGCTTTCGGCTATCAAAGAATTGACCCTCGATCGAACCCTCTTTAAGAAAATCCAGACCACCCCAAAAACAGTGGAGGTCTCTCTCGAAGGAGAATATTTCATCTCCTCTGGAATAGCAGACCTTGAGGTGAGAAAGGCTATTGAACTCGCTTTTGAGGGGAGCGGTTTGACCCCCATTTATAGCGATGCCTCCAGGGAGAAGGAACCTCTAAGTCAGCGGATCGATCAGATCAGACGTGCCAGGTTTGGAATTTATAACCTTTCATCTCCCAATAAGGAGGAACCGTTCTTCGAACTGGGGATCGCCCTTGGCATGGGAAAAGAGGTGACGATCATCTATCAAAAAGGGGGTAGGTTCCCCGAAATGATGAAGGAGCTTCCAAAAATCGAATTTGAAAATCTCACCGAACTCACCGGCCAATTGAAGAAAAAAATGGGCTGAAGTGTTAAAAGCTTTCCTAAATTTCTTGACAAGCTTAAGGGACTGGGTATATAACATTTTTTGTATACAGTATCCAAAGATCCAACCATGAGGCTACGGGGATGGAAGAGTTCAACCTTCTTAAAAATATTACGGTCTTAAGTCTGGAACAGGCCACGGTCCTTCCCTATCTGACCCTCCGTCTCGTTGAGGACGGAGCCAGGGTGATTCGCATCGAGCATCCGGTCTATGGCGACCCGAACCGGAGAGTGGGAGAAGATGTTCTGAAAGAAGACCGAATGTTCTCCTACTTTCTTCCGATCAACGCAGGGAAAAAGGCCCTGACTCTCGATATCGGAGCGCCGGAAGGTCGGGAAATTTTGAAAAAACTGATCCTTAAGTTAAACGCGGATATTTTTGCGACCAACCAGCTTCCGAGAAATTATCCCAAACTCGGGATCGAGTATGAAACGCTCAGGCAGATTAAAGAGGACATCATCTGGCTTGGGATGACCGGCTTTGGCCCGCAAAGCAATGAGGCGGCATACGATCCTATCTTGCAGGCCAGGGGCGGGTTGATGGAATTGACCGGTGAGAGAGATGGTTCTCCCCAGGTCCTGGGCATACCACTTCCCGATATGGGCGCAAGTGAACACGGTTATGGCCTCTTGATGAAGGCCCTCTATGAGAGAGCGGTCACAGGCAAAGGAAGCCGCATCGACCTCTCCATGTTTGAGAGCACAACATCCTGGCTCACCCAGCCAATCACCCATACGGTTACATTTAAGAAGAAGGTGGCACGAAGGGGAAATACCCACGAATTCTTTGCTCCGGTCTCTGTCTATGAGACAAAAAACGGATATGCCTATATCGCGGTCGGGAATGACCGGCAATGGGAAACAATGACGAAAATTCCGGGATTCGAATCTCTTTACAAGAAAGAATACGAACGGAATGCGGGCCGGATTGCGGATGTGAGCCATTTAAATCAGGCGGTCAATGCGATTACTAAAAATTTAATGACGGAGGAGCTCATCGACATCTTCAACAAGGCCACGATCCCCATTTCAAAAGTGAATACGATCGAAGAAGTGGTTAATGACCCTCTGGTGAAACCCAATCTCATCCGGAGCAAAGACTCCAAAACAGGGCTTGAAATAACTGTGGCGCCTCCTCCCTTTATGACCCCCTATCTGAAATCAACCGGGCAGACACTCCCTTTTCCTCCTCGATTCGGGGAGCATAATGAGGAGATCTACGGCGGCCTGTTAGGATACAGCCCGGAACGGCTGAAGGAGTTGAAGGAGAAGAAAGTTATTTGAAGTTCGGAGT
>VGRU01000285.1 GCA_016875255.1 Deltaproteobacteria bacterium
AAGGGTTTCCCCCTTTGGAAAAGGGGGATTAAGGGGGATTTTATGATGAATCTTTTGGTCAATTGACTCGTAAAACTCTTCTTTTCAAAATGCTAAAGTGATACGGAATTTTAAATCTGCAATTCGCAATCTGAAATCTCAAATCCAATCAGGAGGGTCAACCATGGCGATTCCATCTTTAGAAAATTTTAAGAGACTGGCCAGTCAGGGCAACCTCATTCCCATCTTTGAGGAAATTCACTTTGACTGGGAGACACCCCTCTCAGCATTCCGGAAGATTGACGATGGAAAGTTTTCTTTCCTACTCGAGAGCGCGGAAGGAGGGGAGAAGTGGGGCCGATACAGTTTTCTTGGCTCAGGCCCCTCTCTCCTCTTCCGAACGAAAGGAGAGGAATTCCAAATCCTTAAGAATGGGGAGGTTCTTCGAGAAGGGAAAGATAAGGATCCGCTCCGTGCACTGGAGGGTCTCCTGAAACATTACCACCCTGTTCTTCATGATTCACTTCCACGTTTTTTCGGAGGAGCAGTGGGGTATGTCAATTATGATGTGGTTAGGTCTTTTGAGAAACTTCCAGAACAACTCCCTCAGGACACAGGTCTTTATGACTGCTATTTCATGATCACCGATACCCTGCTTGTCTTTGACAATGTGAGGCAGAAGGTCAAGGTGGTCTCCAATACGTACTTAGATCGCCAAAAACCTTTGGAGGAGATCTACCGGGGAGCTCAGGAGAAGATTGAAAAGATCATTGTTAGGATCCAGAATCCACCCCCCGCTTCTCCCATTCAAAAACCTTTCTCTCCATCTCCTCTTCACTCAAACTTCAGCCGGGAAAATTTTATGAAAGGGGTGGAAAGGGCAAAGGAGTATATCAAAGCGGGGGATGTTATTCAGGTGGTCCTCTCGCAGAGGTTTTCGACCGAGATTCACTGCGATCCTTTCGATATCTATCGCGCCCTTCGAAGCATCAATCCTTCACCCTACCTCTTCTATTTAAAGATGGGCGATACCATCCTGCTGGGGGCTTCGCCTGAGGTCATGGTCCGTTTGGAAGGCAGAGAGATAGAGGTCCGGCCGCTCGCCGGCACGCGCCGGCGGGGCAAGAGCTCAGAAGAAGATCTGGTGATGGAGAAGGACCTCCTCTCAGATGAAAAGGAGAGGGCTGAACACATCATGCTCGTTGATCTTGGACGGAATGATGTGGGTCGTGTAGCTGAAATCGGCTCGGTTGAGGTCACGGAATTGATGGGGGTGGAACGCTACTCCCACGTCATGCACATCGTCTCCCACATCCGTGGCTCTCTATCATCGGACAGAAATGCCTTCGACGTCTTTCAGGCAACCTTTCCTGCTGGGACCGTCTCTGGTTCGCCTAAGATTCGGGCCATGGAGATTATTGAAGAACTGGAACCCGTCCGGCGCGGGCCTTACGCCGGAGCAGTAGGCTACTTCAGCTTTTCAGGAAATATGGATACCTGCATCACCATCCGTTCGATTCTCATCAAAGACGGCAAGGCAACCATTCAGGCGGGCGCAGGCATTGTGGCTGATTCCGACCCTGAGAAAGAATACGATGAGACCCTGCACAAGGCGCAGGCTGTCTTCAGGGCCATTCAAATTGCGGAGGAGGGATTGAGATGATTCTGGTCATCGATAACTATGACTCCTTTACATATAACCTGGTTCAATACCTCGGTGAACTGGGATCAACATGCGTGGTCTATCGGAACGATCAGATCGATCTTCAGACCATCGAAGAGAAGAACCCGGACCATCTGGTCATCTCCCCTGGGCCTTGCACCCCAAGAGAAGCGGGCATCTCCATACAGGCCATCCTTCGGATGGCCGGAAAGATTCCCATTCTCGGAGTCTGCCTGGGACATCAGTGTTTGGGGGCCGCCTTCGGAGGGGAGATCGTTCAGGCCAAACGCCTGATGCATGGGAAAGGTTCTCTAATCTATCATGATGGAAAGACGATCTATAAAGACCTTCCTAACCCTTTTCAGGCCATCCGGTACCACTCGCTTCTCATTGAGCGAAAGAGCCTGCCAGATTGCCTGGAGATTTCTGCGGAGACAGAGGAGGGGGAGATTATGGGCATAAGGCACAAAGGTTTTGCCATGGAAGGGGTTCAGTTTCACCCTGAGTCGATCATGACAGAAGGAGGAAAAATCCTTCTTAAGAATTTCATAGAAATGGGTCATGACGGCATTGGCACCCGCAAACTTTGAAAATACTCCGGGTGTTTGGGTTACGGTTACATGTAAAGGATTGAGAGACGATAAACGTAACCTTTTATTAACGATACGGGCCTCGTTACCCTTACCGTTAGACTTTTATTTTCTGAACAATGGAGGAGAATGGCCATGTTTAAAGAACTTCTTAATCGACTGGTGGAAGGGAAGGACTTGAGGGAGGACGAGGCTTCTGAGGCCATGTCATCAATCATGGACGGGAAGGCCCTCCCCACCCAGATCGCTTCGTTTCTCACCGCCCTGAGGATGAAGGGGGAGACGGTCCAGGAGATTACCGGATTCGCACGGGCGATGAGAGCCCGAGCTCTCCCGATCCGATCAGCGAACGGGGGATGTGTTGTGGACACCTGTGGCACCGGTGGAGACGGAAACAACACCTTTAACATTTCCACTGCCGTGGCTTTCGTTGCCGCCGGAAGTGGGTTGACCGTGGCCAAACATGGAAACCGTTCGGTGTCGAGCCGGTGCGGAAGCGCCGATGTTTTGGAGGTTTTAGGAATTAATATCAATCTCGATCCCGAGAGGGTGGAGCAATGCTTACAGGAGATCGGCGTGGCTTTTCTCTTTGCCCCTTTGTTTCATCCCGCCATGATGCACGCCATTGGCCCACGAAGGGAGATGGGGATCCGGACGGTCTTCAACCTTCTCGGCCCACTGACTAATCCAGCCGGAGCCAATGTTCAGGTGATAGGGGTTTATCGTAAGGATCTCGTTGGGCCAATCGCAGAGGTATTGAGAAATCTCGGATGCAAAGGAGGTCTGGTCGTCCATGGAGAGGATCATTGCGATGAGATGAGCATTACAGGGAGAACATTCATCAGCCAGCTTCGAAGAGAAAGGATTGAAAGCTATGAATTTGCGCCCGAAGACATCGGTCTGAAGAGGAGAACCTTAGAGCAGATTCAGGGTGGAACAGCTCAGGAGAATGCCAATATTCTGCTCGAAATTTTGGAGGCAGCCCAGGGCCCAAGGCGGGAGGTTGTCCTTTTAAATGCATCGGCTGTCTTTATGGCCGCAGAGAGGGTTTCAAACTTAAGGGATGGAATTGAAATGGCTGAAGAGTCCATTGACTCGGGCCGGGCGATGAGAAAACTGAAAGAGCTCATTCGTTTTTCGAATTGTAAGGAGTAAGGGTATCGTAAAGAGTCCCAATCTGTCACCCTGAACTTGTTTCAGGGTCTGGTCTTCGTTTTGTGAGATGCTGAACCAAGTTCAGCATGACAATTTTTCTTCTTACGAATTTATGAGGAGTGAATCATGTTTCTAAGAAAAATTGTCGAGAAAAAAAAGGAAGAGATCGAAGAGAGAAAAAGGATCTTCTCCATCAGGGAGATGGAGGAAAGGATTTCAAGTCTTTCCCCTCCACGGGATTTGATTGAGGCGATTTCCCAACATGCCCCCATGGCGCTGATTGCTGAAATTAAGTTTGCCTCCCCCTCTGCCGGAGTGATCAAGACAAATGGAGATCCTCGCCAAATCGCAAGCGAATATAAATCGGCAGGAGCCTCAGCCATTTCGGTTCTCACAGAACCCAATTTTTTCAAAGGGGATCTTTCCTTTCTGGGCTTGGTGAAGGAGAAAACCTCCCTCCCCGTCCTTCAAAAGGACTTCATCATCAATCCTTTCCAGATCTTTGAAGGAAGGGCCGCGGGTGCGGATGCGGTCCTTCTCATCGCTGCCATTCTCAGTAGAGAACAACTCAACGATTTTGTGGACCTAACAATAAGCCTCCGCATGGTCCCTCTGGTAGAAATACACAATGAGGAAGATCTGGATAAAATTTCACATCTCAATCTCCCTCTCATCGGGATAAATAACCGGGACTTAAAAAACCTTGAGGTTGACTTAAGGACGACCCTTCGGCTGAGGAAGGAGATTTCCTCGAAATCAAAGGTGATCAGTGAAAGCGGGATCAGGAGTTCACAGGATGTAAGACTTCTCAGAGAGGCAGGGGCGGATGGGATTCTGGTGGGAGAGATCTTAATGCGAAGCTCTGACCCCGCTTCAAAAATAAAGGAGCTTCTC
>VGRU01000286.1 GCA_016875255.1 Deltaproteobacteria bacterium
AAAATTAAAGCCTATTGTTGAGAAGGTTAGGGTTAAGATGCCCGTTTAGGTTAAGTTTAATGGGTTTAGTTTTATTGCTTCTACACCTTGCCTTTTAAAACCTTACCCAAACCGGCCTCCTTACCTTTACCTTAAGACCATTTATTATCTGCGGATGATTTTAAAAAATGGCTTTTCTCCCTTCTTATATTGGCCTTTACGAACGAGGGGAACTCCAAAAGAGAGTCGACCTCCTTATCGATATCCTGAAGGAGTGCAGGCTCTGCCCAAGGGAGTGCCGGGTCAACCGGCTAAACGGCGAAATGGGCTACTGCAAGGCTCCCTCGGAGCTGATGGTATCGAGCGCATTTCCCCATTTTGGCGAGGAGCCTCCTCTGGTTGGATACCACGGCTCGGGGACGATCTTCCTCACCCACTGCAGTCTCCGATGCCTCTTCTGCCAGAATTATGACATCAGCCACGAGGGGAGTGGTGAGCGTATCACCCCTTCTGATATGGCCCGGGCCATGAAGAGGCTTCAGGAGATGGGCTGTCATAACATCAACTTCGTCACCCCCACGCATTATACCCCCCAGATTATCGCCTCCCTTTCCGAGGCGATTGAGATGGGACTTCGGCTCCCCATCGTCTATAACTGCTCTGGTTATGAATCGATTGAGGTAATACAGCTCCTTGACGGGATTGTGGACATCTATATGCCTGACGCAAAGTATATGGATGAGAAGCATAGTCAGACGTATTCCAATGCTTCGAACTACCCGGAGGTCCTCAAAAAGATACTCAAGGAGATGCACCGCCAGGTAGGGGACCTGAGAATGAATTCTGCTGGGATTGCTGAAAGGGGACTTCTCATCCGGCATCTGGTGATGCCTAATGGGGTGGCTTCCTCTGAAGCGGTCCTGAAGTTTATCGCTGAGGAGGTTTCTGTTCACTCTTATGTGAACATCATGGCCCAGTACCGGCCTGAATACCGGGCCTTCGATCATCCCGATATCAGCCGGAAGATTGTCCAGAAGGAGCATGCGGAGGCAATCCAGATTGCCAAACGTTTCCATCTCTATCGGGGATTTTAGGTAAATCAAACGAATAGCGCGAATTATAACGAATCACACGAATAATACAGAACATCCATCATTAGAAATGAAATTATCTCCCAGGCAATTCGAAAAGAGCTTTCAAGAAATTCAATCCCTTAAGAGGAGAGTCCGATCTCTCACCAGAGAAATTGAATCCATCAGGAGGACCTCGATAGAAGACTCGTCTCCCGTGGAGAGGCTGCTCAGGATGAGAGGGATCCGGGTCTTTAGAAAAGAGCCCACTGACCGGCTCTTCTTCCCTCCTGACCTCTCCAGCCATGATCAAACCCGATTCTATGAGATGATGAAGAGATACTCCTTCCGGCTCGTGCTCAGGGATATGATCAAGAACCAGGATGGGTTTCGCATCCGAGATTTGACCCACTACTGCTCTTCAAAAGTGGTCCGGGGATACTGTGAGATTCTCTGCGACATGGGAGTGATTATGAAGATTGGAAGGCTGAGTTACCAGATCGGCGTTAGGTCCCTTTACAGTTTCGGGCCGACCCTGGAGTGGTTCATTGCCGAGATGTTTAAAAGGGAGTTTGCCTCACCTGCCCTGTATGGAGTGAGTGTGAAGAAGACCCGGTCCGGCGGAGATTATGATGTGATTGCTTCCTGGAATCAGAGGTTGGTCTATGCGGAGGTGAAGTCCTCCCCTCCCAAGGGGGTCGCGCAAGGTGAGATCACCACCTTCTTCTCAAGGTTGGAAGACCTCTTGCCTGATGTGGCTATCCTCTTCAATGACACCCAATTGAGGATGAAGGATAAACTGGTGGTGATGTTTGAGGAAGAGTTGGAACGAAGGTGTGGAGGTGAATCAAAGAGGCTCTATCCTGTGGAGAGGCTGTTTGAAGAGTTATTCCATATCCAGCACCGCATTTTCATCGTCAACAGCAAAAAGGATGTGGCCGAGAATTTTGGAATCTGCCTCAGGGATTATCTTCGACACGGAATACCCTCGCTTCCCCCTCTCCCCGCTGAGACCGTGTCGTGATTACTATTTTGTCATCCTGAACTTGGTTCAGGATCTCGTAACTATTTAATTCTATTAGATGCCGAAACAATACTGAATCAAGTTCAGCACAAGGTTCGGCATGACAATTTTTATAATTTCCCCTATTACGACACAGTCTCGCTGGGGAGAGGGAAAGGGTGAGGGGCTATTCTTCAAAAGGTTAATAGATGAAAAACAAAGAGTTGGCCGATCTCTTCGAAAAGATGGCGGACATCCTCGAATTCAAAGATGAGAATCCATTTAAGATCAGCGCCTATCGAAAGGCCTCGCGGATTCTGGGAGACCTCACAGAGGATATCGGAGAGGTTGCCGGTAGAGGTGAACTGAAGAAAATTCCTGGTATTGGCGAGGGCATGGCCCAAAAGATTGAGGAGTATCTGAAGACAGGAAAGGTCTCCAAATATGAGGAGGTGAAGAAGGAGGTCCCCGATGAATTGATGGCCATCATGGGTATACCGGGAATGGGACCAAAGACTTTAGCTTTGATTCATAAAGAGAGAGGGGTCGGTAATCTTTCTCAGTTGGAAAAAGCAGTGGAGGATGGTTCTCTCATCGGCCTTCCCGGGATGGGCGAAAAGAAGGTTGAAAACATCAAGCGGGGAATCCAACTCCTGAAACAGAGCAAAGGAAGGATGAACTTGGGCATGGCCTTTCCTGTGGCAAAACGGATTGTTGAGACCCTGAGAGAGAAGACAGGGTCGGAGAAGATTGAATGGGCAGGCTCCCTCAGGAGGATGAGGGAGAACATCGGGGATATCGACATCCTGGCCACTGGCCCGGATCATGAGAAGATCGTTCATGCTTTCACCCATCTTCCGGAGGTGAAAGAGGTCTTGGCCTCCGGAGAAACAAAAGCCTCTATCATTGTTGAGGGAGGGCTTCAAATTGACCTCCGTGTGGTGGAAGAGGGTTCCTATGGTGCTGCCATTCAATATTTTACAGGATCAAAGGGTCATAACATCCATCTCAGAGGGATTGCCAGGGCAAGAGGGATCAAGATCAATGAGTATGGTGTTTTCAAAGGCGAGAAGAAGATCGGTGGCAAAGAGGAGAAGGATGTTTATAAAGCTCTTGGAATGGTCTGGATCGAACCCGAACTTCGAGAAGACCGTGGAGAGATCGAAGCCGCACGGGAGAAGAATCTTCCCAAACTGATTGAGGAGTCTGAAATCAAGGGAGACTTTCATGTCCACTCCAACTGGAGCGATGGGTCTTCTTCAATCGAAGAAGTTGCCAGAGCCGCTCAGAAGAAGGGTTATCAATATGTGGCAATCTGCGATCACTCAAAATCCCTGAAAATCACCCACGGACTCGACGAATCAAGGCTTTTGAAACAGATGGAGGAGATCGATTGTCTCAATGAGAGGATGAAAGGGTTCCAGATTTTGAAAGGAACAGAGGTTGATATCCTCAGCGATGGGAAGTTAGATTTCTCTGATAAGGTTTTGGAGAAGCTTGATGTGGTTGTTGCCTCTGTCCACAGTGGTTTTAAGCAGGACAAGCAGAGGATGACCAGACGAATTATAAGGGCTTTGGAGAACCCTTATATCCATGTTCTTGGACACCCTACCGGAAGGCTTTTAGGAGCCAGGGATCCTTACGAGGTGGAAATGGGCGAGGTGATGGAGGCCGCAAAGAAATACGGAAAGGCGCTGGAGATCAATGCCTATTTTGAGCGCCTCGATCTGGATGACATCCACTGCCGGAAGGCAAAGGAGATGGGTATCCGGGTGGCCATCGGAACCGATTCTCACCATCTCGATCAGATGTGGATGATGAGTTTGGGAGTGGCAGTCGCCAGAAGGGGCTGGCTCGAAACGGAAGATGTCCTCAATGCCTTATCGCTTAAAGAACTCCTGAAATGGTGTCACAATAGATGAATTTCCGAATGCGGATTGCGGACGGCGGAATTGCGAAAGGCAGAATGCCCGACCCTGTGTGCGTGTAGCTCCACCCTGTTTGAAAGGGCAGGTCTTTGAACTCGCCCTCAATAAGAAGCCGATGCTTTCTATTTCTACCATCCCCAGCACAAATGTTGAGAGCTTTCTAACGGGGTTCACTTAAAGGGATTTTTGATAGGTATTCCCTCAATGATCTGTCCTGCCTGTAGGTCTTCAGTCAGGATTTTATCAGCTTTTGCTTTCAATGCGGCGGCTA
>VGRU01000287.1 GCA_016875255.1 Deltaproteobacteria bacterium
ACAGAGGAGGAAGTGATCCTGAAGGAAGAAGGAGTCTCGTTCCTAAAGGTCCCGATCGTCAAGCGGCTTCTGAACTAAGGTTTTGTAGAGAGGTTGACCTCCTGAAATTTTTCATCTCTGAAAAAGACAATCCGAATCGCACTTCCCGGTTTAAGAGCATCGAAGATTTCTTCAAATTCTTGAAGGCCTCCCACCTCTTTTAAATTGATCTTGGTAATGATATCTCCTGCCTTGATTCCGGAGGCCTCCGAGATACTTCCTGTCAGCACCTCGGAAACCAGCACCCCCTTTTGTCCTCTAAAATTGAAATGAGAGGCGAGGGAGGGGGTGAGTTCCTGAATCCGAATTCCATGCCGTTCCCCGATTCCTTCCTGTCTGGAGAGGGCAAGCCCCTGTTGATCCAGAACCTTGGCGGAAACAAGAATCGGGACTCTCGATTTCAGTGCGAGGATAATGGCATCGCTCGGCCGGGCATCGATTTCGATCAGCCCTTTGTTCAAAGTAAGAAAGAGGGTGGCAAAATAGGTCTGTTCTTTGAGATCGACGATCTTTACCTCTTTCACCTTCACATGCGCCTGTGTCAGAATGGAATGAAGGAGATCATGAGTCATTGGCCTTGGAGAGGAGACCTGTTTGAGCTCCTTATCGATGGCGTTGGCTTCAAGAAGGCCGATCCAGATGGGGAGCGCTTTTTTTCCGTCCTTATCTGAAAGGATGACGACCGGGCTCTGACTCACAGGATCTATCCTGACTCCCTTCACCTCCATTTCAATGAAGGGAGGGACTTTTTCCTTGCTGAGAGTGACGAGCCCCAGAGAAACGATCAACAGAACTGCCAGACCGATCACGATATTCTTTTTCATGACTCTCTCCTTTTCTGATCTAAAGACCTCTTTCTCAATATGGCCATGAGACCGATGATGATCTTCTGTCCATCCCTTCTGGTCCGCGGTTCAGGGCTTTTGATGATGCGCTTGCAGAAGGCGTGGTAATGTCCCTCGTCCCACTTTAACTCTTTCAGAAGATAAGCAATAAACTCATTTTGGTTCTGGGTGATCGATTCCAGGCCCTGGGGGCTGTCCGATGGGATGAGCCTGCCCTTCGGGGCGGGATGAAAGGGGTGGGGGAGGAGACCTCTAAATCCCATCCCCTGAAAACGTCTCATCACCTTTTCAAACCCCTTCTTGTCCAACTGGGTTGAACTCTCTACCCCTGCCACTCCCTTGAGAATCCGGCGATAGGATTCCTCATCGAGATGGAGGTCCTCTTTTGCAATATGGACAAGGGCCTTTTTTTTGCGACCAATCGCCACAGTTTCATTATAACCCAGTTCAAGGGTAAAAGTGAAATTCGCATTGATTGGCGAGCATCTCTTTATTACAATAAATAATATAAGGCTACCTCTAAAAATGTCATTCCGGCGAAAGCCGGAATCCAGAAGCTCTTGATATGACCGGACTCCGGTTTTCACCGGAGTGACGAATTTGGAATTATTAGAGGTTCCCATAAGTCTCATCTCTATTCGGATAACGGAGTTTGATATGAAGATAGGCGTGCTTTCAGATACCCATTTGAGTGAACCGAATTTGGAATTTAAGAAGAGGATCGAATTCCATTTCAAGGATGTGGAAAAGATCATTCATGCAGGGGATTTTGTGGACCGGTCTGTAGCGGAATACCTTTCAGGGTTTAAAGAGTTGATCGCTGTCTGCGGGAATATGGACCCCTATGAAATCCGAAAAGTTTTTCCGCAGAAGCAGGTCGTTGAATTAGGGGGATTTCGAATCGGTTTGATGCATGGAGGCGGGGCGCCCTTTGGAATCGAGTCGAGGATCAGAAATGAATTTGATGAGGTGGATGCGATCGTTTATGGCCACACCCATACTCCTGCCAATCACCAGAATAAAGGAGTCTTCTTCTTTAACCCCGGCTCGCCCACACGTTCTTTCTGGCACAGCGCCACGCTTGGCATCCTTCATATTGCAGAAAAGATCGAAGGCGAAATCATTACAATATCACGATGAACGATGCACAATATACAATGTACAATGAACAATAAACAATGGACAATAAACCTATAAACCACAGAGCCGTTTCATTCTTTATATCTTGTTCATTGTCCATCGTCCATTGTTCATCGTTTATTTGTTTTTTCCAGAGCGCTCACCAGGTCTTCGAGGGGAGGCCGCTTGTTGATGTCGTGGACATCGATATATCGAATGGTTCCTTTATTATCGATCACAAACAATGCCCTCTCTGAGACTCCATCGGAGCGTAAGACGCCATATTTTTTTGCAACGCCCCCATGGGGCCAAAAATCGGAGAGCACGGGAAACCATAGCTTCCCCATCTGGTTGGTCCAGGCGAAGAGGGTAGGGATATCGTCCACCGTCACTCCGAAGAGGATGGCATCATTCTGGACGAAAACATCTTTGATGATATTATACCCAGGCCATTGATCCGAGCAGACAGGTGTCCAGGCCGCTGGGACAAAGGAAAGGACGACATTCTTCTTTCCACGGTACTGGCTCAAAGAAACCTTCTCTCCGGATACAGAGGGAAGGGTGAAATCAGGCGCACGATTTCCAACTTTCACATTGAGTTTACTGTCCACCGGTTTAAGGGCGCCTGCCTTATAAATGTTCTCCTTAAAGGCGTCTGATGCGCCATAAACCGCCGGAATAAACGCCAAAATTGAAATGGTGAGTAAGATCAAGACCATTTCAACCCGTCTTATCTTTTTCATCGCCTTCTCCTCCTTATTTGAGTCCTGAAGCTTTTAGGACAATCTCCAAAAATGGTTCGGCCCCCGGATAATTTCCTAACTGGGCATGGACAATCTGATGTGATCCATCGTCATTGATTTTAACGACGATAAAATAGGGGGTTCTCACCTCTCCACAGGCTTTATGGATGGAAAAATCTTTGTCCGGGAATAGTGGAAAAGGGACCTGATAGGTCTTTTTAAATGTTTCCACTTCAAAAGAGGTGTTTCCTGCGCCAATGCCAATGATTTTAATTTTGTTCTTGAGGTTGGGGTTTTTTTCTATCAGGTTATAAAGTTCGTTAATCCCGGGAGCGTCCTTCTGACAATAAGGGCAATACATACTGTAAATTTCGACAATCACCACCCTGGCTTTAATTTGTGGAACTTTAAAAAAGCCATCGCCCGAAAGACCAAGGTAAGCCTTTTCAGCGGGGGTTTTAGGAATTGGAAGGGTGAAAACAGGCAGGGTCTCACCTTTTTCCGGTGGTTTGTTGGCAGACAAAACCGGAAAAACCAGCGCGAGAAGCAGAATCGGGATGACAGGCATTGTTAAATAAGTTTTCTTCATTACTTCCCCCTTATGTCAATTTTTTTAAGGCACTCAGAATGGCTTCATAGTCCGGTTCGCTTGTCGTCTCCTTGACGATCTGGATATATTGAAGCGTTCCCTTTCGATCCACAAGGAAAACAGCCCTGGCAAGAAGCCTCAGCTCTTTAATCAACACCCCATATGAGGCGCCGAAAGAGGCATCGCGATGATCTGACAGGGTTTGAACCTTGTCCACTCCGTTTGCCGCACACCAGCGTTTCTGCGCAAAGGGGAGGTCCATGCTGATGGTCAAAATGACTACATCCGGACCGAGACGGCTTGCTTCCTCATTAAATCTCCGAGTCTCCATATCGCAAACCGGTGTGTCGAGGGAGGGAACGGAAGACAGAATGCAGATTTTCCCTCGATAAGATGAAAAGTGAACGGGAGAGAGGTTGTTGTCCAGGGTAACAAAGTCCGGAGCCATCTCTCCCACTTTAGGCTCATTCCCGACGAGAGTGAGTGGATTTCCTCTCATCGTTACGATTCCTGTTCGTTCTTTCATGGGAACCTCCTTGTTCATTGAATTCTTTTATGCCCCTCACCCACTCCCTCTCCGAGTAGCGCAGGCGTGACGCCTGTGGCCACCGAAGAGGGGAAGGATGAGGCCTTTTTTATTCAATCTTTTTGAACATTTCTCCTTTGGCTCCGCAGACAGGGCAGGTTGCTGGGGCCGCTTTTTCAGCCGTGTATCCGCAGACCGGGCAGATATAATAAGGATAATTCTCCTGAGGTTTTCCCAGTCCATCCAGCAACTTTTGGTAGAGCTGGGCATGGATCTTCTCAACCTCATTAGCGAAGTGAAAAGTCCTCTCTGCCTGTTTATTACCCTCTGATTTGGCTGCTTCGATCATCTCCGGATACATGCTCTTAAACTCAT
>VGRU01000288.1 GCA_016875255.1 Deltaproteobacteria bacterium
TTAAAGCTATGCCTGTCGGAATCTTCATCGGACTTTTCGGATATCTTCTGGGTTCCATCCCCACCGGTCTCCTTCTTACCAGACTCTTCTCCAGAATTGATCCAAGGGAGAAAGGAAGCAAAAATATCGGGGCGACCAATATCTTCCGTACGGCTGGAAAAACCCTTGGCATTTTGACCCTTATGGGAGATTTGTTAAAAGGAATGGCACCGGTTGTGATTGCCATGAAGTGGGGGCTAACAGATCAATGGGGTCTTTCCGGTCACGCCTGGATCGCCATCGTAGGAATGAGCCCGATCCTCGGGCATGTCTTTCCCATCTTCCTCGGGTTTAAAGGTGGGAAAGGAGTGGCTACGGCTTTGGGTGTCTATCTCCCGATCTCGTTGATTTCCGTGCTGATTGAATGTTTTGTTTTTTTGGGGATGGTATGGAAATGGAGATATATCTCCCTGGGATCGATCTCCTGTGCAACAACGATTCCGATCCTCATCGCTTACTTCCGGAGCGATTCCCAGGCTTATTTTATCTTAAGCGTTATCATCGCCGCATTGATCCTTTACCGTCATCAATCCAATATCTCAAGGCTTCTGCAGGGAACTGAAAATAAGTGGAAAATGGGTTGAACAGGGAATCAGGATATCGGGTTACCAGGGTATCAGGAAGCAGGACATCAGTGGATCAGAATATCAGGGAAGGTCGGTTCAGTCTTGTTACAGTCTTCTTAGAGCGGCAAGCTTCCTTTTTTCTTTCTTGGATAGTTTTCTCGAAGGCCCTTTTCTCTTAAGACCTCTTTCTTCTTCATCCGCTTCAATGTCTTTTACATTCGTGAAAGCGATATTTTCCATTTTCTCCTGGAACTGTTCGGAGGAAATGACCGGAACCGACAACCTACCCGCATATTTTGCTATCTCCCGATCGGAGGTGACGACAACGGCTCCTGATCCTTTCTCTCTGACCAGCCTCTTGATCACCTCATCCGCTTTCTCACCGATTCTTGAGAAGATCAGGTCTATCCCTTTCTTCTTCTCTCTCTTCTCTGTGCTCCAGCCCGCCTGCCATCCGTCGAAGACAACAAGGATCTCAGAGGGTCTGGCCTGTCGATAGAGGGACAGCCTCTGGATGAGACGTTCCCTCTCCCATTGAAGTTCGATGGAGTTCAGCTTGACAAGGGTGCGACCGGAATGAAGGAGGTTATAGCCATCGATGAGGAGAAGCATTTGAATTGCGGATTGGGGATTGCGGAATGCGGAATAGGGTTTAAATCCGAAATCCGCATTCCGAATTCCGAAATATGTTTTTAGAGATAGTCGAGCCATTCCCTGAATTCGGGGTTTTTTCCTTTAACGATATCGAAGAAAACAGCCTGGAGCTCTTTGGTGATGGGACCCGGTTTCCCTTCGCCGATCTGCCGGTCATCGACTTCGCGAATGGGCGTGATCTCGGCGGCTGTTCCTGTAAAAAAGGCCTCCTGAGCGGTGTAGAGTTCATCTCTGGTAAACCTCTCCTCGACGACGGGAATTTTTCTCAATTTTGCAATTTGGATCACTGAATCCCGGGTGATCCCCGATAGGATCGAGGTGAGGGGGGTTGTCTTGATTACTCCGTTTTTTACGATAAAGATATTCTCTCCACTGCCTTCTGAAACGTAGCCCTCCGTATCAAGCATCAAGGCTTCTTCGTACCCTAATTTAATCACTTCTCTTTTAGCAAGGACAGAGTTTACATAATTTCCCGAAATTTTTGCCTTGGTCATCATGACATTGACATGGTGCCGGGTATAAGAGGAGAACTTTGCCCGGATGCCTTTTTCCAGAGCTTCTTCACCGAGGTAAGCCCCCCACGACCAGGTAATGATAGCTACTTGAATCGGATTGTCTCCGGGGTAAACTCCCATCACCCCTTCTCCGATGAAGGCAAGCGGCCGGATGTATCCTGCCTTTAGACCGTTGGCCCGCAGGGTTTCTTTACAGGCCCCTACGATCTCCTTCTTTGAAAAAGGCATTTTGAGACCTCCGATGTGAGCGGAATCAAAGAACCGATCGATATGCTCTTTCAGTCTGAAGACAGCCGATCTCCCGTCATCGCATTGATAACACCGTATCCCTTCGAAAATCCCTAACCCATAATGGAGCGTATGAGTCAATACGGAGACTTTTGCCTCATTCCAGGGGATCAATTTCCCATCCATCCAGATCTTCTCCAGCTTTTGCACCATAGCGACATTCCTCCTGATGAAATTCAACTCTATGGTTAACCCTTTTATCCTATTTTTGGAAAATTGTCAAAAAAAGAAAGAGAAGGCATTCAAATACTGCGGGCTAAACTGGCCTTCGGCAGGGTTTCGGAAGGGGCTAAAATTCTAATTTGAAATCGATCGGTCAATATTGATTTTGCTGTTTGAACTCCGAAGAGAATTTCAGAAAACCGCTCTTCACCCTCGCCAAAAGAGAGGGTCAGATTCTCTATCCATGCGCGGTCCGAGGGAGAGTGTTCCAGGCTGTCCGTTATCCCCTCGAGGAGAACTTCTGTTAGCTTGCCGCAGTCCACATCATACTCCTTGCCATACGGAAGGGAAAGGCAGATGTGAGAGGCCTTCAGGTTGATGATGGTCTCGATGATGATGGGAGCGACTTCTCGCAGGAATAAATAACTATACTCCTTTACATTTCCCAGGCCTAAAAGAAGAACCAGTTTCGGAGAGACTCTGCCCTGGGAAGGAATCAATGTTCTTTCTCTCCATTCCCCTGTCAGCTTTTCCTCGATCAGAAAACGCGATAGCATCCCATTGAGTCTCCAATCGATCCAGCCAGCCATGCCTCTCAGCGGCCTCTCATCTCTAAAAAGAGCGGCGATCAGCAGATCACTTTCCTGAAGATCAATTGGTTCTTTAGAAATGATGATGTCCATAATGGTTAGAAAATAAAGTCTAACGGTAAGGGTAACGAGGCCCGTTTCGTTAACAAAAGTCTGACGGTTAGGGTTACGAGGCCCGTTTCGGTTACGGCAACGGTTACGTGTCGACCCCGTTAGAAATTTCCGGCATTACGAATCGAAGCCAAGTGGCGCATTATCTCTAACGGCGTAAAGAGAATTAAAAACGGTAAACGTAACCTTTTATGAACGATACGGGCTTCTTAACCGTCACCTTAACCTATTGACAGTTTACCAAACGGGCTTCGTAACCGTAACCTTCACCTATAAACTCATAGGGGTTTCCGGATCACTTCGTTTTGAATTCGGTCCAAGATCCCGTTGATGAAATTTCCTGATTCTTCGGATCCGTATCGTTTTCCGAGGTCGATTGCTTCATTGAGGGTGACTTTGGGGGGGACCTCACTGCAGTACAGAAGTTCGAAAATGGCAATGCGAAGGATGTTCCGGTCGACGATCGTCATGCGGTCCAGTCGCCAATGTTCGGAACGCTCTTCGATCAACCGGTCAATCTCCCGTTGGTGTTCCATCACCCCCAGGACAATCCGTTTGGCAAATTCATCTTCCCCCTCTTCGGGCATAAAATTTTCTCTCAATTGAACCATCGCCTGAAGAGCGTTCTGTTTTGTAATCTCAAACTGGTAAAGAACCTGGAGGGCAAACTCCCTCGATCTTCTTCTCTTTCCCAAAGATTTCCTTATCCCTTCCCGATCTCCTTCATGAGGTTGGCCATTTCGATCGCTGACATAGCGGCATCGAACCCTTTGTTGCCCACTTTGGTGCCCGCTCTTTCTATGGCCTGTTCGATGGTGTCGGTGATGAGAACCCCGAAAGAGACGGGAATTTCGCTCTCAAGGGTGATGCTGGCGATCCCTTTGGTGACCTCTGTGGCGATATATTCGAAATGAGGCGTTGCACCCCGGATGACACATCCGAGGCAGATGAGGGCGTCATATCGCCCGCTCTTTGCCAATTTCTTGGTTGCCAGCGGAATTTCGAAAGAGCCCGGGACCCTCACCACAGAACAATCCCCCTCCTCTGCTCCGCTCCTTCGCAGGGCATCCAAAGCCCCCTCTAATAGTCGATCGCTGACGAAATTGTTAAACCGGCTTAAGACGATCCCGAACTTAAGTCCCTTCGCCATCAATTTGCCTTCAATGGTTTTTGCCATCCTCTTCTCCTTTCATTAAAAACGATACCGATTTATGAATCTTCAATTTTAAATTTGAAATCTGGTATCAATTTAGCCATTTGAAAAAGGCTATCTAATCCCCCTTCATCCCCCTTTGTCACAA
>VGRU01000289.1 GCA_016875255.1 Deltaproteobacteria bacterium
TGAATATGGGCCAGATCTCCCGGGAGGTGAAGCGGGTGAACCGTGGAGTCGCCAGAGTCATTGCCCTCAACAAAGTGGATGGGACGATCATCACTCCGATGGAGATATTGAATCGAATCCAGGAAGTATCGATAACCAATCATTGAAAATTATAAATTGCAAATTGAAAATTAGAAATTTTGGGGAAAAGTTAATCATTTTAGAATTTTTTAAATTTATTTTGCATTGCTAAATTTTAACTGGCCATTTTGCAGTGATTATTACCGGGAGGTTTCCTGATGTCGGAGATCACCAAGTTGATCCACAAATATCTTCGCCATGACAAAAAATTCCCCAATGTCTGGTGCCCGGGCTGCGGGATCGGCATCATGCTTGGCGCGCTTATCCGGGCCATTGACCGAATCGGATATGAGAAGGACGAGATCGTTCTGGTCTCGGGCATCGGGTGTTCCGGAAGGCTACCGGTCTATGTCGATTTCAACACCCTTCACACCACACATGGCCGGGCCCTTACCTTTGCCACAGGGGTCAAGTTAGCCAAGCCCGGCCTGAAGGTGATTGTCATCATGGGTGATGGAGATGCGGTGGCCATCGGAGGAAATCATTTCATCCATGCGGCCCGGCGAAACATCGACATCACCACCCTCATCCTGAACAACAATATCTACGGGATGACAGGCGGTCAGAACTCTCCTACCACTCCGTATGGAATGAGATCCACGACCACGACCTATTCCAATATCGAACAATCCTTCAATATCTCTGAACTGGCAGTTACAGCAGGAGCGGCCTTCGTGGGCAGAGGAACAGTTTATCATGCGAGACTCCTGGACAGCCTGATGGAGAAGGCCTTTTTGAAGAAGGGGTTTTCCGTGGTGGAGATCATTTCTCACTGCCATACCCAGTATGGCAGGCAGAACCGCCTGGGGACAGCTGTGGAGATGATGGAACAACAGAGGGATCAAGCCATCACCATGGAGAAGGCCGCAAAGATGAAACCGGAGGATCTGAAGGATAAGATGGTGATCGGCGTGCTGGCCGACAAGGAACTTCCGGTCTATCAGGATGAATATGAAAAGATTCAGGAACGGGCCAAAGGAGCGATGGGGAGATAAAGGGACAATGAGATGAGGAGATAGGGTGAGGGAAAAAAGCTTTAACTGCAAATATTAAATTGCAAATTGAGGTAACCCCACCCTACCTCCCCTTAAGTTAAGGGGAGGAAAGGAGGGGTTATGAAATCTGAAATGGGGTTGAGAGAATGGCTGATCGGTATGAAATTCGTCTGGGAGGGTCAGGGGGCCAGGGAATCATCCTGATGGGGATCATCCTGGCTGAGGCCATCGGGATTTATGATCACAAATTCGTTGCCCAGACCCAGAGCTACGGCCCGGAGGCAAGAGGGGGATCGAGCAAATCCGAAGTGATCGTCAGCGAAGAGGAGATCGACTACCCCAAAGCGATGAAGCCCGACCTTCTCCTGGTGATGAACCAGAAATCGTGCGATGATTTTTTCCCGGACCTCAAACCAGAGGGTCTCCTCATCGTCGATTCGACCTTTGTCACACAGGTTCCTCAACCGAGGGCCTTTCAGATTCCTTTTACGCGAATCGCGAGAGAGAAATTTAAAAGGGAGATGGTGGCCAATATCGTGGCTCTCGGCGCCCTGTCCCAACTCACCCCCATCGTTTCTTCGAAGGCAATCGAGTCAGCCGTTCTGGCACGAGTTCCCAAGGGGACGGAGAAGTTGAATCGGGATGCCCTGAAAGCCGGCATGGCGGCTGCCAAGCGGGCAAAGAAGGAGTGGATAGGGGTCGAGATTCCGCCGGAAATTCCCAAAGAAGACCTTTTGGATTCGTATTGATATAGGATATCAGGAAATCAGGAGACCAGAGAATTATGGGAAATGCCATGATTTCCTGAGATTCTAATACCCTGATATTCTCCATTAGAGTCTGTTTATAAACTGCTTTCAGCGTCATGCCGGACTTGAGGAGCCTGCCCCGTGCTTGATACGGGGGCATCCAGTCCCGCCCTTGGCGGGAACGAAAAGACTGGATTCCGGCTTTCGCCGGAATGACGAACTTCTTGAAAACTGTTAATTTATGGACAGATTTTAATTAGACGACCGACATGAAAAGAAACCCCATCGTGTATTCACTCACCAAAAAGATTGCCCGACTGGTCTTTTCCTTCTTTTACAAGATCGAGATAGGGATGAAAGGAACCCTTCCGGAAAAGGGCCCTGCCGTGATTCTTCCGAAGCACCAGTACTGGACCGATATCCCTCTGGTGGGTCTTGCTTTTCATCCGCCGCTCTATTTTGTGGCCAAAAAGGAACTCTTCCGATTTCCCCTGCTCCGGCATTATATGTCCCTTGGAGGGGCGATTCCGGTGGATCGTGAAAAATCGATCCGGACACTGGACTCTTTCAAAAAGCTCGTCACGTTGTTGAAGGCTAATGAGAAGGTCGTCATCTTTCCGGAAGGCACTTACTTTAGAGACATCGTGGGCGCCGGCAAAAGCCGGCTTCTTCGAATGATCTTGAAATATCAGGAAGAATTGAAAGAGAAAATCCCTTTTATCCCGGTTGGGATCTGCTACAGGGAGAGAAAGAGGTGGAGGAGGCGAGTTGAGATTTCAATCGGCTCCCCTCTTTTCGCAGAGGGAGAGTCGGATGCAGCCGCTCTCACTGAAAAAGCCATGGAAGAGATCAGCTGTCTGAGTCGATTACCAAGATGTCCATAAAATGAATTCAGATTGGTCCGAGGCGGACGCTTCGCCCGGAATGCGGATTGCGGATTTAAAATTTCAGGTTTTAATTCCGAATTCCGCAATCTACCTTAACGTTGCAAAGAAAAGGGAGGTGGGCATGCTTCCAATCCTTTACAATTGCGGATCGTTTCTATGTTTTATGGGGAACATTCGATGTCACCTGAGGTGACCTTTGAGGTATGCTTGAAACCTTAGTAGCCAACCATTTAAAGGTGCCGCTGTAAAGGCTTTCCAGCACACCCACCTCCCTTTTCATGTAATTTTTATGCAACTGTAGGGTCTACAATCCGCAATTTAAATGAGGAGGACCTATGCCACAACGGGAAAAGGACCGGGTATTAGCGAGAAGAAGAAAACGGAAAAAGGAAAGAAAAAAACTCCGTGCAAAGGGGCTTCTTCCCTCTGCCGCACCCAAAGAGGCAGTGAAAGAGGCGGCGAAGAGGCCTGAAAAAACCGCGGCAAAGGGGGTTTCAAAGGCAACGGGGGAACCCTCAGCAGGGTTATAGCTCAGAAAAAGTCGAATAGTCTCTTTGTCTATTTTTTTCCGACTAAAAAGCGATAAGACTATCCGACTATTAGACCATTTTGTTATTTTGATTTCATGGGGATGAAGTACCAGGTTCCCTTTTTCATCTGCTTGATCTCCCGAATGAGCTGGTTGAAATCCTCTTGTCGATTGACAAAATCGATCTCACTCGTATCGACCACCAGCAGGGGGCCCTGGTCGTAGTGGAAGAAGTAGTAGTTGTAGGCTTCTGTCAATGTCTTGAGGTATTCTAAATCGACATCCTTCTCATAGGCGGTATTTCTCGATTTAATCCGGTGATGCAGGACCTCAGGCTTTGCCTGAAGAAAGATCACCAGGTCCGGGGTGGGGATCTGTCCATGGAGAAGGCCATAGATCTGGTCATAGAGGGCTAATTCATGGTCGTCCAGATTCATGGAGGCAAAAATCCGGTCCTTGGCGAAAAGATAGTCACTCAGGGTGATTTGATTGAAGAGGTCGAACTGGGCAATCTCCCTCTGCTGCTGGAAACGGTTCAGCAGGAAGAAGATCTGGGTCTGAAAGGCATACTTCTTCCTGTCCCGATAGAACTGGGAAAGGAAGGGGTTCTCTTCTGGCTTCTCGAGGATCAATCGCGCATTAAACTCCTTTGCGAGAAGTCGGGTCAAACTCGTTTTACCTACGCCGATCGGCCCCTCTATGACGATATACCGAAACATAAGAGTCTCAGCTCCACACAAAATCAAGTTTTTCGTTCGTTATGAGGTACAAAAATATGTGGATCGTAAGCCCCATTTTAATCCTTGACAGGCTTCCATTTCAGTTTTATGTTTCTTCATATTTACCACAATTGACAGGTTTTTTGCCACAAAAATTTTTACCCCATTGGAAATAGCTCCCCCTGCCTGCCGGCAGGCAGGCGCTCGGTT
>VGRU01000290.1 GCA_016875255.1 Deltaproteobacteria bacterium
AAAAGAGGATAGTTTTGAATCCGTTCCGGACGGAAGAATCCGATCATCTCCAGCGAAACCATCACCTCAACCGGACGCCCTTGTTCTTTTAGAGATTTTGCATAAACCATGCTCCCCATATTGGGAAATCCGAAGCAGGGAGGCTCCTCATTGGCGAAGGCGACAAAAAGAAAGGTCTTTCTGCTTGGGATATTTTGATGCAACCTCGCTAATTCCAGCAAACCCGCCACAGCCGAACCATTGTCATCCGCGCCGGGTGTTCCGGGAACGGTATCATAATGGGCGCCGATGACCACGGTCCCTTCATCTTCTCCCTTCTTTTCAACAATCAGGTTCGAAACGTTCTTGCCGTAGCACGCATAGGTCTGACGCTGCACGGAATATCCATAAGAGGCAAAGGCGGACTCAATATAGTCCACAGTCCCTTCGAGCGATCCTTCCTTCCAGAGATGCCTTTCTCCGATTTTCACGGAGAGATATCCCACATGTTGATAAAGGTTTCGTATCACCACTTCCTTCTGAAAATGAGAGGATTCTGGTTTTTTCATAATATCAAGGCATGAGAAAAGGAGACGATCCCTTTTCCCTTTGCTAAAAAAATATCCTTCCCTGTTCGATCAACCCTCCGGTGAAATCAAATGGGTCGCCAGTGTCTCAGGCGCTGAGAAAAATGGTGAGTGACTGGTATCCATCGGGATGACTCTCCGGCAGGGCAGGGCTGTGTACATTCTCTTCTGGATGGATGGAGAAATCGCCCTGTCCCGGAGGCATTCAATGTAAATCCGTGGTATTCTGCCGAAGTTTTTTTCTGTAATACTGATTGGCGTTGCAAAGGGAGCTGCGGCCTGGGGAACCAGGAGTGATTTGGCCCGCGCCACGTCCTCATCGGAGCAATCTCCATAGAAGGCCTCCTTGAGGGCTTCCTCCTTGACCGTAGCATGACTTTGGTCTTCTGCCATGATGAGATTCGGTAGAACCAATCCCTCTGTATCGCCTTGAGCTATTTGGAGTAAAAACTCTCCATTTTGCAATAAAAAAGCCGTCAGATAGATTAAGGTTTTAATTCTTTCCGGCCGATATTCAGCGGCCTGAGAGATGACGATCCCGCCCATGCTGTGACCCACGAGAATCACTGGCTCAGATTGAGCATCCAGAACCTTACAGACACGATCCACATAAGCCTGAAGTGAAACCTTCTGAATAGGGGTAGGGTCCTTCCCATGGCCTGGCAGATCAGGGGCCTCCACCTTGTGACCCTTTCCCTTAAGAAGGTGAACCACCTTGTCCCAGCACCAGCTCCCATGCCACGCCCCATGAATCAATACGTAAGTAGCCATAATCTCCCTCCTTTGATAGATTGATTCACACCAAAACGGCGCAAGTAAGAAATAAACTGGTTTTTTAGAAATGATTAAATCGATGTAGAGTTCACTTTATCCAACCCCAGTCCCGCTACCAGGGCTTCCCTACTTATCAAGTTTTTTCTTGTTTTCTCAAAAACTTTTTGACATCATTTTTTACTTGACATTATTTTCTATAATGTTAACATTCAACCAATCCAAGTAATTGGAGGTGGATGGCCCGTGAAGGGCTAGCGTGAGAGACCGGGATAAAACCCGGTTTTTCATTTTAGGAACACCTTCCCATAACCATAAATCCTCCTGTTATAAAAATGCCTGTTATATTTTTTCTTAATAACCTCACAAACCCTTTTCCCAAAAAGTTCATCCGGCACGTCAGAAATTCTACCGTTTTCTATAAGAATTTCTTTTTTTAATGGATAGGCGAGAAGGTCTGCCAACTGGGTCCCGGCAATATTGGCGTTTTTGGGTTTGATCTTGATTTCCTTACTGGTCAACACGCTATGAAAAAATTCCGGCCGTCTGAATTGGGTTCCGCTATCATAAATACAATTGTAGGCATCTTTTAACTGCCGATCTTCTGCACCGCCCCTACTTTCACCTAAAACATCTCCCTTAGCATTGTAGAAATGTAAAAAACCACAATACCGTTCGAGGAGTGCGCTTAAGCAATAATGGTAAGGATGGTAGGCAGATTCCTCATAACGCTCAATATGCACTTTTTTATCAATCACAACTGTGATAACTGTATAATCGATTTCTTCAAAGAGCGATAGCAAGTCTTCATTAAATGACTTTTCCTTTTCAAGGTCTCTCAATCTCCAAAATGGACCGCGTTTATTGATTATATCTTTTCTATGAAGTATAACAGGCTCATCGGGGCTGTGGGGAAAATGTCTTTGTTTTAATTCCTCGAATTTTGGGTGAAATATAGACCTGTACTTGTCTATTTCGATGATACAACCAGTTAATCCAAGATATCTTTTCTCTTCTTTTTCTAATTCTGGGTAGTGGCCCATTGGATAGTCGATAGTTTTATCATTAAACTTTATCCGGAGTCTTCGTAGATCTTTCTTGCCATAGGAATGGTCTCCAGATTCGTCGATGTAGAGTCTATACAGTCTTTGCATAAAATGACTCAATTACTCGCCAGAGCCGCAGATTCAATATCGTTCTCTTTCCAATCTGTCCTATCCCTCAAGCCCCAAGCGGCGGGGGCGGTATTCGCCGAATTGTCTTTCCTCTTTCTTTTTTAGGATGCGGAAGGTTTCTCCGGTGAAATCTGGATCGCCCTTTTTATGGATGATCCCCAGGCTTTTTCCTAAGTCAAAATACGATATTACGATTGCCTGCCCCCCAGATGACCCCAGAGGTTTCCCACAATCAATAGAGTCTTAAGAACTTGACTGAAAAATTCAGTCAGGGGAGGAAAAGGTTTTCATCCGTTCTTCGTCATATCAGCAACCCGCATTCCGCATTTGGAATGGTCAACTTTTTATGGATAACACCAGAAATCAGTGTTTAAAAACTTAACTTGTTGAATGTTGAGACCTGACCCTCATCCCTCTCTCCTACGGGTCAATTGTCCCTCTTTTCAGTTGCTCCTCCGGCAACCCCTACCTATTTATAGGTAGGTGCATTGGAAATATGACAACGTTTTTATAGATAGCATCTGATTCTTAATACCCCCAGGCACACTCCGTACGAATGTCCCCATTACAAGCCCAATTTCTTTGAAATAGGATTTATGTAAAGTCAAATTAAGTAGGCCCGAAAGGCGGGCTGTAAGACCAAGTTCGGGGGAAAGGAATCGTTGCAAATTCTCTTTCTTTACTTTTGCTGAAATGTAAAGATAATTTGAAATAAATTGTGTAAGAACAATCTCTAAGCAAACAATTGACTCAACAACTGCAAGACGGAAATTCTTTTGTCGCAGATGGCCTATGGCATTTGTAAGAAACTCCATCTCGGGGGGTGGTTCTTTATTGTCCTCAAGGGCTTCGACAATATCTGGCCATAAGGCAATGTTCAATTCCGCGTCTTCTAAGAATCTCGCAGCTCGAGAGAATTTAGAAGTAAGGAAAAGTGAAAGGAACCCAAACCCTTTTGATTTGGGTAGCGGAGTCCACGATACCCCGTCGGCAGACATCTCAGGAAACCAACCAAGCACCTCTGCCTCAAGGTCTCCCCCTTTTTCCAACTTAGTTGGTAGGTTTTCTGGAATCTCTGGAACTATTCCGAAATTTCGAATGACATTGAATATTCTCCCTGCAACTGTGCGCATCAGCGAAAGGAGAGTGGGATAATTGTCTATCTTAGTCAAATCGACCAATGGAACTCTCGTTGTATCTTTGTCATCCAAAACGAACTGAAGCCCATCAGATTTGCGAAAATATTTGGAATAGGTGGGAACATCTGGAATCTCGGTGGGCTCTCCTCCAGAAAATGAAATTCGCACTGCATAACCTTTGTGATTAAAACACGCAGAAATGTCCAAAGCCTCTGGACTATATCCGATAAGGTAAATACCTTTTAGAAGTGTAAAGCTAAGGAACATCTTCACTCCGAAATGAATTTTAAATTACTATACATATCTTGGAAGGAGGTTTATTCACAAATAGTCATTTGGCTTCCCACCTATCCCATGCCTCTACTACAAGGGGTTTTGTGCGGGTTCCAACGTATTACCTCTCCTCTTCCTCCTTGAGGACGCGAAGGCTTCTCCGGGGAAATCTGGGACAACTTTTTTATGGATGACACCTCTTTGTGTTTAATCGAATTTTGAAGGTGACCCCCAAACTCCTTCTTTGGGATGAAGCCGTCCTTCCCTTCCTAAACCTCGTCTGC
>VGRU01000291.1 GCA_016875255.1 Deltaproteobacteria bacterium
GTTATTTCATGGAACCCACGGTTTTTGGCAATACGGATAATAACTGGCGCCTTGCGCGGGAGGAGATCTTCGGACCGGTGCTGGTTGCCATTCCGTGGAAAGAAGAGGAAGAGGCTATCCGCATGGCGAACGAGAGCCATTATGGCCTTGCCGCCTTTATCTGGACGCACGACATCGGAAAAGCCCTTCGCACAGCCCATCGCATCGAGTCAGGGTGGGTTCAGATCAACCAGGGGGTAGGCATTGTTCCCGGTCAATCCTATGGTGGATTCAAACAGAGCGGTTTTGGCCGGGAATACTCCCTCGAAGGGATGCTCGAAAGCTTCACCCAGCGAAAAAGCATCACGGTCAACCTTCAATTCTAAGAGACGTTGTTCAAATTCCTACATTAAAGCTTACAAAATCCGATCTCGCCTAAATTTAGTTGCTCAAATTCTAAAATAAGAATATAATTAATTTGATTTTTTTAAAGTTTCAGAAAGAGAACGGCTATGAGACAGAAAACAACAATAAAAATTGACAAGAACCCCCCGTTATTTCAACGGAAAAAAGCCTTGCAAATTCTACGGGCGCACCTGCCTGAATTGCGTGAGCGCTATGGAGTGCGTGAACTTCGGCTCTTCGGTTCCTACTTGCGAGGTGAGCAACGCAAACGTAGTGATCTGGATGTATTAGTGGAGTTTGACCGCGTGCCTTCTTTTTTTGAATTTATGCGGCTTGAGCGCTACCTCAGCAAACTTTTAAAGATAAAGGTTGACCTGGTCATGAAGAGCGCTCTGAAACCAGCCATAGGCCGCCATATCCTAAAAGAGGCTCAGCCTATATGAAACCTATCCGGGAATATACTGACTATTTGTTGGATATTCTGGAAGCAGCAAACAAGGCAGACAGTTTGTGAAGGATGTGGAATTTGAGGCATTTTGTGCTAATGACGAAAAAGTCTTTGCTGTTATCCGAGCATTGGAAATTATTGGTGAAGCTGCAAAGAACATCCCTAAGTCAATTCGTGGGAGATACACGGAGATACCTTGGGAAGATATTGTTGGTATGCGAAATAAAGTAATCCATGATTATTTCGGTGTGGATCTCGAAGTGATCTGGAAGACCCTCCGCGAAGATTTACCTCCTCTACGGGATGCCGTTGCGAAAATACTCAAAGATCTTAAAAAAGGTCATAATACATAAATGTGAACCCGTCCCCAATTACCTTATTTGTCTGCCGTCTTGAACTCAATCTTTAAGTTTTTTAATGGGTGACTCCCAGTATTCTATCAGGAAAGAAATGCCAGGGTTAAGGTTTCGAGTTTATGCCTTTTTTTCTTTTTGATCGCTTCCCATTAAGGCAATTGCCAGTAAGGCGGCGATTAGGGCCATTACCGCACCGAAGGAGAATGCCCACTGGACTCCGATGGCTTTCCAGATGAGGCCCATCAGGAGGCTTGCCGGAAGAGCGGCGATGCCGATACAGAAGTGATAGGCGCCGTAAGCGGTTCCACGTTTTGACTCCTCCACCAGGTCGGCAACCCACGCCTTTTCCGTTCCCTCGGAGAGACCATAGAAAAGTCCATAGACAATAAAGAGAAGCCAGATATGGTAGGGTTTTGAGACAAAGGCAAACCCCAGATAGACCAAACCATAAACTGTCCAGGCAAGTATCATCACCTTTCTTCGACCGATTCGATCGGAAAGGGTGCCTCCCGGGATAGAGAAGGCCGTTTTCGAAAGGTGGAAGATAAACCAGAGGATCGGGATGGTAACTATATTCAGCCCGAGGTCCTGAGCTCGAAGAAGAAGGAAGGCGTCGCTTGAATTTCCGAGTGTGAAGAGGGTGATGATGAGGAGAAAGTATTTAAACCTCCTGTCCCATCCTTTCCAGTTGAGTTTGGGGGAAGAAGGGGCGGGATTTGTTGTCTCGCTCGGTTTCGAGTCGTAACGACTGGAATTTCTGACGGGGTGAATGTCCGTGACCCCTCGCCAGAGGATCCAGAGACAGAACAGGGAGGGAATAAAAGCGAGGAGGAAGATCGTCCTGAGATCCTCCGTGAAGACCGCCATCAGAAGGGAGGCGATGAGAGGTCCTGTCATGGCACCGGCGTGATCCATGGCCCTCTGAAAGCCGAAGGCCTTGCCTCGCTCCTCTTCACCGCAGGATTGAGAGAGCAGTGCGTCTCGCGGTGAAGACCTCACGCCTTTACCGATACGGTCAAAAAATCGGAGAAAGAGGACATGATAGGCTGAGGTGGCTAATCCGATGAAGGGCCGGGTAATGGATGCAAGGAAGTATCCGAATAAAATGAGCCCTTTCCTCTTCTGAAAGCGGTCGGAGACCCAGCCGGAAAAGAGCTTGAGAAAGCTGGAAACGCTCTCTGCAATTCCCTCGATGAGACCGATGAAGACGACTCCGGCTCCGAGCACTGTGTTTAGAAAGAGCGGGAGGAGGGGATAGATCATTTCGCTCGCAATATCATTAAAGAGGCTGACCCAGCCAAGGCTTCTCACATTCTTTGAAAGACCAAGAAAAGATTTCTTTTCCGCTGTCATTGCTCCGATTTCCTCCGTCCTATGCCAACATTAAGTGATTTCCTCTCACTGGAATATTGGAATGTTGGAAGAATGCCTGCCTGCCGGTAGGCAGGGAAGATTGTCATAGAAAGTTGTCACTCCGGTGAAAACCAGAGTCCAGAGAACTTATAATTACTTGGAAAGACTGGATTCCGGCTTTCGCCGGAATGACAGCCAAGCGTATTTTTTGATTTTTTACGACTTCATCACTATTCCATGTTTCCAGTGGAATAAATCTTCAAAATCTCATCACGGGCAAGGGGGTTCAGCTCTTTTCGCTTCTTTCCTTCAAATGCCAGAGCCCTTGCCGGGCCTCGCTTCACCCTGCCGATGACCTGAAGGGGGATGGAAGCCCTTTGAAATGCTTTTTGAAGGGCGGGAAGGTCTTCGGGAGAGAGGGCCAGAAGCAATGATCCTGACGCAATCGTTCTTAGAGGATCGATGCCAAATTCCCCGCACAGGATTCTGGACTCTTCATAGATGAAGACTTTCTCCAACTCCACTTCAAACTCCTTCCCGGAGGCCATTGCCATCTCGATGACCCCATTGATCAAGCCTCCCTCTGTGGGGTCATGCATCGAGTGGACTGAGGCATGACGACAGGCGATCTGTGTGACTTTAAGCACATCAATCCCCGGATTGAAGATGAAAGATTTGGCCCTTTTTATAAAGGAAGGGTGGAAGCCCTTCGCTAAAAGTTCTTTTCCCTTTTCTCTTGCGATGATCGAAGTTCCTTCGATGCAGACTCCTTTAACCATCAGAAGGAGATCTCCCGCTCTTGCTCCGCTCGTTTTAACCAGATTCTCTTTTTTGACCTCTCCGATCATATGGCCGGAGAGAATGATTCTGTCCAGCCCGGGTGTGATCTCGGTGTGACCACCGATGAAAGAGACCTTGAAGCGACGGCAGGCGTCGTGAATCTGGCGAAAAACCTTATGGATAAGTTTCTGATCCGATTCTTCTTCGGGAAAGAGGAGGGTGGCTAAGAAATATTTCGGGATCGCTCCTCTTGTTGCGATGTCATTGATGTTGACCACGACTCCATAGTATCCGATCTCATCCGTCGTAAAAGTGATCGGGTCTGAGGTGACCACCCAGTAATGCTTTGATTCTTTTCCGAGATCGATCACAGCCGCATCTTCGCCTATCTTCGGGCCAATGATGACGGTGGGATCGAGAAGGGCATATTTTTTTAAAACCTTTTCCAGAAAATTGAAGGGAAGCTTACCGGATTGCATGACTGAATCCATTCACCTCTTTAACTTTACCCATTCGTGTTATTCGCTCTCATTCGCGATATTCGTTATATCTTTTAGGCAAATTTAAACAGATTTCAAGGGGGCGTGCAAGGGAAGAATTCATCCGGATCAGAAATGAAAAAGCCCTGAGAGGTTCTCTCAGGGCTTTTCTCTCAATGAGTTATGGTAATTTCAGGAGCTGATTTTGACGGTTGATAACGCCTTTTCCATCAGAAGTTCATAGACGCTCTTTTTGCCGAGGACGGGCTCTTTTCTCTTCTGGCTCCAGACAGTCTCCGGCCGGCTCTGGACCATATAGATGTTGAAAGGGAAGGGTTTCTGTTTATCGATGGCCCATTCGATGTCCTGGGGACAGCCGTAATAGTCCTCGATTTTTCTTGC
>VGRU01000292.1 GCA_016875255.1 Deltaproteobacteria bacterium
CTCCAACCTGCCCCTGTATCGATCAGGATCAATTCACCCAGATGGATCAGATAGACGCATCCATCCCGACTATCCGTAATATCAGGCCCTCCTACAATAAAAATATCTTTGATGATCTCATAGGGTTTCATTAAATTTCCTCCCTTTTTATCTTCTCTTTTAACCTCCTGAAATCAGATAAAGTAAACCCGTCCCACTGGCAGGGGAAGATGGAATTATTCTGGAATAACGGCTCTTTTTCAATATCGAATTGAGAAAACCTCTTGGCCTTTTCAAAAAAGGGAGTTTGAGGGATGGGGGAATATTCCACCAGGATTGGTTTTGCACCTGTTTCTCTCACAAAAGCAATGCTCTCTTCAACCTCCCCTACCCTCTGGCCTGGCAATCCTACCATGATGTAAACCCCGAGTTCATCACGCGAGTACCCTGCCTTTTTAAAATTTTTGATCGCCCGCCGGAACTCATGATTGTCCACCTTCCCCCCAGTTTCGACTTGAGCTTTTTCATTCGATGTCTCAAAGCCAAGTCGGATTGTTTTAAATTGGCCTTGATAGAGAAGCGTTGCAACCTCATCATCAATCTCCCTGATATGGAGGGCATTAGGAGTGTGGAAGTTACATCGAATGGAACGCTTGATCACCTCTTTGATCATCGGAATGAAATGTCTGGATGGATCGACAAGAAGTGCATCATCATAAAAAGCAATATTATTAATTCTACAATTAGTTGTCCAATGTTCAATCTCTTCTACCACTTTGAAGGGATCCCGTCTCGCAAAACCTTTTGACAGAATGGGTGAGGCGCAGTACGTGCAACGGAAAGGACAACCACGTGTTGTTGTGATGCAGACATAACCGAGATGGGGATAGAGATCGAAGGAGGGATAAGATAAATCGTCAATTTTCAATTCCCAATTATCAATTCTCAATTCAAAATGAGTTAAATCTGAAATCAGCTTGAGGGCTTCCCATTCATTTCCACTTTTAAACACAATGTCTGCCCTGGAGTTCTTTTGCGCGTGGTCATGACAGAGGGTAGCGTAAACACCTCCTAAGACAACAGGGGTTTCTTTAAATAATTCTTTTGTAATTTCAATAACTTTAAAGGCACCTGGATACCAGTAGGTCATCCCTGATGTGACCCCTATTAGGTCTGGTTTTTCTTCAATCATTGAAAGTCTTTTCAACAGCATTTCTTCCGGTATTCCATATTGGCAGTAATTTCTTGGGATCGATTTCAGGGAAAGAGGTTTTTCAATCTTTGTCTTAAAAATATTTCCGTCCCCAAATTTTTTTGTTTTGCTATAGAAATCGAGGCAGTCAATCAGGGTAACCTGGAATCCATTTTCTCTGAGAAGGCCGGCAATATAAAGAAGTCCCAGTGGTTTAATCCAGAAATTATAGGCGGCAAAATCTGTAATCCAGGGGTTGATGAGGAGGATATGCGGTATCATGGGGACGTAGTTAAAATATTTAAATATTCATAAAGACCCACTTTCACTTCCTGATTCTCAGCTAAAAATTTTTCTCCTCGTAGAACAGCGTAGTGGATGGCGGCAGGCGTAAGACCTAATGCTCTTGACAGATCTCTCCCCGTCAATCCCAAATCCTTTGAAGCTAAAAAACAAAATACGGATCGCGCCAAGCTGACCGAATGCCTCTGACCTCCTCCTGTAATCTCTTCCGTGGTTATCCCAAACTTCTCGCCAACAATATCTATAAACTCTTTAACGTTGATCCATTTCCTCTTAATTGGAGTTTGCTGTCTAACCTTTCTCTCCTCCTCAGCCAAAAGTTTCTCTACAAATGCGCCACTACCAAGTATTCTTTGGTCGAGCCTTCTTAGAGGTTTCCCCGCCAGCTTTTTTCCACCCTGCCGCCTAACCTCATCTCCTGTTAACTCTACCCTTCTCCCCAATGTTATTCCATCAAAGACAAATTGCCGATATTTCCTTCTGGCTAACTCCTCTCTCTGGCTGAAATACGACAACACCTCCTCCTTCTCCTGCCACGGTCGATTCTGTATTCCCATGAGAGCCGAATGACCACACCAGCGATGTCTGTCCAGTTCGTCTATATCCTGCACCAGCCCAGCTCGTATGCTGTTGAGATGGATATAGCGTATCAGCTCAAGCAAATAGGAATCCTCTTCACACAAGATGGATTTATAGCGGTTTTGAAAAAGATGGCCGGATCGCTGATGTCGCAGATTGAAGCTGACAGCATAGCCTGTCAACAACCTTTTCATCAATTTTCCCAGTGGTGCCGTGCCTGTCCTAAGGAGGATATGCGCATGGTTGGGTATTAATACCCAAGCAAAACAGGTGGCTTGCTCTTCTTTAACCACCTGCCCCAACCGGGCAAGGAAGTTCTCCCTGTCTTTATCGTCCTCAAATATCTTTCTTCTATTGATTCCCCGGACAATAACATGATGTAAGCTTCCCGGAGCATCTAACCTGGGACCCCTTGCCATATACACTTGTTATCACAGTTAGATAGGGGAGTCAAGATATTTAATTAATTTAACTACGTCCCCGGCAATGGTGTTTCACGTGAAACATTACTTGCCGATGCAGAATTGGTTGAAGATTCTGCTCAATACCTCTTCGTTTGTGGTTTCGCCAACCATTTCTCCTAGGCTGTCGAGGGCGGAGCGGATTTCTAAGGCAATGAACTCAAAAGAAACCTCCTCCTCAAAACCTTTAACGGCATTGGAAAGGCTCTCTTTTATCTGGCTAAGCAACATCTTGTGCCGGATATTGGCCACGATCAAGTGTTCCGGCGATATTCTGACCTCTCTATGAATCAGGGTGGCATAGATGGTCTTTTTCAACTCTTCGATCCCTTCATTTTTAAGGGCTGAAATCGAGACCGGCTGCTCCATCGGAAATCGGTTCCTAAGTTCTTCTAAAGAAATTTTCTGTGGAAGGTCTTTCTTGTTGACAATGACCACTTTCTTCTTCTCTTTGATCTCAAAAAAGATTTCAAGATCATCCTCATTGAGTTCCCGGCTTCCATCAAGGATTAGAAGGATGAGGTCGGCATTTGCTGCCCTTTCTTTTGCCCTCGCTACTCCTTCCTTCTCAATGAAATCTCTGGCTTTTCGCAACCCTGCGGTATCTATCAAACGGACTGGAATACCATGGATATTCAGAACTTCTTCAATGATATCCCTCGTCGTTCCCGGAATCGGAGTGACGATGGCTCTCTCCTGTTTCAATAAGACATTGAGAAGGCTTGACTTCCCTACATTTGTTTTCCCAATAATGGCGCAGGAGATCCCTTCCCGAAAAACTCTTCCCTCTTCATAGGTGGAAACCCATTCTTCTAATTTTTGCACTTTATCGATGAGGTCCTGTTTCATTTGGGACTGAGGAATTGCTTCAATCTCCTCCTCCGGAAAATCGATATGGGCTTCGATCAGGGAGAGATGGTTGATCAGCCTTTCTTTGAGAAACACCATCTCTTTATTTAGCCAGCCCCTCAGTTGCTGATTCGCAATATCGATGCCTTCTTTTGTCCTGGCTTTGATCAGGTCAATGACAGCCTCTGCCTGAGTGAGATCGATACGCCCATTGAGAAACGCCCTCTTTGTGAACTCACCCGGTTGGGCCATCCTGGCCCCCTGCACCAGCGCCAATTCCAATACCTTCTGGAGAACGAGGTATCCTCCATGACAGTGAATCTCCACGATATCTTCCCTCGTATAGGTCTTTGGAGCTCTCATCAGAACGAGGAGAACCTCATCAACAGAACGGCCATTGCTTGGGTCGATGATTTCTCCGTGATGGAAGCGGTGTGAAATAAAAGAGGATTGGTCATTTCTCGGTCTGAATATCTGTCTGATAATTGATTCGGCGCAGGGCCCGCTCATGCGGACGATGCCAATGCCACTTTCTCCAAAAGGGGTTGAAATGGCTGCTATCGTCTCCCCTGTCCCGTGAAAGGTATTTTTAGAAAAATTTGGGTTCTTTCGTAAAAAAGTTGAAATGGTTGGGCTAACCTCTAAAAGTTCTTTGATAACAGTCAGATAAAAAAGTACATCGGATTTTAGCCGTATCTGGTATGGTTTAGCTGCGAAACAAAACCTTACCGGAGGCAAAACCCGATGCAGTTAAATACTATCACAGAGTTACTCAACATACCAAACTATAAAGTGACCCACATGATAAAGAACACGAACGATAGCCTTCACGT
>VGRU01000293.1 GCA_016875255.1 Deltaproteobacteria bacterium
GGTCACCTCTTTTGAGGCCCTGCCGGACGCCCTCGATCAGTTGAGTCGTCGTCCTGACTCCCAGATCAGCTTCAATAAGGACCATCTCGAGTTCATCGAGAAGGTCGGGGCTGAAGGTCTTCTTTCCAAGAAAGAGGCGGTCGATCTTTTCAACAAACCCCTGGTGGGTTTTGGATAGGCCCTTCTTTAATTTATCGAAAAAACCCATAGATTCATCTCGCCTGATTGCTTCCGATACTAACACCCTGATAGGGCAAAATCAAATACAGAACCGGGTATTAGGCAACGGTCATTCGGTGTCTGAGTTTTCTTCAGGCTATAATCTGTTGGATGAGAAAGTTTAATCTTTTCCCTGGGAAAGAAGGAAGATAACTTTTCACAATACCGATCGTGAAGGGAGGGGCCCTTACTTGATGAAGGTTTCAGAAGGGCAACTTCTCGATAGCTACTCGCGCAGCCACGTTTCCATTACGGGGTCTGTTAATTTATAAATATTCTGATCATCCTGTTCGATGAGGTCCCTGGAGAAAAGGGCTTTCATAGCCCTTTGTGTACCCCCTATCGATAGGCGATGTCTTTCAAGAAATTCTCTCCCATACGGTGAGGCAGTCGGTTCTTTGGCAATTGCTTTTAATAAGGCCTTCTGAATCAGGGTGAGGCCACTCCAAATTCCTTCAAAATCAATCGTTTCCATACTGACTAAAGCTTGGTGTGCATTTTCTAAAACCTTCCCATCGCATTTTTTTTCAGATATATCCCATGCAATCGATGCCAGCTTCTGGACATAGTAGGGATATCCTCTTACCCTATCATGCATCTCTTTAGCAATCTCTTCAGGACATATCTTCCCTGTGTCTTTAAACCTTTTTTCAATATATGGAACGAATTCTTCTGCGGCAATTTTTTTCAATGTATAAGAAAAACCGCTTTTATAGAAGGGGCGGCTCTTGTTTAAAAACATATCATTCAGTATTCGCCGCCGGCTCCCCACATAAAAATAGGTTATCTCCTTTTGCAGCTGAATATGCGACCTCAATATCCCCTCTATCTTTTTGGATTCAGGAAGTTCTGTAATCTCCTGGAATTCATCGAGTGCAATACATGCCTTTAGCTTCCTCTTTCTGACATAGGCATAAAGGCCTTCCAGCAGGTCGTCAAGAAGTAATCCTGTTTCTGCCGTTTGATCAAATTTAACAGAGAGGGCATAACCCTCGGGCTTGACTTCGATACTTGGAATCAATCTCTTAAAGAGATTGGCGATCCTGTCTCCAAGACCCCGCGGATCAACGCCCCTTCCAATGCCCTTCAATATGCCGGAAGAAAACCTTGAAATAAAGTCTTGCTCCGAGGAGATGGGGAAAAGATCGACATAAACGGTTAAGAATCCCTCTTTTTCAAGGAGCTCCAAAACAATTCTTGTCAGTGACGATTTACCGTACCGCCGTGGAGAAAAAAGAATAACATTATTCCCATTCCTTGCATGGCGGAGAAGATCCTTTATCTCTGCCTCTCGATTACAGAAATCCTTCCGCTGGACGATCCCTAATGTAAATGGATTGCGCATCCCCGGTGAAGCCTTCCTATTATTCATTGTGAATTATTTTAATTGAATTATGCAAAAAGAATACAAAATAGCGCCTCCATTGTCAAGGGAAATTTTATCAATGTTTACCCCGTAGTTGCATTAAATTTGGCGTATCGATCCGTCAAACTCTTACCCAGAGTAGGATGGCTGTGAAATCAATGCGATCCTCTGGATGAATCCAGAAGAGGCATTTGGGAAGTAACCCAACCGGGTTGTAAAGTGCCTTTTTAGGGGGGCCTCCAGTTGATCCGTTCTCATCTTTTCAACAACGGGGTTTATAAGCTGCCGCAGACATCGCTCATTCGGCCTTTGAGTTTTCTTCAAGCTATGTTAGAAAGAAGGGGACGTAGGTTCTGAAACAACTTACTATATACAACGACATAAGTTTTACACGGTTTGTCATTCCGGGTTTGACTAAGCCTGCCCCGTACTTGATACGGGGGAATCCAGTATTTTCTTGGGAAAGGCCTTGGGGAACGTAGTTGAAAATTGATACTTTTCACTTCTAATATTTCGGTATCACATTCTAAGGTTTCTTCACGATTGTAGAGAGGGCAAATCAATTTCTTGGAGGAAATATTTTTATCCCATCTTCTCAATAGAGGCTTTGGGTGGCATTGATATATCCTCTTTGGGGGTCAGTAATGGGGGCGGGCATCGATAATTCGGAATTTGGGTTTTCATCAGGCATGGTCAGTCGAGCAATAAAATGGGGGCGGGAAAAGGCGAATGTATGACTGCAAGACCCTACGCCTGATTGCCTCTTATTAATAACTTTTCAGCCAGAGCAGGGAGGGAGATTGCCGGGACAACAGTAATTTTAGCATCCAAAGCATATTCTTGATTTCCAGGATAAACGACCCAGAGATGCTCCAGGCTGAGGCCTTGCATGGCCATCGACATTGAGCGAGTATGTCCGGGGGCGTCTGAATATTTGAACTCAAATCCATATCGCTTGCCGCCGACCATGACAAGCAGGTCTAATTCAGCCCCGGAATATGTTCCCCAGAAATAGTTATCCTTCGTTTCGAGCAGGGATAAGAGTTGTTCAAGAGCAAATCCCTCCCATGAAGCCCCGAGTTTTGGGTGTCCCTGCACATCTGCTCTGGTTGGCAAATGGAGTAGAGTGTGAAGGACCCCACTATCACGGATATATATCTTAGGCGCCTTCACCTGTCTCTTGCTGATGTTCTCGAACCATGGGGGCAGAATCCTAACCATATAGGTCCCAACAAGAATATCAAGGTATCGCCGGGCAGTATTCTCTGAGGTTCCAAGGGATCTTGCGAATTCTGCAGCATTCCAGACTTGTCCATGGTAATGCGCAATCATGGTCCAGAATCGTCTCAGAGTCTCAGCAGGAATCGTGATGCCAATCTGAGGGATATCCCTTTCAAGAAAGGTGCGAATGAAATCTTCTCGCCAAATTTTGGAGGAAGAGTCACCAGAGGCCAGGAAGGATTTTGGAAATCCCCCGCGAATCCAAAGACGGTTGAGCCTCTCAACGCCTATCTCCCGAAGGTCGAAACCTGATAGGTCAACGAAACCAATACGACCTGCAAGGGATTCGGACACATCCTTGACCAGACGAGGTGAAGCAGAACCAAGCAAAAGAAACTTAGCTTTATTCTGGGGGCGGTCAACCAAAACCCTCAGCAATTCAAAAAGGGATGGCTGGCGCTGGACTTCATCAACCACCACCAAACCCGAGAGCCCCTGAAATGCCTGCATGGGCGAAGATAGGCGACGGACATCAATAGGATTTTCAAGATCAAAAAAAGTAGAGTGCTCGCATTCAGCAATCATCCTTGCCAGTGTGGTCTTGCCGCATTGACGAGGCCCAAGAAGGGCAGCAATTGGATGAACCTCGAACACATTGCGAACCCGATTAATTGCATGGGGGCGTTGAATCATAACCATATTTTATCATTGAAAATCGTAATGTCAAGTGAGGATTTTCAAGGTTTCAAATTATGATAATGAGGCATAGAAATGAGTGCCGGGTAACGGCAATTCGGTATATTAAAAAAGGTGAGAATTTTTATTCTCGCCTTTTTTTTGATAATTTATGCAGACAGTTTATTTTTTGTCCTTCACATCCTCGTAGTCGGCATCGACCACATCTTCCTGAGCTTTAGCCCGCGGGCCTTCCTGCGCCTCTGCTCCGGGACCTGCGCCTGCCGCTCCTTTTTGAGAGGCCTTGGCATACATGGCCTCTGCCAGTTTATGAGAGGTATTGGTCAGCTCTTCCTGAGCGGATTTGATGGCGCTGAGATCGTTTGACTCCATCGCCTTTTTCGACTTTGCGATGGCATCCTCGATGTTCTGTTTTTCGGCACCACCGATCTTATCACCGTGTTCCTTCAAGGATTTCTCCGTTGTGTAGATAAGGGTGTCGAGATGGTTTCTGGCCTCTGCAAGTTCTTTTCTCTTCTTATCGTCTGCCGCATGGGCTTCTGCATCCCTGACCATCTTTTTGATCTCATCCTCGTGGAGGCCGCTTGAAGCGGTGATCTTGATGGACTGCTCTTTTCCTGTTCCAAGGTCTTTTGC
>VGRU01000294.1 GCA_016875255.1 Deltaproteobacteria bacterium
CCGTTCGAACTCATAGACGAGTACCCCCTCCGCTCCCTCGGCAAACTGTTTGAGGAGATAAGTCATCAAAACATCAGACTATCACAAATCAATCTGGTCTGCCGGGTCGATGATGTCAATGCTCACGCCTCTGATCTTCCGGGGATCCTTTCACAGGCACAGAATCAGGATATAAAGGTGATGTTTGCATCGATCGGTTTTGAATCATTCTCCGACCGGTTGCTTCAATATTTCTGCAAAGGGATTACCCTCTCGGATATTGTGGAGTGCGTTGAGACCCTTCGCCGCCTCAAAGACCGGTTCAAAACCCACTTCCTTTACCGGAGGGATGAGGGCGCAAATCACGGCTTTATTCGGCCTACCCCCTGGGACGATGGGGAGACGATGCAGGAGATGGACAGGAATATTTTTCTCCACCGGTTCTTTGAGGATATTCTGCCCGAACACAGCACCCCGCTCATCATTCACCATGCCTCTTTTCTCGGGGACTGGATCAGAAAGATTGAATCCACTACAGACATTAGGTTCGGACGGGACGGAACCTGGATCGAATGGTGGAATCCATCCTTCGAAGGTGGAACGTAGAGGGTGGCCTGTGGAGTCCACATCCAAAGAGTTCACAATAGTGAACTTGAATCATGGCACAAAAAAATATCCCTTGACAAAAAAATAAATGTAGTTTAATAATCTGAAGGAGTTGAGGTTTTGGAAGGGGTTTTGAAGTTCACTATTGTGAACTTAAGGCGTGAAGAAGAGGCGACTTATCCACCCTCCACCCTCCACCCTCTACGAAAATGCTGCAGAATCTCCCGCCCTGTGGACGGGGATGAATGCAGCGGAGTCAGGTTTCGATAGGCGGGACATTCCTGTCCCGCCAGCATTTTCGCCGAGGCTGGAAAGCCTCGGCTATCCGTGAAGGCGCGCCCTGTGGGCGGGGCTTCACTTTCCACATTTTACTTTGTGAAAGGGGGTTGTTATGGTAAACGAGAAGGAAGGACTTTCAACCGCTGAGAGTCTGCGTAAGACTCGTACCTATGGCCAGGTGAGGTGCCATAATCCCAGTTGTATGGGAAGACTCGAACCAAAATCCGGGGAACCCACCGTGAAATGCCCTATGTGTCATATGGAATGGCGTGTGGCCTGGGTCAAAGAAGGTTTCCCCCGCATCAGGGGCCCGGTATGGGATGTGAACAAAAGATTGGCCGAGGAAGAGTTTGGAAGAAAAATGAAGGAGGTTAAGAAAGATGGCCCTAAATAGGAAGATAGCGTATATTGATCTCTCTACAGGCAAGATAGAAATCAAACCCATCCCCCTTGAGGTCAGGAGAAAATTCCTGGGAGGCCGGGGCCTCGATGCCTATCTGCTTTATAATCACACAAAGCAAGGATGCGATCCCCTCGGTCCTGACAACACACTCATGGTGAGCGGCGGAATTTTGACTGCCACATTGGCTTCAGCAACTTCCAGATGTCATGTGATGGCTAAATCTCCCCTCGGAGGAATGTTGGGGAGCGCCAACATGGGAGGTTTCTTCACTCCTGAGTTAGCCTGGGCTGGATTCCATCATCTCGTCATCAAAGGGAAGGCGGATAAGCCGGTTTATCTCTGGATCCACAATGGCAAAATCGAGATTCGTGATGCTAAGAACATTTGGGGTAAAACCGTCACCGATACCCAATGGGCGATCCGGGAAGAGTTAGGGGATGATGACATTAAGAGCCTGGTCATCGGTCCGGCCGGAGAGAACCTCGTCAGGTATGCCAATGTCATGACCGGCATCAAAAATTCGGGTGGAAGAACCGGAATGGGAGCGGTCATGGGCTCAAAAAATTTAAAGGCCATTGCCGCCCGCGGCACCATGGATATCAAGATCGCCTATCCGAAGGAGGCTCTCGAGTACAACAAGCGCTTTATCGATCAAATCACGAGCGCAAAGGTTAACCAGACCCAGGGAACCCTGGGCACCCCCTTTATCTGGGGAGCCACCAATTCCTGGGGCGGTGTCCGAACCAGGAACTTCCAGTATAATCAGATGCTGTACGCTGACGAGATCGAGCCGGAATCGATTGACGAAAACGCTATCAAAACGATTGGGCCCTACCATATGACCGGTTGCTTCGGCTGCCAGGTCCACTGCCGGGCCCAGTACAAGATTCCCACCGGACCTTATGCAGGCATCTATGACGAGGGCCCGGAATATACCTCTCAGGGCGGGATGTCGTCGGAACCCGATATCCCAGGCCTGGAAAACCTGTTGGTGTGCAATCACCTGGTTGATCAGTGGGGTGTGGACAACCTTGAAATCGGAAGCATTATCTCCTGGGCAATGGAGCTTTATGAGCTGGGAATTCTCACCGACAAGGAGACCGAGGGCCTCGATTTACGGTTTGGCAACGCCGAAGCATTTCAGGAGATGCTTGAACGGATCTGCTTCAGAAAGGGCTGGTTGGGAAATGTCCTGGCTGAGGGAGGAATCATCGCCTCCGAGAAAATTGGAAAGAATTCCTTCGACTACCTGATCCAGGTCAAAGGGGTCAGCAACCTTCACTCTGATGAGCGAGCGACACCCGCTCTTGCTCTTAATATTGCCACTGCCTCCCGTGGCTCAGACCATTTGAGAAGCCGTCCAGCCATTGACCTTTACCATTTGCCGGTAGACGTGATGAGAAGGATCTACAGCAGCCCGGTCCCTTACGACGGACCTTTGAGTTCGGAACATACGGAATATATCGGCAAACCGTGGCAGGTCTTCTGGCATGAAAACTGTTACATGGGAGTGGATTGCCTTGGCATCTGCAAGTATCACACCACGTTCCTGGGCGCTACGCTCCCCAACTTTGAAGATTGGTCCAGGGTGCTTTACTACAATACAGGGCTGGAGCTTACCCCTCGGGAAATCTGGGACGTTGCCGAGCGTTCCAACATGATGGAACGGTTGTTCAACCTTCGCGAAGGGTTAACGAGAAACGATCTCAAAAAGGGCGATATGCTCAACCATCGCTACTTTGATGAGCCCGCCCGAAGGGGCGCCCTCGATGTGGTCGGGAAGGTGATCGACCGGAAGAAATTCGAGAAAATGATCGACGAACTGTATGAATACAAGGGACTTGACCAGAACGGCGTTCCTAAGCCGGAAACGCTCAAGAGGCTCGGCGTGGATAAAGAACCCTCACACTTACTGTAATCATTAAGCGAATGGAACGAATGGTAACGAATGACACGAATATTTTATTGATCGTGCGGTTGATTCGTGAAATTCGGTTTCATTCGAGTCATTCGTGACACACGAAAGGAGAAACTTCTAATGGAACCCATGGGTAAAGTTCTTGCAATCAGCCCCGAAAAGTGCACCGGCTGCAGACTCTGTGAGCTCGTCTGCTCGGTTTTTCATGATGGCGTATCGAATGCCGCCCGAAGCCGGATCAAAGTGATGAAATGGGAGTCCGAGGGGCTTTATATCCCCATGTCCTGTCAGCAGTGTCAGGATGCTCCCTGTCTGATCGTTTGCCCTGTGAAGGCTATTTCCCGCGATGAGAAGCTAAGCCGGGTGATGGTCAACCATGATATCTGCATCGGCTGCCGTTCCTGCGTGACGGTTTGTCCGTTTGGCGCGATGGGATTTAATGTGATCGATCGGAAAAATTTCAAGTGCGATCTCTGCGACGGAGATCCGCAGTGCGTTCGCTTCTGTGATATGAAAGCCGTGGATTATTTGGATGCAGACCGGGTAGCCATTGCCAAAAAGAAAGCAGCCGCGGAGAAAATCACCGCTGCCCAGAGACAGGCGGTCGCTTTAGAATCAGAAACTCATTGAGATGAATCACCGAATTACAAACGCCCATCATCAAATAATAAACAAGATGAATCAATAACCCCACCCAGCCTCCCCTTAAATTAAGGGGAGGTATGGAGGGGTTACTGTTTTAACATAGCCCCTTCACTTCCAGGATGAACGTCTTCTTTTTCTAAGTTTTCGTCTGCCCAACCCAACCAGGATGAGAGGCAGTTTAAATAAAACATCCGCCAGGTCGCGGCTGCTGGCAAGTCCGATTCGGCGGGCCTTTCTTATCATACGGATGACCTGCGGCAGATCATAGAACGCTGACCGAATCCGGTTACGGATCTGTTTTAACTCC
>VGRU01000295.1 GCA_016875255.1 Deltaproteobacteria bacterium
GCGTAATGAACCGTTTTATACTCCCCCTCCGATACCATGATCATGAACATGGTGTAGGCTGTAAAGCCAAAACCATAACCGAATTGCTCCACGGCGACGCAGAGATTGATCAAATAGAGATTGTCAGGCAATGCCTGCGAGAGATAGACATAGACGAGGTCCGGCAGGTGCACGGCGCAGACCATGATCCATATCCAGAACTTGAGCCCTTTTCTGTAAATGGCATACCCGCCTAATAGTCCTCCGAGCATAAGTGAAATGATTCCCACCGTGCCATAGATGATTCCAACTTCCGACGTGGCGAGTTCCAGCCCTCCCACTGTGCGAGGGTCGAGCAGAAAGGGGGCGATGATCTTAACGATCTGGGTTTCTGCAAATCGGTAGAAGAGGAGGAAGGCAAGAATGGTGAGGATGCCCTTTTTTCTGAAGAAGAGGCCGAAGGTGTGAAGGAACTCCAGCGTAATGGATGATGAAGATATGCGACTTACCGGCCGATCCGAGGCTGGATAGGGGAGAATAAGAGAATGATAGAGGAGAAGGGCCGAAAAGACGCAAGCGGCTGCAAGGAGAGCAATCGCCCAGGCTACGGGAATATCGTAACCGCTTGCTTCGAGGGTGCCCGCAAGAATGACCAACCCGCCCTGAGTGGCGATCATGGAGATACGGTAGAAAGTCGTTCGCACTCCGACAAAGGCGGCCTGGTGATGCTCCCGAAGCCCCAGCATGTAAAAGCCATCAGCCGCAATGTCATGGGTTGCCGAGCTGAAGGCCATCAGCCAGAAGAAGGCGAGAGTGTATTGAAAGAAATGTGAAGTTGGAATGGTGAACGCAACAGAAGCCAGTGATGCTCCAATGGCCAGTTGTGTCAGAAGAATCCAGTAGCGCTTCGTTCTAAAAAGGTCGACCAAGGGACTCCAAAGCGGTTTGATGACCCAGGGAAGATAGAGCCAGCTTGTATAAAGAGCGATGTCGGTGTTTGAGATGCCCAGTCGCTTGTAAAGGACGACTGAGACCGTCATTGCCATGGTATAAGGGATTCCCTCGGCTATGTATAGAGAAGGAACCCATGCCCATGGATTTCGCGATGCTGGTTTCGATTTCTTCCCATTCTTCCAATAGTCCATCATTCCATTATTCCAACTTCATTTCTTCAGTAGATTTTCTTTATCTCCACGCCTGTGAAATAATGCCTGAGAATTTCCTCCGCTAAAAATCCTTGAATTGCCATGACAGCGGCGCCGATCTGACAGAGTCCCACGCCGTGCCCCCAACCAGCGCCGTGAAAAATAAATCTCTCGGCATCAGCCGTCACAATGAAAGCGCTGCTGTAAAGGTGAGTCCGGGAGAGCCAGCGCCTTATTTCGAGTTCCTTGCCCACGACCATCGTTTTCTTCGAACCAACAATTTTTAACCGGGAGATTCGGCCCGAAGGGCCACGGTGAAGGGGGATGATTTCTTTCAGGGTTCCGAAATCAAACCCCGATTTTTCTCGAAGAATCTCTTCAAGCTCTGTCCGCGAATATTCGATCCTCCATCGGAAAAAGGTTTTTGTCTCCCGGTCAAAACCCAGGAGTATCTTTTTAAGAAGACTTTCATCCGTTGTATCGCAGTAGGCCTCCGGGTTCGAAAGTATCCAGCGTGAAGCCTCTTCCTTTGTTCTGATCTGCTGATGAGGAAACGGCGCGTCTGAAATGCTTGTCAGATAGGGGCCCCGCGTATCATTCCAGGCGGTGTCAAAGTTTTCCGTAATCCCTCCGCAGGCCTTGGAATATCGGGCATCACAGACTTCCTCCTGAAAAATCATTACCCTTCCATCGGTTTGCCGGACCGCTTCTCCAGCCTGTGTGGATACGATCTTCTTAATGCCCTGATAGCGTTGACAGTGATCATCAGCGCAAACATCGAAGAGATCGTGATCCTGCCGGTCATACCACCGGATCACTTCTCCCGGAGAGATATTCTCCGTCGAAATGGATATTTGGTTTGCTTTTTTCTTTCGATTAAGCGCAGCCAGAAGCCAGCTCCGGGACAGGATGGCGTGGGCTTTCAAAAATTCCATCGGTGCGTCAGGGTTCATTTCCGAGGAGATGACACTCATCAGATAATTCTCCAGGGAGATTTCATTGATGGCGCAAATCGTCCCATCCTCCCGGGCCTGGAGAATCAGGTCTCCCTGAAAGATTTGGTCTTCCATCCTCTCCCAGTGGAAACGGCTCCCGATGGTGACATTGAAAAGAGAAAAAAAAGAGTCTTCTCCAGCGGTGAGCTTGATCAATGGAGAGCGAAAAATTTGGCGATGAGCCTGATCAAAAAGGACAACCGTTTCTTCCGTGACCTTTGCCGTAAACCTGCCCGAAACAGGGCCAAATTCCTCTCCGAAGAAACACCCGTCCAGATGGCCTGATATTTCGGCTTGCCTATCCATAATGCCCACAGTGATTTTCAATGGATTCTTCACCTGTGCGCGCAGGAGTCCTCCTCAGAAAGATGATCGGTTTTAAATTATTACTTCTTCAAAGGTTTTGTCAAATAGAGAGTTTAGAAAAAGGGAACCCCTCCGTTATGGGGTGGTATTTGACCCAATAGGGTCGGAAGATTCTCCCTCCAAAACCTTGTAAAGCGATCATAGAGGTTATACGAACCAGCCATCCTGCCCTTTGCATTGTGATTTTAGGAAACAAACCTACGCATTTGAACGGATAGAGGTTTCGCTTCAAGGTTTTTCCAGAAGAACCTCCCGACCCTTTTCCCTGTCTTTAACTGAGGGATTACAAGGGAAAGGGTGAAGGAAATGCAAGGTAAGAATATGGGTTAAAGAGTTAATTGCAAGATTGCAGGCCCGACTCTATTAAAAGGTCACTGTCATTTCCTTTTTTGATCCTTTACGGAGGATGGTCATGGCGATCTCTTTTCCTGGATCTTTTCCGGCCACCGCATGGTGGAGATCCTTTAATGTTATGATTTCCTTTTCGTTGACAGAAAGAATTTGGTCTCCAGGAAGTAACCCCGCCTTTTCTGCGGGGCTCTGCGGGATAACCCGCTCAATCCATACCCCCTTGGGTTCTTCCATCTCTTTCAAGACAATACCGATCCTCGGTCTCTTCTTCTCGGACGGAGTTGGCCGGGTGATCCAGAGATAATTGGCCAAGGGTTTTGAAACCCCTGAAATGGAGAGACCCTCATCGAGGTTTTTCTCCCATGTTTTCAAAACAAGGGTCTGGTAGGGGAGGGGGGTTCTTCGATAAAACCTTTTCGGGATTCCGAAATCGAAAACGATATGACCGCTCCCGGCTATAACAACAACCGTCTTTCCGGCACCCTCGGAAGAATTAAGAAATTGTGAAAGCGTTTCTGCCATGCCTTCGTCCCATAAGATTTGCGCTTGGTAAAAATGTTTAAACTTTTCAGCGGATCCACCCTGATGATCCTTATAGATGGTTTTGATATACGCAAGATGTTCTTTATCTACCGGGCCGATTTCCGGAAGCTTTGCGTTATCTTCCGGGGATAGCTTTTCGATCCCGTTCTGGGCCACTTTTCTAACCAGGTCCCTTTCGACATTGAGGCCGACCACTTTGAGATGATGGCTCTTCGCCTCATCGAGGATGGGCCTGTAGAGCTGATAATCCATGCTCCAGGTCTTCTCCCATTGGACTTCTTGTAGAAATTCTTCTTCGGTTAAGAGTCCCCTGCTCCACCTGTCGAGGACGGGCTGTTGCGACCTCTCGAACATTTCCATCCCAACCGCTACCTCTCTTCCCCTGGCCAGAAGGTCTTTCAGAATTCTCACCTGAATCTGGTGGTGCTCGATTTGATCATGGGATTCTCCAATAAAAACCACCCGTGCTCCTTGGAGATCATTCATAAGTTGCTGAAAAGATATTTTTTCACCGGCCGGGAGTTTTAAAACTTCGTCTACTCCAGGAGGGGGACTGCTCGCGGAGATTTTTAAAACCCAGGGAGGGGAAACTCTTTTCATGCAGCCGAAAGAAGCAAGGAGAAAAAATGCGATGATGATCCAGAGAAAAGGATGTCTCATGAAATCAATTATAACACTCCGGCGTTAAGAGTTGAAAGGGAAAGCGATCCTTGAAACCTAAAGAAGAATTATGATATTCATTGTGGG
>VGRU01000296.1 GCA_016875255.1 Deltaproteobacteria bacterium
ACATACAGGAAAGCAGCAGCTCCTATTCCTAAAACAATTCTTTGTTTGTTATTCAAATTCACCTCCTTTTTACAATCTACGCTTATAAGTATAGCTTATTTCTCCTTTCTTTTCATCTCCCGATCTATCGTGTTCATACCAACCTTGTTGCCAGGCAATGGTAATTTGGTATTGGCATGAGAACCGTCCCTAAATTTGTTAACAGATTTTAACATTGCTAACGATTGATTACAGATTGAATCCTTTCTTTTTAATATCTGAAAAGCAATCTGAGTCCAAATATCCTTAGAAATCAATCAATTACAAAAACTGTTCAAATATTATAGCTTTGGAATGCAAATTGCTAATAAAAAGACGGACTACCGACTGGAAGGAGTGGTATTAGAGGAAAAGTGAACAAGGTGAGATGATGATCAAAGAGATTTTTGAAAAAGTCCAGAAATCTCTGAAAATCTGTGGAATCATTTTTATGAAATCCCTGCCTGCGGTAGGCAGGTGTGTAATCAGAGAGCGAAAAGTATTTTTTCAGAGCTTTCTCAAATTTAGGTTGACATTTGTAAATAGTTGTAGTTTAAATACGGGCATACGGGATCAGCAGTTGCGCACTTTTTGGGGGTCACGACCTCCTTGGTGAATCGATATGCTGCTTCGGATGATCATCTTGGATTGAGATATTCTTAGGTTGCATTTGAACCAACGTCTCTCAGTTTTCGCCAATAGATGAGGTAGACAGTATATGAGTAACACCATAATAAGTCTTGCACTCTTGAAGGTAAATTGGGATCAGTTGAAGAAAGATTATCTGGAGAATTTCCTACCATTTATTGCGACATTGTGTATGAAGAAGGGATATGCAGAGATAGATATTCATAGAGTCTGCAGCGATTTCAAAACAGAATATGGTCTAATAATCCACTATCATCCCATGATAAGCGTTCTTGATAGGGCTAGATAAAGAGGTATTCTCAAACAACTTTATCACAAACTTTACCCGGTAAAGGACAGAATAATTGAACTCGATTGTACCGAATTGTCTAAAGAGCAGGCGAGACAGAATGAGAAAGTCATAATGGAATTCATAAGATACGCAAAGGAGAACTATTCGGTTGATATATCACAGCACGATGCTGAGATAACATTTCTTGCGATGTTACAGCAGCGCGACCTTGATATGCTTTTTGCGGCTGAAGAGGGAAAATTGTTTCCAGAAATTGAAGGGAAAAAAGGTCATCGGTTTCTATTAAACAAATTCATACAACATGTGAATAAAACAGAGCCTGAATTATTTTCTTTTATTCTCAACATGGCTGTCGGACACATTTTAGCTAGCGCAATACTGTATGCAGATTTTACGAAATTTGAAGGTAAATTAAGAAATATTGAATTCTACTTTGATACAAGATTCTTGCTAAGAATGTTGGGAACAGAAGGGAAGGAGAGGCGGCAGCACTACATTGAGTTTCTAAATTACCTCTTGGATGAAGGGGCGATTTTACGTGTGTTCCGACATACCTACGATGAAATTATGGCAGTGCTGAATAATTGTTTAATATGGATTGGAAATCCAGCTTATGATCCTACGAGAGCAAGTATAGCATGCAATTATTTTGTCCAGAATAACTACAAAGAAAGTGATGTTGAGAGATTTATAGTCGGTGTTGATTTGGTATTGAGAGAACACAAAATAGAAATTGTTGAAGGCCCGGATCCAACCGAATATGCAACGTATCAAATAGATGAAGAGTGCTTAAAAAATACTATTGTTGACGTATACAAAAAAGGAGATAGTTCTTTCGATGAACTGGAAGCAGAATGGACTTTGCTTAGAGATATTAAATCTGTATCGTCGATTTACCGACTTAGGAGAGGTCGAAGGCCGCACAGTCTTGCAAAAGTAGGGAGTATGTTTGTGACAACCAATTCATCCCTTGCGCACGCGAGTAATCAGTTTCAACGGGCACAGGAAAACGGTGGCTTTGTTTTTCCAGCTTGTATTACTGACGTATTTTTAGGGACTCTTGTTTGGTTGCAGTCGCCAGCCAGAGTAACCTCTATAAATAGAAGGAAAATGATTGCGGATTGTTATGCTGCACTCCAACCTTCAAGAGTTCTTATGAAAAAATATCTGCAAGAAGTGGAGAAGCTTAGAACCGAGGGAAGGATAGGCAATGATGAATACTATCTACTGCGAGCACATAGAACTTCGTTGAATTTGCTTGAAGAAAAGACTCTAGGTGATCCCGACAATTTCACTGACAAAACGCCGGAAGAGATTTTGGAAGCGATGAGAGAAGAGTCTCGAGCTGAAGCAACAAAGAAATATTTGGAAGCAAAAGAAAAACTTGAGGAGGCAGAGCGTGATCTAGAGATCTCGGAGAACGGATTTGAAACGCTTAAACGTCAAATTAACCAAAGAGCGGAGGGTATTGCTGACGTTATAGGTTGGATTCTTTTCGTTGTATTGTGTGTGGCTTTTGTTACTGGGCTTTTGATTCAAGTGATTCCAACAGACATCGTATTACCGTTAAGATTGAAAATGGCATTGCTTGCTCTGACTGTTATTCTTGGATCGTTGAATATTATAACAGGATTTAACGTAAAAGGATTCCGAGACAAAATTAAACAATGGCTAACATTTAAGCTCGTTTCCTTTCTTGGAGGTTAGTCGTATTGATATCGGGTATTTCCCTTCAGCTCTAATCCCTACATAGAGGGGGGAATTGAGGAAAGAAATAAGAGAGACTTCCCGCCTTTTTTGATATACATTTGGCGATAAGTGGATCGCAAGTCCCCTTAAGGGCCGGGGCCTCACCTGCTGGCAGGAAGGAGCGCAATTCAAGACCGGCTTCCTGAGCGGGGACTTCCTAAAGAGCATTAACCAGTGACGAGAGGGGAATAAATGGAAAAGATAAACCGTGAACTACTCCGTTTTTTCACCGGGCATTACAAACCTGGGATCATAGGCATTGTCGGAACCAAGCACACCATAGGAATGGCGATTCGAGAGGCGCAGAAAAAAATAACCTTGGACGGGAAGGCTTCACTCTGGTCCCACTGTTTCATTTTCGGAGATTTGAGACTTGATAGAAGGGGGAAGGGTGGTTCGAAGAGCAAAAGCCCTTACATATTCGAATCGGATCTGAAGGTGAACGTCTTTAAACCACAGCTTCGAAATGGCGCCCAGGAAAACTGGATTGGGAAATATTGCAGAGAGAAGGTTGAGAATGCTGGTGTCATAGATTTCGGACTTTCAGAAGATGAGACAGACGATATTCTTGCAACTGCCCTTCAGCTTGTTGACGAACAGGTTCTCTATCCTATCCATGAGCTTCTCGGCACGTGGTGGGCGATCATTACCAAAAAAGAATGGCGTCCTAACCCGGTCGATGATCCTCACGCCATGTACTGCAGCGCATTCGTGAGGCACTGCTATAAGGAGGCAGGGGCAGACTTTCTGGGCGGGAAGATAAGTATTTCAAACACAACCCCCGAGCACATCGCACAAGCCGGAGGCAAAGCAGGGAAGTTAATCCGCTATAGGTCATAGTTTGAAAATCAAAATCTAATCTGCAAGATAACTCCAAATGGGGTATTGACTTCTTCCTGTAATTCTCGACCTGACACATTTGCAAAGCATGCTTGATTTGAATCGGTAAACCTCAACAATCTTTTTATTGTTAACAAACGATTTCTGTTTTTAATACATTAACCCTAACGGCAATCTCCCAAATAGGGATTTGATTCACAACTCTTTTTTAAAGGGTCTTCGTGGAAGTGAGTGGGTAAAATTATATCTCTTTGAGCATGGAAAAGAACTATGGGTGCCATTCAGGTATTTGAAAAAAGGTTTAATCCCTCCACTATGACTTGTTTCCTGACTCAAGGGTCGCTCACCCCTGAAGAGGAACGGGATCGGAGCAGTCACGTACGAACAGTTCCCCCTTGGTTGAGTTCTTTTGACAGCGCCACACTGCTCCAGAAGGAAAACGCTATTCACCTATCCAGCTCCGATAGTTCCCTGCAGCCATGGAATTCTCTGCCACCCATACACAAAGTCTCGCCACCACCGATGAAGCACCGAAATCCTCAACCGAACAC
>VGRU01000297.1 GCA_016875255.1 Deltaproteobacteria bacterium
AAAGCATTCAATTCCTCTGGGCGATCAGAAACCATCTCCATCTTTTGAGCGAAAGAAGACAGGATGATCTGACTTTTGAACTGCAGGAGAAGATCGCACCGCTCCTCGGCTTTCCCAATGGCACAAAAGGCGTCGAGGAGATGATGCGACAATATCACCTCTCTGCTCGGGAAATCTCAAACTTTTTCCATGACATTCTCGACCGGGCTCTCTTTGAACCCTCCGCTCTCAGAAAAATGATCTTTTTCTTTCAGCGAAAGAGGATTGATGAAAATTTTGAAATCGCTCATGGCAAGATCCATCTTCTTAACTCGGTTGCCTTCAAGAAAGACCCCTTGCAAATGATGACCCTCTTTCAACATGCTCAGGCTTACCAGGCCAAGGTGGATTTCCGGACCGAGGAAGCGGTGGTGGAGGCGCTTCCCTTTATCGATGATCGCTTTCGAGCCTCTCAAAAGGTCAACCAAGCCTTCCTTTCGATCCTGAGACGAGGGAAAGGGGCTGACGCCCTTTTGATGAAGATCCATCAGCTTGGTTTTCTCTCCCGGTATATCCCTGAATTCTCTGAGGTTGAAGGAAAGGTGCACTACGATCTCTACCATGTCCATCCTGTTGACATCCATTCGATCCTGGCGGTGGAAGAACTGGGAAGATTGAGGGACGGCTATTATCAAAACGATTACCCGCTTCTGACCTCCCTGATGAGAGAAGTGGATAAGCCTGAAATCCTTTTCCTGGCCGCCCTTCTCCATGATATCGGAAAAGGACAGGAGGGCGATCATGCTCTCATCGGCGCTGAAATGACCAAACAGGTTGGGGAAAGAATGGGGCTGACCTCTGAAGAAAAAGAGTTGTTGGAGTTTTTGATCAGCCGCCATCTCTTCATGCTGGAAACTGCTTTCAGAAGGGACCTCCACGACGAGCAGGCCATCTCCCGTTTTGCCAACGAGATTCAGGATCCGGTTCGATTAAAGATGCTCTACCTTTTAACCTTTGGAGACATCAAAGCCGTGGGCCCGGAAGCCTGGACTTTCTGGAAGAACTCTCTCCTCATGGAGCTCTTCCTCAAAACCTCGCATTTCTTCGAAAAGGGAGAGGAACCACAAACCTTTCCCAGAAGGGGAGAGACGCTCGCTCAATTGCACCAGTCCCTTCCTCAAGACACCCTTAATCACTATGCAGAACACCTTCCGGATCGCTACCTATCCACTTACTCCCCGGAGGAAATTCTCTCCCACATCAAGATGGCCCAGGACCTCGGCAAGGAGGTTTTGCTTGTAGGATGGAGTCGCGAGGAAGAGGTCAGAGCCAGAGTGACGATTTGCACGAAAGACCGTTATGGACTCTTCTCCAAAATCGCCGGCTCGATGTTCTTAAACCGTTTGAATATTCTTGAGGCACAGATTCATACCTGGGGAAATGGGATAGCCCTCGATACCTTTTATGTGGAAGACCCGACAGGGGAAATTGAACGCCGACTGCAACAATTTAAGAAAGACCTGAAGGAGATCTTAAGTGGGAAGATTTCCTTGAAACTCCTTCTCTCTCAGAGGGAAGAGTCAGGCTGGATTCAAAAGAAAGTGATTCCGAAAGTTCCCGGAGAAGCAAAAGTGAATAATCGGGATTCCGATTTTTATACGATTATCGAAATCACCGGTGAGGATCGATTGGGAGTCCTCTACGAAATCACGCAGGCCCTGACCGACTGTGGATGCAATATTCACTTCGCCCGCATCTCCACCTTAGGAAATCGTGTGGTGGATGTCTTCTATGTCCAGGATGAATGGGGAGAAAAGATCGTGGAACGAGAGAAAATAAATCACCTCAAACAACTCCTCCTCAACCGTCTAACTCCTCTTTAAGTTTTGAATTCTATGTGGGGATCTCCGGATATAGTTTTTTCATACACTCCGGGCAGATGCCGTGGGTGAATTCTGCTTCTGAATGGTCTCGAATATAGACTTCGATTTTCTCTTTTCTGTAGTCCATCGCTTGCCCGCCGAAACTCCCGCCAGCCAAAGTTGATAGCGGTGGGCAGGTCAGTGTAGGCGGGTCCATCGTCCGTCATGCATTTTTTTATTGACATCCTTACCCATTTTGGTTACACTTTTGTGTAACTTTTTAACAGGAGGACTTGTATGCGTTTTGCCGGGGTTAAAGAGCTTAAACAAAAAACAATGGATATCCTCGATGCGGCGAAAAAAGAGGACGTTATCATAACCGCCTATGGCAAGCCTGCCGCCGTCCTCCACCACATTACCGAAGACGATCTCGCTGACTACATCTTCGAAAATGACCCCGCTTTTAAGATGAGAATAGAAGAGGCATTTAACGAATATAGAGTCCATGGCGGCATGAAAGCCGATCAATTGATCAAAAAATTGGGAAAGCGTTGTGGAGCCCAAAAAGTTTAATGTCATCTTTAGCCCTTCTGCCCAGCGGGATATTGAGAAACTTGAAACGGAGACCGCGCTTCAACTTGCAAAAGATACCAAGGCCTATTTAGAAACTTCTCCTTTCCCCGTCGGAAAAACGAGGATTAAGAAACTCACTGCTTTCTCCCCGCCGCTTTACCGTTTGCGAAGCGGAGATTACCGGGCCTATTATCGTATGGTTGCCCACGACGTGTTGATCCTCGCCATTACTCATAAAAAAGACAGCGAGAAGGTTTTAAAAAAAATTTAGGCTCCTCGCCCTCAGGCATGCGCCATTAGGATCACATCTTCAATTGTCAATTAAGACCTCTCTCGTTTCTCGTCCCTCCGCCTTCTCCAATATTCTATTTTTCATGACTCCGAACTCCCTGCCCCGATTCTATCGGGGCGAACTCCCAACTCCGAACTTTTATTATCTTTCTTCATTCCGCAATCTCTCCGAGCCAGAGGGCTCTCCCTCCGGGGCAGAAGCCCCTCCCTCCGGGCCATAGGCCCTACGAGGCCGGAGGCTGGGGCGGCGCCTGAGCCGGAGGCCGCATTCCGCAATTAACTTCTCTTTTCCATCGTCCATTGTCTTTCGGGTTTTCACTCCGCAATCCGAAATCCGAATTCCGCATTTCATGAGTCCAGCACCTCCCTCACTTTTCTGGCCAGGCTCTCCCGAGTAAAGGGCTTCGAAATAAACTCGAATCCCTTCTCCAAAATCCCATGATGCAATATCACGTTGTCCGTATACCCCGACATATAAAGCGACTTCGCCTCAGGATGGATCTTCTGAAGTCTTTCCACTAACTCACGTCCGCTCATCCCCGGCATCACCACATCGCTCAAAATAAGATGAATCGGACCCTGATACTTCTCACATAAGATAAACGCCTGACCCCCGTCCGGCGCCTCCAACACCTTATAGCCCTGCCTCTTTAACAGCCTCACCGCAAGTTTACGGACCGTCTCCTCATCCTCAACCACCAATATCGTCTCATCCCCCTTCGGAACTTCCCGGATCACCTCCTCTTTCCTCTCCTCCAGAGGCTCATCCACACGGGGAAGATAGATTTTAAAGGTCGTCCCCTGGCCCGGCTCGCTGTAAACCCAGATGTTACCCCCGCTCTGCTTCACTATCCCATAGACCGTCGATAACCCCAACCCCGTCCCCTTCCCCATCTCCTTGGTCGTAAAGAAAGGTTCAAAAAGCCGCTCTTTGACCTCAGGCGTCATCCCTACTCCCGTATCGCTAATCGACAGCATCACATAGGGTCCCGGTTTAACCGCAATGTGCCTCTTTGCATATTCCCCGTCCAATTCCACATTGGCCGTCTCGATCGTAAGCTTCCCTCCTTTCGGCATCGCATCCCTCGCATTGACCGCAAGGTTGATGATCACCTGCTCCATCTGACCAGGGTCAACCTTGACCCTGCCAAGCTCCTCAGCAAAAAAGGTGACCAGTCCAATATCCTCCCCAATAATCCGGTGAAGCATCTTATCAAGCCTCTGAATCACCTGATTCAGATCCAGAACCTGCACCTCCAAAATCTGCTTCCGGCTGAAGGCAAGAAGCTGACGGGTCAAACCCGCCGCTCTCTCGGCAGACCGCTCGATCTCTTTGAGACTTTCATATATGGGATCGTTCTCGTCT
>VGRU01000298.1 GCA_016875255.1 Deltaproteobacteria bacterium
GTGAAAAACGAAAACCCTGAAAACAAAATCAACTGAAGGATTGACGATGCCAAACAGAAGGTGCTAAACATTATAGGCAGGATGCCATGCCTCGGGTGAATTCTCCTTCTACAAAGGTGGGTGAATTAACCTGAAAAGTGACATAATTCCATGATCCCAAGCCTGACCCCATTTTTACCTTCGTAAGTCTATAATTTATGCCTTCTCTCGTCTATCCTTTATTTCTGTCACAATACGTTTAACATCCATCCCTTTTAGCCACTGTTCTCTCTCTTTAGTATAATCTCCTATTCCGCTTTCAAACTGTTGAAGAAACCGCACCATACCAATGGGGCCAAGTGCTTTAGCCAAAGCCTCTAATCCAATTTTTCTAATAGTAACAGGATCTAATGTTTGAATGCTCATTTCTCTATTACCTCCATCAACCATTTAAGCGGATTTTCTACCCTCACTTTCAGCATATTCCTGTTTTGTGATGCCTTGCTCAGAAAGTTATCATCTGTCGTCAATAAAATATCTGCCTCACTCTTCTCCGCACAGACAATGTGTAAAGCGTCGAAAGATTTAAAACCCAGTTTCTCAAGTTCCTTCGGCCGGTTTTCTATATCATCATTAACAGTGATGAACTTCTGTTTCATGTCGATTAAAATTTTAACTTTACACTTTCTATCATTATCAGGTATCTTGGAAATCTCAATATCAATAACTTCGCTTCCTATCAAGACCCACTTTCTACTTTGTGTATAATCGAGTATGGTAAGGACCGCCTCCGATTCGAGACGCACTCTATCTTGAGCATAATCATCAAATGGTCTGTTAAGACAGCAAACATCGAGATAAACTTTCATACAAAATTTTTATATCATAATAACCAACGTCTTTTCAACATTATTAATGGATTCAGCGGTTCGGGTCCGCTTTCCCGGGCAAATTCTGGGGACATCGAGTGACCGTCAAGGTCAGGTCTTTACGGGCTGCTGCCCAAATAGGTTTCATGCTTCGGCAAGCTCAGCATGGTCCGGAAAATTATATGATTTCAGTGAAGCTCCCCGCAGGAAGCTGCGGGGCATTAAAATTCAAAAAAAACTTAGCTGTTTTGTTTTTTTTGATAAAATCAATGGAAAAAAGACTTCAAGCGGCTTGATTTCTTTCCCAGACGTGGCGTTGAGATAAAACCTCCAAGTGGATGCGCCCTGCCGGGCGTACTAAACAAAAAAGGCAGGTGAGAGATTATCCTACCTGCCTTTTTTGTTATTCTTATTGATCTTACCTTTTCATCCTCTTTCTGACAAAGTATCCAAGGCCGATGAGACCCGACCCGAGGAGGAGAAGAGTTGAGGGTTCGGGAACGACTTGCCCCCTAACCCAATTACCTATAATCCTAAAGGGTTGGTAATGTCTTGACAAATGTAATCTAATAGATTACAATGTAGTCAACTTTTAAAAATAGGGAGGTGTTAGAATGCAGCTAACGGTTAGAATACCGGATGACTATACGGAGAAGCTCGATAAGGTTACAAAAAAGATGGGTTTAAAGCGATCTGATATTATTCGTCTTGCTCTAAAACAATTTTTTGAGGAAAGTAATGAAAAGGATAATCGGACTCCTTTTCAGAAAGTGAGCCATTTCCTTGGTATCGTTGAAAGCGGAACCAAGGATTTGGGACAACGTCATAGGGAATATTTGATTCGGAAGATGAGAAGGGGCTCCTGATGCAGGTGATCGTGGATACAGGCCCGTGGGTAGCCTTCATTGACCGGAGTGAAGCAATGCACAAAAAGTGTGTAGAATGGCTACGCCAATTTGAAGGGCATATTTTTTCATCGGAAGCTGTATTGACAGAAGTTCTTTATTTGCTAAATTTTTCCTATAAGGCCCAATCGGCGGCCATCGATTTTATATTGAACGGCGCTATTACCCTGGCGCCATTGAGCCTTGAAAGTCTTAAAAAGACAAAAAAGTTAATGGAAAAATATAAGGATATCCCGATGGATTATGCGGATGCCACTCTGGTCTGTTTAGCAGAAGACCTTTCCATCAACCATGTGATTACGTTTGATTCAAAACATTTTGGTATTTATCGATTAATCCGGAAACAACCTTTCGTTATCTTCCCATAACAATTGAGTTGCTTGAGTTTATTGGGGGAGCCAATCCTTACCCTTCCAAAATCTGCCTTTCTTTCCCTTACCCTTTTTGCTATAATGACGAAAACACTAAGAACTCACAAGGACAGGGGTCTTCGGGATGCCAAAATCATTAGAAAGTAGATTGAATGATTTAATTCATGAGATTACAGAAATCAAGAAGCAAATTATTTTAGAAAAGTCCATTAAAGTTGAAGGCTCCCAAAACAGAATACTGGAATGGAAAGCCCTTGGGAAGAAAGTCTCAGCAAATTGGGATGGCCTCTCAGCCGTCGAAGAAATCCGCCAGCAAAGGGAGAAGGTATGGTGAAAAGAATAACACTCGACAGTTCTGTAATCGTATCGTCGCTCTTAGAAAAGGAGCTTCGTCATAAGGAAGCTTTTGAAATATGGACAACCATATTATCCGGGAAATATTTTGCAATCATGCCTTACTCCGTTTTTGTTGAAGTGGTAGGAGCCATAAGACGACGGACAGGCTCCGAGAAACTGGCGCGTGAAGTGAAACTCAAGTTGCTTAACATCGAGACAATCTCCTTTGTGGTCTTAGATGATAAATCAGCAGATCAAGCTGCCGATCTTGCAGCCAAAACGGGTGCCCGAGGAATGGATGCCCTCGTCATTCAGGTGGCAAAGGAATTTCATACTGAACTCATCAGTTTTGACTAAGAGATGATGCTAAAGGCCACAAACGTTTTCTCATAGGGGGTCTCTCAATTCCGCGGGAGGCTGTGAATTTACTCCCCAATGGAAGATACTTTTTATCCCTCCCTAAATGGCATTATTGAAAGCCCATAACTTCTGACTGAGCATGCCTTAATCCTACGAAAAGTTTTTCTCCTTTTTCCAAAAATAGAAACATCCCCTTTATTCAAAAGCCTATTGTTGATTTGATTGGTTAATTATGGTATGATTTATTCATACTAAATAGAGGAGGTGGAATCCCATGTCAAAGGTTATAAAAAAGACCATATCCTTACCTTTTGAATTGGCGAAGGAAGCCGAGGAGATAGCCCGTGAAGAAAGGAAAACACTAAGTGCTGTTATTCAAGAGGCTTTGAGGCTTGTAAGGAAGGAGAAACTAAAGAAGGAATTTTACCAAATTCAGGGTTACTGGAGTTTAAAGGCGAAAGAGAAAGGGATACTTACCGAAAAAGACCTGAAACGGTACCTTAACCCATGAGAGTGGTATTTGATACGAATATCTTTATTTCGGCTTTCGTCATTCCAGGAGGTCAGGCGGAAAAAGCGATGTTGAAGATTATCGAAGGAGAGGATGTCTTGCTCCTCTCTAAGGGGATCCTTGATGAGCTTCTTTCTGTCCTTTCGATAAAGTTCAGTCGTGACAAAGAAGAGATCAGTCGTGTGGCAGTCATTCTCTCGGAAATGGCTGAACGGGTGGAGCCAACTAAAACAATCAAGGTCCTAACCGATCAACCTGACAATAGAATTCTTGAATGTGCTGTGAGTGGAAATGCTGACATTATCGTTACTGGGGATAAAGAGATACTAAGGCTTATGGAATTCGAAAAAACAAAGATAATTAGCCTGAAAGAGTATCTGGAGAAATAATAATAAATTGCGGCGCTCCCGTTAAAACAGAAAGCCCATCAACCTTCTGGTATATAGAGTCCTAAGATTTATGCCCGAGGCCCTTCCTGCCAGGACACTTTCATCCCCTCTGCAACCTTTGAGTGGTTTGAATCTTCTGCATCCTATATTTGAAAACCTGATGTCTAAAGTCAGGAGTCAAATGTCTGAATCACAGTAAGATATAAAGATGGCTAAGCACGTTCTGCATGAACGTCCCTCATTTCCCGAACCGGATTCAAATGGATATAACGCAGTAGCTCCAATAAGTAGGAGTCTGCATCAACTAAAAT
>VGRU01000299.1 GCA_016875255.1 Deltaproteobacteria bacterium
TTGATCTGGCTGAAGAGATGGTCATGGTCGAAGGGATGGAGACGGATGAAGAACTCCTCCTGGCCAGGGATTTGACCAGCTTTTTTCTAAAGACCTTTAAAGCCATACGGTTTTATCCGCCCGACAACCCTACGATCAAGGGTTTCAGAGATCAACTGCTCAAAAAATTTCAGTATTTTTTAAATAAATATCCTTCCTTTATCCTTCAGATTGATGAATTCGCTCTCTCATTTAAAGACAGGGTCCTTTACGAAAACCGGGATCCGAAATCCAGTCTTGCCTTCCTCCTTTATAAAGATGGGTTGAGGGAGCTCCGGTTTGTGAAGGGATTGGAGGAGTGGGAGGTTCAGGGGTTGATGGATGTCATCAGGGGGAGCGAGAATATCAACGAACTGGAAGACGACCTCGTCACCCTGATATGGGAGAGAGATTTCGAGCACATCAGCTACCTTGCCACGGACGAATTCCTCGAAGAAACCCCCATTCTCATCCCTGAAAATGTGGATCAGTTCAGAAGTAAGCTGATCTTCAAGCCCATCGCCTATAACGTCCAGGTGGACCTCCTTGAGGAGGAAGAGCCCGACCTGGGAAAAATCCTTTCCCAGACCGTCGGTGGGGAGGCGATCAGGGACAAAAATGTCTATTTCCTCACCCCTGAGGAAGTGGACCGATTGAGAATCGAGGTGGAGAATGAGATCGATCCCACCTTTGTCTTCAATGCGGCTGACATCCTCTTCGAGGTTCTGGGGCTGGAGAAAGAGCAAGAGCCCTATCAGGATGCTGTGAATCTCCTTCTGAAGATTCTGGATGGTCTTCTCACTCTCGGCGAGTTTCAAAGGGCAAGCGATCTGTTAAAACGACTCTATATCATAATCAAGACCTATGAACTCAAGGATTGGCAGGCTGAAGCCATTCATAAATTGATCGAGAGCGCGGGTGATGAGGTGAGGATCGAGCGGGTCGGGAGGATCCTTGAAAAAGAGGCGGGCGTCCGGTTGGAAGATGTAAACGAGTACCTCATCCTTCTTCAGCAGAGTTCGATCAAGCCCCTCATCAAATTGTTAGGAGAGCTGAAAAATTCAAAGACCCGGAGGGTTCTCTGTGACGCCCTCTCTGAAATCGGGAAGAATGCCATCGAACTCTTTACTCCCTTCATCGACGACCGGCGGTGGTATCTGGTGCGCAATATCACCTATATCCTTGGTCGGGTCGGAAAAGAGAAGGCCTTCCCCTATATCCAGAAGGCTTTCAATCATGGTGAACTCCGGGTGAGGCGGGAGGCTATTCAGGCTCTGGGATTGATTGGCGGTCCGAAATCCATCTCTTTACTCATCAAAGCCCTCATTGACAAAGATGGACGTATCCGGGCAATGTCTGCCATCAATCTCGGAAGAATAGGAAAAAATATAGGCCTGGCTGCTCTTTTAGAAGTGGTCCAGTCGAAGGACTTTCAGAAGAAGGAACCGACCGAGATGAAGGCCTTTCTCGATGCAATCGGAATGGTGGGCTCCAATGAGGCCCTCCCCGTGCTTCAGCAGATATTAGAGCGCAAGAGTCTCTTCGGAATGGGCAAAAAGGATGAGATCCGGCCCGGGGTGGCCAATGCGCTGGCCATGATCGGGACGCCCGAGGCGAGAGCCATTCTCGAGAATGGGAGAAATTCGAAAGAGGAATCAATCCGGAATGCTTGCCAGCAAGCATTGAGAACAATTTCCACGAAGGAGCCATCCGTCTGATGCCGGAAAAACCACTGACTGCACAGGATGACCTTTCCACCAAAATGGGGACGGAATTTGTCATCCGGTTCTATCGAATGCTCAAGGGCACTGCGATCTATGACCGGAACAATGTCGTCATGGACCAGTATGTTCAGGATTGTCTCCAGGCCATCAACCCCGCAGTCAAATCGGAAGGCCACCTCTTTTTAAAGATCGTCCGGGATAACTGCTTTTTCAATAATGTGAAGATTCAGGTGAGGGCGGATAATTATCCAATCTTCAAGGGTTTTTTGAATGAGATGAAGAAGCGCTGGATTGGAGAGCTGGAGTTTGATGAGAAAGAGGTGAGCAAGGAGCATCTGAAAGACCTCATCTTTCTTCTTTCAGGACTGGAGGAGAATAACGAGAGCAACTACCTCTATGTGAAGAAACAACTCGAATACAGGGGGATTGGCCATATCCATGTAGGGAAACTGGAGTTTTTTAAGGACGAGGAGATCTATGTCGATTCCGAGGACCAGAAGCGGCGCTCTAAAGAGGTCTACTTTAAATCGATCAATCTGGTCAAAGAGGTGATGGAGGGCATTAAGAATCAGAAGGTCGTCAATATCCGTAAGGCGAAGCGTCTCATGCAGAATGCAGTCAATGCGATTATGCAGGACGATTCGGCTTTGTTAGGATTGGCCAACATTAAAAATTATGATGAGTATACCTTTAACCACTCGGTCAATGTGGCGATCTATGCCATCGCCATCGGGCAGAGGGTTGGCATCCCCAAGAAGCATCTTTCCCATCTTGGCATGGCAGGGTTATTTCACGATATCGGGAAGACAAGAGTTCCCAGGGAGATTCTGAATAAGACCGGAAAATTAAACGCAGAGGAATGGGAGGTCATACGGATTCATCCGGTCGTCGGGACAGAGATGGTGATTAGGATCAAAGAGTGGGGAGAGCTCTCCACCCGGATGATCAGTGGCGCCTTTGAGCATCATCTCAAGTATGATTTGAGCGGATATCCCAAGCTGACGCGAAAGAGAAAGGTGACCCTTTTCGGAAGGATCATCACCCTTGCCGATTTTTATGACGCTCTGGGAAGGCCGAGGGTGTACAACCGGTTTCCTTATGTGTCGGAGAAGATCCTGGGGTTGATGATGGAGCGGAGCGGAAAGGATTTCGACCCCATCCTGGTCAAGGTCTTTATCAATATGATTGGCATCTTCCCTCTGGGCACCCTGGTCCTCCTCGATACCAATGAGATGGGCATCGTCGTTCAAGTGCAGGAAGAGTCTGACCTCATCGACCGGCCGAAGGTCAACCTTCTCTTTTACAAAGAGGGACAATACCGGAAAGGAAAGGTGGTCGATCTCACGGAGAAGGATGAAACCACCAACCAGTGTAAGTGGACGATCGTAAAGACCCTTGACCCGAATGAGTACAACATCAATGTCGCCGAATACCTGATTTAACCCAAAGAACCCTCTATAAAATAAAGTCTAACAGTAAAGGTAACGAGGCCCGTATCGTTATAAGAAGGCGACGTTTATCGTCTCATTCTCTATACGTAACCGTAACCGGTTACCGAAACGGGCTTCGTAACCGTAGCCTTTTCAACTTTTTCCTTTGGCCTCTTCCCACAGGCAATCCATTTCGGCGAGGCTGGATTGATGGATGGACTTCCCTTTCTTCAGGAGCGATTCCTCGATATATTTGAACCGGGAGATAAATTTTTCGATTGTTTTTCTCAATGCGTCTTCAGGATCGATTTTGAGAAATCGTGCCAAGTTGACCAGAACGAACAAGAGATCGCCGATCTCTTCACGAATCCTCTTCCGGTCGCCCGAAGAAAGGGCTTCCCGGAGTTCTTTCGTCTCCTCATCCATCTTGGCCAGAACCCCTGCCAGATTCGGCCAATCGAACCCTGCGCTTGAGACCATGCGCGTAATCCGGCTGGCCCGTGAGAGGGAGGGAAGGTCTTCGGGTATTCCATTAAGCAGGGATCGGGATTTCTTGTGATGAAGTGGGTTTTTCGATTTGATTCGCCTGTCCGTTTTGTTGGAAGTCAACTTTTTTGCCATCGCAATACCTCTCTTTGAGATTTCTGAAAAAGTCCAGAAATCTCTGTAATCAGAGAGCGAAAACTAGTTTTTAGAGCTCTCTTTCCTTGATGGTCTCGTAAAAAGTCAGAAAACAGAAAAAATGTCATGCTGAATTTATTTCAGCATCTAACAGTTTCAACAACTTATGAGACCCTGAAACAAGTTCAGGGTGACAGAT
>VGRU01000300.1 GCA_016875255.1 Deltaproteobacteria bacterium
GTGGTAGCTGAAGGGGCGATTATCGATACGGGACTTCGACAGATGGCCATTGTGGATAAGGGCGATGGCTATTTTGAACCGAGAGAGGTGAAGGTCGGCGCCAAGGTTGATCATTATTACGAGATCATAAAAGGCCTGAAGGCCGGAGAGCGTGTCGTGACAAGCGCCAACTTCCTCATCGACTCTGAGTCGAGGTTTAAAGAGGCTGTTGGAGCCCCGGGACATGCCCATTAGCTTGAAAATAAAAGTTTAACGGTAAGGGTAACGAGGCCCGTTTCGGTTAACGGTAACGGGTACGTAAAATGAGGATTAAAGACGTTAAACGTAACCTTTTATGAACGATACGGGCTTCGTCACCTTAACCGAACAACCAATTCCCTGTTTGTTATTGACGATAATGATGGAATTAATAGCAGGCGTTAAAATAAAGGGGAGATAAAATGATCGAGAAGATTATCGAGATCTGTGCGAAGAATCGATTTCTTGTTTTCACCGTCGTTCTCCTGGTGATGTTAGGAGGGGTCTATTCGATCAAGCATATTCCTCTCGATGCCGTGCCTGATATCTCCGATGTCCAGGTGATCGTCTATACCCCTTGGGAGGGAAGAAGTCCGGATCTTATAGAGGATCAGGTGACCTATCCCATTGTCTCGGCCCTCATCTCTGCGCCTAAGGTGAGGACGGTAAGAGGATTTTCAGATTTTGGGTTCTCCTTTGTCTATGTGATCTTCGAAGACGGGACAGATATCTACTGGGCAAGGTCCAGGGTCCTCGAATATATGCAACAAATAACAGGAAGGCTTCCGCAAGGCGCAAATCCTGTGCTTGGACCGGATGCGTCAGGAGTGGGTTGGGTCTATACCTATGCCCTTGTGGATGAGAGCGGTAAGCATGATCTTGCCTATCTGCGCACCCTTCAGGACTGGTATCTCCGTTATTCCCTGGCGAGCGTGGAAGGAGTGGCTGAGGTGGCCAGCGTGGGAGGTTTTGTCAAGCAGTACCAGATCAATATCGACCCGAACCGGATGTCGGCCTATGGCATCTCTCTCAGGGAGGTGATGGAGCGTGTCAGGATGTCGAATGCGGATGTGGAGGGAAGGCTTCTTGAATTCAGTGGCAGAGAGTATATGGTGCGGGGACGTGGATACATCAAGTCTGTCGAGGATATCCAGAAGATTGTGGTGGGCGGCCGCAGGGGAACCCCGATCCTTCTCCGGGACATTGCTCAGGTCAGCCTCGGGCCGGAGATCCGCAGGGGAATTGTGGAGTTGGATGGGAAGGGCGAGGTCGTTGGCGGGATCATCGTGATGCGATTCGGCGAAAATGCCCTCAATGTGATTGAGAAGGTCAAGGCAAAAATCGAAGAGATCAAACCAGGGCTTCCGGAGGGCGTGCAGATTGTTCCAACCTACGACCGCTCCGAACTGATACAACTCTCCATTGAAAATCTTCAGAAAACGCTCCTCACGGAGATCATCGTCGTAAGCCTGGTCATCATCGTCTTTCTCCTCCATTTTCGTTCTGCCTTTGTCCCCATCTTTGCGCTGCCGATTGCGGTCATTGCCTCCTTCATTCCGATGTATTTTTTTAAGCTGACATCGAACATCATGTCCCTCGGAGGCATTGCCCTCTCCATCGGAGTTCTCGTGGATGCCTCAATCGTCATGGTAGAAAATGGATATCGCCACCTCTCCGAAGGCACGGAGGAGGATCGGAAGAATAGCTCAGGCACGATTGTCCGGGCCTGCCAGCAGGTGGGACGGGGAATCTTCTTCTCACTGATCATCATCATCATCTCCTTTATCCCGGTCTTCATGCTTGAGGCTCAGGAGGGAAGGCTCTTCCGTCCCCTTGCCTTTACCAAGACCTTTGCGATGGCGGCCTCTTCGATTCTTGCCATCACTCTTGTTCCCGTATTGATGACGATCTTCTTAAAAGGCAAACGCCTCAAACCCGAGGCTGTGAACCCGATCTCAAGGTTCTTCCGATGGTTCTATGAACCCGTCATCCACTTTGTTTTGAGATTTAAGAAGACAGCGCTCTTCGTCAACTTCCTCATCATTCCCTTGAGCGTCTTTCTGTTATTAAAGATCGGAAGCGAGTTTATGCCTCCCCTTTACGAGGGGACGATCTTCTATATGCCTGTTACCAGTCCGGGGATTTCAGTGACCGAGGCCGGAAGGATTCTTGCGGTTCAGGATAAGATCCTTAAGAGCTTTCCGGAAGTCCATACCGTCTTTGGAAAGGCGGGCCGGGCAGAGACCTCCACGGACCCGGCGCCCTTCAGCATGATGGAGACAACAGTCCACCTGAAGCCGAGAGAGGAGTGGCGAAAGAAAAGGAAGGATTATTCTTTTCTCCCTCAATGGATGCAGCCTGCGGCGGAAAAGATCTTCGGAACCCATCGAACGATGACCTATGAAGAGCTCGTGGAAGAGATGGATAGAAAGATGCAATTTCCGGGGTTCCAGAATGCCTGGACCATGCCCATCCGGGCCAGGATCGATATGCTGACGACAGGGATCCGGACGCCGGTCGGAATCAAAGTCTCGGGTCCGGATTTGAAGACGATCGAAGAAACAGGAATCCATATCGAAGTCATCCTTAAAGAAGTGGCCGGCACAAGGAGCGTCTATGCCGAGAGGGTGGCAGGAGGCTATTTTACGGATATTAAGATCAATCGGGATGCGATCGCCCGGTATGGCCTGACCGTCGGCGAAGTGCAGGAGGTCATTCAGACAGCCCTGGGAGGAATGAATATTACCTGGACTGTCGAGGGGAGAGAGAGATATCCAGTGAATATCCGTTACCCGCGGGAACTCCGGGATGATATTGAGAGGTTAAAAAGGATATTGGTTCCGGTGAGGGGGGGAAGCGCTACAGGGATGCAATCGATGGCTGGCTCTCCATCTCCACTTCTCCATATCCCCCTTGGGCAATTGGCCGAGATCAGCCACACCACAGGCCCTGCCATGATCCGGGATGAGGATGCGATGCTGACCGGTTATGTCTACGTGGATGTGACCGGAAGGGACATTGGTGGATATGTGGAAGAGGCGAAGAGGGTAATCCGGGAGAAATTGAAGCTCCCAACGGGATACTCCCTCTCCTGGAGCGGCCAGTATGAGTTTCAGGTCAGAGCGAAAGAACGGTTAAAAATCCTGATGCCCATCGTCTTCTTCATCATCTTCATCCTTCTCTATATGACATTCCATTCGATTGCAGAGTCGATCATCCTGATGGTTGCCGTCCTCTATGCGATGACCGGAGGCGTCATCCTCCAGTACCTCCTCGGATACAATTTTAGCGTGGCGGTCTGGGTGGGCTACATCGCTCTCTACGGGATAGCGGTGGAGACCGGTATAGTGATGATCATCTACCTTCATGAGGCTTTGAACAAACGTCTTGCAAAAGGAGAGATCACACAGCAGGACATCCACGAGGCCACGGTGGAGGGTTCGGTCCTCCGGCTCCGTCCGAAGTTGATGACTGTCGGGACAACGCTGATCGGTCTGGTTCCCATCATGTGGTCTTCGGGCGTGGGTGCGGATGTGATGAAGCCGATTGCCGCGCCCATTATCGGAGGCCTCCTGACCTCGACCATCCATGTGTTGATCATCACACCCATCATCTTTGCCATGGTGAAGGAGAGGGCTCTGAAGAGAGGGAAGTTAAAGGCTGCGGAAACGAAGATTTAATTTCGATTCTGCCCACCCGTGTAAATGTAGCGCAAGGCTTCAGCCTTGCTTCAAAAAGGAGACAGGAATGAGACCGCATCATTGGGTAACGGGGTTCATTTTGGCAATCGTGGCTGTGGTGGTTTTTGCCCACGAGAAGACAGGCTGGATCGCCCCTGAGTCGGCGAAAAAGGTGAAGAATCCCATCAAAGTCACAAAAGCCTCTATTCAGAGAGGAAAAGAGATTTACGAAAAGAAGTGCGCCCTCT
>VGRU01000301.1 GCA_016875255.1 Deltaproteobacteria bacterium
TATTTTTGAAATTTGAATTTTATTTGGATTTTGAACTTTGACATTTGACATTATTTCTTTTCGTTTTGTTCTTCTTTCAAGAGTTTATAGTCGATGGAATCCACGAGGGCTTGCCAGCTTGCCTCGATGATATTTTCAGAGACCCCTACCGTCCCCCATTTAGACTCCCGATCTCCGGATTCGATGAGGACTCTGGTCTGGGCGCCGGTTCCGTCTTTGGTGGTGAGGATTCTCACTTTGTAATCGAGAAGTGTAACCTCTTTCAATTCGGGGTAGAACTTTTCGAGGGCTTTGCGGATGGCATTGTCCAGGGCATTGACAGGGCCATTTCCCACGGCGGCCGTATGTTCGACCTGATCGCCAACGCGGACCATGATGGTGGCTTCCGAGAGGGGAGGTCCTTCCTCCTCTTTTTTCTCGACGATCACACGAAATCCCAGAAGCTCAAAAAATCTCTTGTGCTTTCCAAGGGCTTTTTTGACAAGGATCTGAAAGGAGCCCTCCGCTCCTTCAAATTGAAATCCCTCGTGCTCGAGTTTTTTTAAGTTGTCCAGGATGGTGCGGACATTGGGATCTTTGCTTTCGAGGTCGATTCCGAACTCAGCCGCCTTGTAGAGAATGTTCGATTCTCCGGAGAGATCGGAGATGAGAACCCTCTGGCGATTTCCCACATGCTCGGGCTTGATATGTTCGTAGGTGAGGGGGCTCTTCCGGATGGCGCTCACATGGACGCCGCCTTTGTGAGCGAAGGCGCTGTCGCCCACATAGGGCAGATACTTCGGATGAGGCAGATTTGCCAGTTCCGAAACGAAGCGGGAGACCTCGGTCATCTTTTGGAGCTGGGCATCGGTCATACATTGAAGCCCCATCTTCAATTTGAGATTGGGAAGGATGGAACAGAGATTGGCATTGCCGCATCGTTCGCCATAGCCATTGATCGTTCCCTGAACCTGTGCGACTCCCTCGCGCACGGCAAGAATCGAATTGGCCACCGCCATCTCAGCATCGTTATGGACATGGATGCCGAGAGGAACGGTGATTTTCTTCTTCACCTCACGGATGGCCATCTGAAGATCATAAGGGAGGGCGCCTCCATTCGTATCGCAGAGCACAATCCAATCAGCCTTCGCCTCCTGGGCCGCCCTCAGTATGGAAAGGGCATAGGAGGAGTTGTTTTTGAATCCATCAAAGAAGTGTTCCGCATCAAAAATGACTTCAGGAACTTTTCCCTTGAGAAAGCGGATCGATTGAGAAATGATCTCAAGATTCTGATCGAGGCTGATGTTTAATGCCTCGAGGGCGTGCATGTCCCAGGATTTCCCAACGATGGTGACGGCCTCTGTGCCTGCCTCGATCAGCGCCTGGAGATTAGGATCGTCTTCGGGCGATGTCCCTGCCCGGCACGTGCTTCCGAAGGCAACGATCCTCGCCCCGGAGAGACGCACCGATTTGATCTCCTGAAAAAACTGGAGGTCCTTCGGGTTGGAGCCAGGCCAACCCCCTTCGATGTAGTGGATGCCCAGTTCATCCAACTTCTGGGCAATCCGGACCTTATCCTCCACCGAAAAGGCAATGCCCTCCGCCTGGGAACCATCGCGAAGGGTGGTATCGTAGATTTTAATCGATTGCTTGCTCAAAAGAATAACCTCGCCATGTAAATATCATTGCAAAATTAACAAAAAAATATAATGACAAAAAATCTTGAACTATGTTGGCCTAATCGTCTTTTCATTGCTAACTGATGATCGATCGTTTCGTAAAAAGTCGTCTCACCGGTGAAAACCGGTGTCCAGTGTTTTTATAATCATTTGAAATTACTGGATTCCGGCTTTCGCCGGAATGACGGTTCTTATCCTTTTTTGACTTTTTACGGTTTCATCATAATTGCTAATTGATCATTTTGCATTGATTATTTCTCTTCTGTCACGCTGGGTTTATCCAACTCAAAGGCGTCGTGGAGGGCTCGCACAGCGAGTTCCGTATATTTGGAGTCGATGATGCAGGAGATTTTGATCTCCGAAGTGGAGATCATCTGGATGTTGATGCCATCCCTGGCCAGGGCGGAAAACATCTGTGCGGCCACATTGGAATGGCTTCTCATCCCGACGCCGATGATCGATACCTTGGCGATGTTTTCATCGGAGAGGACTTCCTTTCCGCCGATCTCCCTGACCCTCTCCTTCACGATCTGAAGGGCCTTGACGAAATCTGTTTTGGGGACAGTGAAGGCCAGATCCGCATTGCCTTTTTCCGTGCTGGAGGTCTGGATGATCATATCGACCACGATATTGGCATCGGCAATGGGTTTGAATAATTTAGCGGCCACCCCGGGGATATCCGGAACGCGCATGATCTCAATCTTTGCTTCATTCTTATTATAAGTCACGCCTGAAACAACCACTCTTTCCATCTCTCTCTCCTCCTTGCAGACAAGGGTTCCGGGATTATCATTGAATGACGATCTCACATGAATGGGAACATCGTACTTCTTGGCAAACTCCACAGAGCGGATCTGAAGCACCTTGGCTCCCAGACTGGCCATTTCAAGCATCTCATCATAAGAGATCCTGGAAAGCTTCCGGGCCTTGGGGCAGATATTGGGATCGGTCGTATAAACCCCATCGACATCGGTGTAAATTTCACAGACATCCGCTCTGATGGCGGCCGCCACAGCCACAGCAGTTGTATCGGAACCTCCACGGCCGAGCGTGGTGATATTTTCGGACTCATCCACGCCCTGAAACCCGGCCACCACCACAATCCTTCCGTTTCTTAAATCTTCAAGCATCTTCTCCGACTCGATCCCGGTGATGCGGGCCTTGCCAAAGGCGCTGTCCGTAGCAATCTTGATCTGAAATCCGAGATACGATTTTGCATCACAGCCCATCGATTTTAGGGTCATCGAAAGCAGCGCAATGGTGACCTGCTCCCCTGTGGAGATGAGGACATCCATCTCTCTTTCATCGGGGTTCGGAGTGACCTGCTGGGCGAGCCGGATCAATTTGTCTGTTTCTCCAGACATCGCTGAAACCACCACCACAACTTGATGCCCCTCCTCCCTGGTACGGATAACTTTTCCGGCCACATTCCTGATTCGATCGATATCGCCCACGGAAGTGCCGCCATACTTTTGAACAACCAATGCCATTCCATCACCTCCCTTGCAATTTCGGAATGTAGATTGCGGATTGCGGAATGGCAAATTAATAATCCGAGGTTACTAAATTCCGAAATCCGCAATCCGAAATCCGCAATCGATTCATCAGTTCTTCGTATCTTTTCCCTTTCCCAACCATCTCTATGGATCGGGCCTGTTTGCCTGTGTAATGGATTTGAACTCGGAGAAACTCGACCGGGAGCAACGAAGGAATTCTGTCCGCCCATTCAATGGCCGTGATTCCCTCTCCCTGAAAAAACTCTTCCAGGCCTAACTCCTCAGCCTCTCTCTCCTCCTCGAGCCGGTAAAGATCGATATGATAAAAGGGTGTTTTCCCCCTATATTCATTGATCAGCGTGAAAGAGGGGCTGGACACATAGGCGGATCTTTCCACACCGGCTCCCTGCGCCAACCCTTTGATGAACTGAGTTTTTCCAGCTCCCAGTTCGCCCATTAACGCGACGACATCCCCCGGTTGAAGGAGGCGTCCGATGGTCTTCCCGATCCGAATCGTTTCTGAGGGGCTTTTGGAATATACAATCATTTCCAAGATAAATCCCAATAACCAAATTCCAATGTTGATAAACTCGTGGAAGTCGTCACTCCGGTGAAAACCGGAGTCCAGAGAATTTTTAATTAATTGAAAATACTGGATTCCGGGTTAAGCCCGGAATGACAAACTGGAAAAGACCTATCTTATTATGTTTATCTGGTTATTGGCCTGCCTTCACGAAGCCGCTTCGGCGAAGGCAGGTGCTTGGAATTTGGTTATTTTCAATTTAAG
>VGRU01000302.1 GCA_016875255.1 Deltaproteobacteria bacterium
GCTGGATAAAAGCCATGGAAGGCATGAAAGATTTCCAGGGAATCGGCCTGCCCGTCACCTACGCCGGTCTGAAGGACAGGCAGGGCGGCAAACACGTATTCTACGGCAAAGTCAAGCCCGATGGAAATATCGAACGGCTGACCGACTGGATCAGGATCACTAAATAATGATCAGTGCAAATTGAAAAATTAGCAATGATCAATAAAAAAATATTTCCTCCCCCCTTTGGGGCTGTGTCGAAATAATTATTTTGTCACCCTGAATTTATTTCAGGGTCTCGTAAGTAGTTGATTCTATGAGATGCTGAAACAAGTTCATGACATTTTCCTTTCTTCCCCCTTTACGACACAGTCTCCTTGTGGGGAAGGGGAAAAAATTAAAGTGTAAAACATAGATTTATGGCCTCAATCCTCAAAATCGAAAACCTGACGATTGCTTTTGGCGGAATCAAGGCTGTTAACAATGTGAGCTTTGAGGTCGAAAAAGGCGCCATCTATTCCATCATTGGACCGAATGGCGCGGGAAAGACCACCATCTTCAATTGTATTAGCGGAATTTACCCGCCCAACTCCGGGAAGATCTTCTTCAAGGGAGAGGCGATCACTCGTCTCAAGCCTCATCAAGTCGCCGAGAAACGGATCGCCCGGACCTTTCAAAACATCGAACTCTTCTCCCATATGTCCACAATGGATAACCTGATGTTGGGACGCCATATTCATATGAAGACAGGGGTCTGGCGCGGGGCGACCTTCATTTATAAAAACTCGAAAGCCGCAAAAGAGGAGATCGAGCACAGGGGAAAGGTCGAGGAGGTGATCGACTTTCTCGAATTGCAGGCGGCAAGAAATCAGTTTGTCATCAATCTTCCTTATGGAACCCGCAAACTGGTGGAGCTCGGCCGCGCCCTCGCCTTAGAACCGGAATTGATTCTGCTCGATGAACCTTCTGCGGGAATGAATCTCGAAGAAAAAAAGGATATGATCTTTTTCATTCAGGATATCCGGGACGATCTCGGGATCACCGTACTTCTCGTGGAACACGACATGAATCTGATCATGGATGTTTCGGATCGCATCCTGGCTCTCAATTTTGGAGAAAAGATAGCGGAAGGGCTGCCGGAGGAGATTCAGAGGCATCCCGAAGTCCTGAAAGCCTATCTCGGAGAGGAAGAAAAAGTTGCTTAAAGTAAAAAACATTGAAACCCTCTATGGTTTAATCATGGCGGTCAGAGGGGTCTCCCTTGAAGTCCAGGAGAAACAGATTATCTCCATCCTTGGAGCCAATGGCGCCGGAAAGACAACCATCCTCAAAACTGTCATGGGGCTCCTCGAGGACCAGCCGGATAAGGGAACCATCGAATTCATGGGCAAGAGGATCGATGGAAAGGATGCGGAGGAGATTGTCCATCTCGGCATCTCCTATGTCCCGGAGGGAAGAGAGGTTTTCCCGGAGCTGAGCGTCGATGAGAATTTAAAGATGGGAGCTTATACCCGAAAGGATAAGAAGGGGGTAAAGGAGGATCACCAGCGCGTGATCAGCCACTTCCCCATTCTCGCCCAGAGAAAGGACCAGTGGGCCGGTACCCTGAGCGGCGGAGAGCAGCAGATGCTGGCCATCGGTCGGGCGCTGATGGCCCGACCAAAATTATTGATGCTGGACGAACCCTCTCTGGGGCTCTCCCCCATTCTCGTCAAGGAGATCTTTGGAATCGTCAAGACGATCAACGAAGAAGGGACAACGATCCTCCTCGTAGAACAGAACGCAAAGATGGCGCTCAAGATTTCGGATTATGCCTTTGTGCTGGAGAGCGGAAGGATCGTGGCGGCCAACACCCCCAACATCCTTTTGGAAGACGAAGACGTCAAGGAATTCTACCTGGGCATCCGCTCCGAGGAATCGGCCAAAGGATATCAGAGGTGGAAAAGAAAGAAACGCTGGCGGTAAAAAGTGATTAAAATTCCGAATACCTAACCCGGCGTAGCCGGAACCAAACAGGGATTGGGAGTTGAATAATTTCGAAATTCGAATATCGGGCGAAGCGTCCTCTTAGGACCAATCCGAAACAAATTCGAATGTTCAAAATTCAAATATCTAAAACTTTTTTTGTTTTGAACATTTGGAATTTGGTCATTTATGATTGTTTCGAAATTCGGATTTCGTGCTTCGGATTTAACATCCGCTCGATCTAAAAAATTTTGTTGCCATTTTACGCATCATTTCATTGCTAAGAGACTAAAGGGCTTAACATTAACGTTCAATCATTTTAGTAAACCCCGTTAGAAAGCTTTCAACTTTCTAACAGTCACCATCCCCGCAGCAGAGCTGCGGGGCTTTCTAACGGGGTAAAACGTTTGTCTCCAAATCATTCCTAAAATAGTCCGCTTAGAATTACATCTCACAATTCTGCTTGAATTTGCTGTTTTTTTTGATATCATTCTATTGGTGTGGGGTCCTCATCACTTTCCTTAACCTATTATAAACCTTGAGAAATGGAGGATCTAAAATGGTGCATCGAACTTTAGCTCTTCTCGGGTCGTCGTTTTTCTTCATTCTTTCAATGGTAACCCTTGCCTCATCCCAACCTGTTCGTGGTGTGACGGATACCGAGATCCTTGTGGGTCAATGGGGACCCCAGACCGGACCTGGCGCGCCCTGGGGCGCAGTGGCCAGGGGTTCTGGGTTGCTTTTCAAAATCGTTAACCAAGAAGGAGGAATCCACGGAAGGAAGATTAAATATTCTATTCGCGACGATGCTTACCAACCAGCAAAAACTAAAGCCATTGCTAAAGAGTTCGTAGACCAAATTGGGGTATTTGCTGTTATCGGCGGTGTTGGAACTGGAACGGGTATGGCCGTCCGTGACTACCTCATGGAGAACAAAGTGCCCTGGTTCGGCCCAGTCAGTGGCGCCCGCAACTGGACTCACCCTTTTCAAAAATACCTGTTTGCACTCTACCCTCTTTACGACGATGAAGCCTATAACCTAACAGATCTTCTTCACTCGAAGATGGGCTTTAAGAAAATTGCCATGTTTTACCAGAATGATGACTTTGGGAAACAAGGGTTGGAGGGGGTTGAGCGATATCTCAAAGATAAGGAGATCGATCTTGTCGCCCAAGTCTCAGCTGAAGTGACCGATCGAGACTTAAGTTCCCATGTACTAAAGCTGAAGAAATCGGGAGCAGAGGCTGTGATCATGTTGGTAATGCCTGTTCATGCAGCATTGATTTTGAGTGAAGCTGCTAAAATCGGCTTTAAAGCTCAATGGGCCACCAGTAATACCCTCTGTGATTCTGCTCTCATGATGCAAATTACAAAAGGTTCGTGGGTCGGCGTGGTCAATTCTTTCTTTTCGGAATTACCCGATTCGAATCACCCCTTGATGGTGAAGTACAGAAAATGGCAAAAGCAATTGGAGCCCCAGGAAAGATGGGGACTTTTTTACTACGCGGGGATTGGCTTTGCCGAACCCTTTGTTGAAGGGGTGAGGAGAGCGGGAAGGAATCTAACACCCGATTCTTGGGTAAAGGCCATGGAGACCCTGAAGGATTGGCAGGGTATCGGTGTCCCTGTCACTTATGGTCCTATGGAGAGACAGGGAGGAAAACACGTCTTTTACGGAAAGGTCCGCCCGGATGGGAGCTGTGAGAAGCTCACCGATTGGATAAGAATCACAAAATAAAGGACGATCCGACTACATGACTAAAAGACTACTCGACTATTCCATCCCTCCCTTATACATCTTCTCGATAATATCTTTATAAGCTTCGTTGATCGATTTTCGCTTCACTTTCATTGTGGGAGTCACCTCGCCATCCTCTTCATATAGTTTCTTGGGAATGATCGCAAATTTCTTGACCTGTTCCACCTGGGCGAGCGTCTTATTGACCC
>VGRU01000303.1 GCA_016875255.1 Deltaproteobacteria bacterium
GATGACCGATCAGATGATTGAGGTGAAAGACAATGGCACAGGAATGGACCGGGGAGGTTTGAAGCAATATTTCAATATCGGTTCTACGGAAAAGGTGAACAAAGCGAGATCGCCTCTTTTTCATCGGGACCTGATCGGACAGTTTGGCATAGGGAAGTTTGCTTCTCTCTCCGCTTGCGAATGTTTTGAGGTCAATACCCAGAGGGGAGATTTCGCTGCCAAGGTGACCTTTGACAAGAAGGAATGGGAAAAAGAGGGCGGCCAATGGAACTTGCCTCTTCAAGTTTTTCCTCCTGACAGGGATGGGGGAGATGGAAGAGGAGAAGCCGCCCCTTCCGGAGAAGAAGGCACGGAAGAAATCCCCCAAGGTGAAGAGGCTCACTCCCAATGCCGTTGTTCAGAGGACGAAGTTTGGGGAGACAGGGGTCTCTGTCTGCCTTGATGATTTCGGAGAAGAAGGACAGGAATGCTTCACAGAGGGAACGGTGATCTATATCAATCGACAGCATCCCCTCTACCAGCGGGAGTCTAAAAAACCTGAGACCTACCTCCTCAATGTGACCAGACTCATCACGCAGGAGATCTCGTTGATGAAGATTACGAAAAATCCCCGCCAGGCCTTCTTAAGACAGAGCAAACTCCTGAGGGATGCCTTTATTGAACCTCCCTCCGGTTAATCTCATCCCCTCGCGGCCTCAATTCTTATAGATCCGTTTTCGGTCACTGATGATGAGGATCGTTCCCAGGAGGCCTGCGAGATCCCAGAGCCAGTGATTGACAATCCATAGAATCCCCAAGGCCAGCAAGACCAGCCTTCCCGGAAGGTTCAACTCTCTTCGAAACTGTCCGATAAATCCTGCGCTCAGAAGAATCATGGCCATGGTCGTGCGGAAGAGGCATAGAAGCGTGTCGAAGGCACTGCCCTGGATGAGAAGAAGGGAATGGTCGTAGATAAAGACAAAAGGCAAGAGGAAGGCGGCATAGCTCAACCTCAGGCTATAGCGGGCGGTCTGCATCCAATCGGTCTGGGCTATTCCAGAGGCGATAAAGACGGCGCCGCAGACCGGAGGGGTGATGGCCGAGAGGATGGCGAAGTAGAAGATAAAGAGGTGTGCCGCAACCGGATGGATGCCAAGTTTGATGAGCACCGGACCGGCTACCACAGCGGCCATGATATAAGCAGCGGTTGTCGGAACTTCCATCCCAAGAACAACGCAGGTCACCATGGTGAGAATGAGAGTGAGCAGGAGGGCTCCTCCGCTGAAATCGATGATAAAGGTGGATATCTTCACGCCCAAGCCGGTTAAGGAGAGAATGGCGATGATGATCTGGGCGCAGACGCAGATGCTTGCAATCATCGCAACCTGGGATGCGCCCTCCAGCACGGCTCCCTTTATTTTAGTTAGGAAGGTTCGATCAAATTTCCAATCGAGTGTAAAGAAGGCGAGGGGAAGGGCGCTGAGGGCAGCCCAGAAGGCGGCATATTGCGGAGTGTAGTGACGGAGGAGGAGAAATATCAAAACGGCCAGAGGGAGGAAGAAGAAACTGCTTGCCCTGAGAGTTTCCGGCCAGGAAGGGATCTCCTCTGCCTCCAGACCGCGAAGGCCGTCCCGCATGGCGAAGAAGTGGATTCCCATCCAGACCGTGAAGAAATAAATGACGGCCGGCAAAGCGGCGGCCAATGCAATTTTGAGATAGGGGGTCTGGGTCAATTCAGCCATGATAAAGGCCCCTGCTCCCATGATGGGAGGCATGATCTGGCCTCCGGTTGAGGCGACTGCCTCGACGGCTGCGGCAAAGGGAGGCCTGAATCCCAGTTTCTTCATCAGCGGGATCGTGAACGGTCCATCCACGACCACATTGGCAGAAGCGCTTCCCGAGATAGTTCCAAACAGGGCGCTTGAAACCGTAGCCATTTTACCGGGCCCGCCTCTTAATCTTCCGGCAACCCTGAGAGCGATTTTTGTAAATCCAGTTCCTCCGCCTGTTGCGCCGATGAAGGCGCCCAGAAAGACAAAGATGGCGATGATGCCAGCGGAAATTCCGGTCAGCTGGCCCCAGATGCCTCCGGTCGTGAGATAGAGCATTCCCATAATCTGGGAAAGGTCATACTTCACATGGCCGAAATAACCCGGAAGATGATGTCCGTAGAGGGCATAGAGCAGAAAAAGAAGGGTGATTACAGGAAGCACGGGCTTGATCATCCTACGTGCAGATTCCAATATGATCAGAACCATGGCCAGGCCCATCAATGTCTGAAAAGGGTTTTTGACAATTCCGAACTGATTGAGCACCCCTTCAAAGTCAATGATGATATAGATACAGAGAAAGAGCCCTGAGAGGGTAAAAAGCAGGTTCAGACAGAATCTCCATCTCCCCTGTGTTTGTTTTCCGGCAAGAAAGATGAGCGGAATAGCTAGACCCAGATGGATCGACCTCTCGATCAGATTGGGGATGAAGGCATAAACAGGCAGAAGAAGGGAGAAGATGGCCCCGCATAAACAGGCAGAAGAAGGGAGAAGATGGCCAGGAGGCTGGAGAAGATGAGGAGGATGAAGGGGATGATCTTGTCAATTTTTTCCATGATCTGAAAAAATGGATGGGCAGGGAAAGTCGGGACTTCCCGGAGACCTGTCCCTGTTAGAAATTCCAGAAATAAGGGCTGCGTAAAACGGCAACGGTAACGATGCCCGTATCGTTAAATTGAAAATTACGTTTGAAGTTGTCGAAGCTCGTATCGAAACTCGTGAATAGAATCTGGATGCTCGAGCTTCGTTTTTCTAGCCTCTTGCTTCGATACGAGCATCGTCACCCATAACCTTTTGACTATCAATCCAAACGGGCTTCGTAACCGTAACCTTCTAACGAAGTAAGTCCCTGCGCCGAATTAAATACAACAACAGGGTCTATCTCATAGAGGCCGGGATATCGACTCCGGCTTCTCTATAATATTTAAGCGCGCCCGGGTGAACCTTTGCCACGCCATATCTCACCCCCTTGATGTCGAGAACTTTGCCGATGGGGTGGGCATCAGCGAGAATCTTTCTGTTCTCCCAGAAAGCCTTTGTCAATCTGTAGGCAATCTCTTCAGGAAGGTCATCCGTGGTATAGGTTAAAACAGGGGAGGCAACGGTTCTCACGTCGTAATCCACTCCCTTGTAGGTTCCCGATGGGATCGTGGTTGATGAATAGGTCGGATCAACTTCGGCAAGTTTCTTAAATTCTGATTCCCCCATCTCAAGAAGCCGGACAGGAGTGGTTGCGGTGATCTCCATGACCATGGGCGTTGGAAAAGGGCTGCCGGTGGTGAAGCCAACCGCCCTGCGATTGACCACGGCATCGACGCCTTCCTTTAAATCCACGGCGGGAAGATCAATTTTTCCTTCAAGATCATAGATTTTTAGAATGAGCTTGGTCAACCTTTCAGTGGCTGTGCCGATTCCTCCCGGGATGAATCTCTTGCCTTCAAGATCGCGAATCGTCTTAACGCCGCTGTCCTCTCTCACCACCCAGTGAACCGTGACTCCGGGGATGGCCCAGAGGGTTCGAATCCTTTCATATCCACCCTCTTCAAAAGGTTTTGTTTTTTTCAAAGCCTGTGCAATGAGATCCGAGGTGGAGGTGAAGATAAATTGGCTTCGTGTCTTCGCCTCCTTCACATTGGCCACGGAGCCGAGGCTCTCCTCCACCGATGCCTCAATCCCGGGGACGGTCATCATGGCTTTTGCCATTCCCATGGCCAGAGAGTAGTAAGAGGTTCCCGCTCTTGCCGACTTCACCACCAGCCGGGTTTGAGAGAAAACTTCAGCGCTCCATAAGAGACCAAAGGCAAAGATGAGAAAGCTGAAGAAAACGGTCTTCCGATTCATGTTGATCCCTCCTT
>VGRU01000304.1 GCA_016875255.1 Deltaproteobacteria bacterium
GAGTTTTGGAAATTCTCTCTAAATATCTCGAATCCACGGATCGTTATACCAAAGGCCATTCGGTCAGGGTCTCGGAATTGGCCATGGAGATTGGGATAGCGATGGAGTTGCCACGGACAGAAGTGGAAAATGTTCGTGTGGCGGGTTTACTTCATGATATCGGAAAGGTTGAAATCAGCGGCGAGATCCTTCGCAAAGCAGCCCAATTAACAACGGAGGAACGGGACCTTGTTGATGAGCGTACGGTAAAAGATGCATACCTCCTCACTTCCGTGGGGTCGGTCCTCAAAGAGGTCGTTCCCATTGTTGTTTCACATCACATGCATTTCACGGAGGCCACCGGGGATCCGGAGAGGGAGGTAACCGGCGTTCCTTTAGGCGCCCGTATTATTGCCGTGGCCGATGCCTTTGATGCGATGACCAGCGACCGCCCTATCGCAAAGGAATGACCCCCTGGGAAGCGATGGAAGAGATCATTAAAAATACAGGCAAGCAGTTTGATCCCGGAGTGGTCGATGCGTTCAAGCACGTGGTGAGAGGGAGAATGGAAAATATCTGAGTGGTTTACATCGGATCATCGAAGAGAACAGGGATGTTTGTTTGAGACACCGAGGAAAGGAGGTGGCGAAGATGGCCGTTGAATATGTTTATGAACATGTCGTGACGCCAATCGATACGACGACTTCAGGGATTGCCTACGACGGAAGTTACATTTATTGGGCCTGCACGGCAAGAGAGCGGATGATGGTCGATCATCTCGACATGAGCGAAGCCCCTTCTCCCTGGTTCCTGGTGGGCGAGACCAATGTGCGGTTTATGAGTCCGGCCTATCTCAATGACCGGATCGAGGTCCGCGTGACGGTAGGAGACCATCATTTGGAGAAGGGGTATGCGAAGCTCGATTACCGGTTTATCAACAAAACGACCGGTCAACTCATCGCCCAGGGATATCAGATCATCTTCTTCTATGATGCAAAGACGGGCAAGCGGGTTCCCATTTCAGGGGAGTTCAGGAAATTATTGTGACCTAAATTGAGCAATTCATCCTATCTCACAAGGGAGGCAGAGATGCCTCAAACCCTTTTAGAATGCGATACGTTGGACATTTGGGTAATGGACCTTGAACTTTCACCAAACAGGTGATGATGAAGCCAACCTCATGGTTGATTCAACCCATCAAAGGTGATCGCTCTAAAAGGCTTATTCGGCCTCCCCGCCTCCCTTGTGAGGGATGAAAAAATCGCTCAATTTAGGTGTGAGATTTCTGAAAAGGTTAGAAATCTCTGATGAGAGAGCGAGTAGTAGTTTTTCAGAGCTCTCATTATAGAACCGCTTTCTCCTCCAGAATGATTCTTGCATCAACGGCAAGGGCTCCCTTTTTGTAAGCCAGGATGGGGTTGAGTTCGAGTTCTTTGATCTCCGGGTTCTCCTCCATCACTCTGGATATTTTTAAAATGATCTCTGTTAAAGCCGGAATATCAACTGACTCCTTGCCCCGGTAACCCTGCAGCAACGGATATCCTTTTATCTCTTCGATCATCTCCAGAGCGTCTTTTTTACCTAATGGGATAATCCTGAAAGAGACATCTTTGAGGACTTCCACAAAAATTCCACCCAGGCCAAACATGATGACCGGCCCGAATTGGGGATCTTTGCTCGTGCCCACAATCACCTCTGTCCCAGGCTTCGCCATTTTTTGCACGGATACTCCCTGGATGGACGCCGAAGGATATTTTTTCTGAACGCCATCCATAATCTCCCTGTAAGCCGCCCTTACCTCGGAACCGTTATTCAAGGAAAGCCTCACGCCGCCTGAATCACTCTTGTGGACGATATCCGGAGAAGCGATCTTTAATGCCACGGGGAAACCCATCTTCTGACTGAACAGGACAGCCTCCTTCGGGGTTCTCGCCAACCTCGTCTCAATCACGGGGATTCCCGCCTGCTTCAGGAACTTTTTGGATTCAAATTCGGTCAGGATCAGTCTTCCCTCTTTTCTCAATTGTGTGATCGTCGCGGACTTCTTCATCGATCTCCTCCCTTTGCCTTTGCATATCGGCTTGCCACTCCAAGCGATTTAATGGCCATCTCAATGTCCGGAAATACAGGAAAACCCAGATCCTCTAACTGATAAGTCAATTCATGAATATAGGGCACCCTCGGTCCATAGACCCATGAGGCAATCGGTTTCTGATTTCCCTGCAGTCCTCTGTATATTTTTAAGTATTCCTCCATGAATTCACCGTAAGGGCCTGTCCAGATGACATTGAAGATGGAGTCAATGCAAGGATCGACGGTCACGGTCTTCAGAATTTCAGAATAGATGGACATATAATTGTTAACCACAGCCATCGGCGGCCCGATATCGACGATTCTCTTTCCCAGACCCGGGAAGATGGCATCCAATTTTTTTCTCGTTCCGGGAGATAATAAAGGGACAGAGAGACCGTATTTCGCTCCTTCGTCAATGGCCAGAACCCCCACCGCACCGGTGAAGGTGATGATTCCCAGTCGATTCCCTTTGGGCAGGGGTTGATAGGCAAAGATTTTTGGCAATTCAAATAACTCCCGGAAGTTTTCGAGCCGGATGATTCCGGACTGTTTGCAAGCCGCATCAAAGATCCGATCATTTAGGGCAAGGGAACCGGTGTGAGAGGCGGAGACGCGGGCCCCCTGTTCGGTTCTGCCCGATTTTAAGATGAGGACGGGTTTATTGGCCGTCACCCTTTTTGAAACCTTCAAAAATCTTTGGCCGTCTTTGATGCTTTCAAGATACAGAGTGATCGTTTTTGTGTCAGGATCGTTTTCGAGATACTCCATCACATCGCATTCATCCACATCACACTTATTGCCGAAATCGCATATCTTGCTCACCCCGTAGTGGAGGTCTCCATAGGGAAATGCCTGCGGATTGATCATCCCTGATTGGGCGCAGATGGCGATGTTCCCTGCCTTGACCTTTTCGTATCCCATTTCATAGGGGTTGGGAATGAGGCCCTTGGAGGGATTGGCAATGCCTGCGGTATTGGGGCCAACAATACGAATTCCTCTCTGACGAGCAATATCCAAAATCTCTTTTTGTAATCTGATTCCTTCTTCATCCCTTTCCGCAAAACCGTCCGAGACGACAATGGCAGCCCTCACCCCTTTCTCCGCACACTCTTCCAGGATTCCGGACACTGACCGGGCGCCAGTAATAATGAGGACCAGATCTATTTTCTTGGGGACATCCTTAATTGAGGGATAGACCATTAACCCCCCGATCTCCTTATAAGATGGATTGACGGGATAAATCTCTCCCTTAAAACCGGCATTGAGCAGGGAATTGATGACGACATAACCGCCAAACAATCCCTCTTTCAACGATCCGATCACGGCAATCGTCTTCGGGTCAAAAAAAGGGTTGAGGCTGTTTCCCTTCCGTTTTCTGTTGGCCATTATCATACTCCTCAGAATAACCTCCGCCTTTGGCGATAGAACCTTTCCACATTAACCATTTCAGCAAACCATTTCAATAGATTTCACAGGGAGCCTAAAACGCTTAAGGAAGGAAGGTCCCCTAATCCAATATCCGGACTTCGAGGAAAAGATCGCCTCGATCGCCATCCCTGTCCGCCCGGCCCAAGCCCTTCAAGCGCAATCGAGTCCCCTCCCGGATGTCCGGCGGAATCGTTACCCATAGATTCCTCTTCTTCAATCCCTGGGGGATAGCGATCAACTTTCTGGTTCCCCGAACGGCCTCCTTTGGTGTGATCCTGACCTCTCCATGAAGATCCAGTTCTTCTGGAGAGGATTGAAGAGAGATGGACTGGAGGCGAGGCGTGGCCTTCCTATCGGTATAATGGCGGAGTTTCTGACCCATGCCCATTCTGGGGAGAA
>VGRU01000305.1 GCA_016875255.1 Deltaproteobacteria bacterium
AATATAAATATCAACATCAACTGTGTGACTGATGATACTGGTCACGGTATTAATATATAGACTCAAAGCCCTAAGTTAACGATGTCGTGAGCATTTTTTGAGTTAACGATGTCCTGAACGTTATCAAATGGATTTAAATGTGTCCTTTTCCGTTCGTGGTGAGTCCTTCCTTCGACTTCGCTCAGGACATTCGGAAAAAACCGTTCGCCCTGAGGTTCTCGAAGGGTGAACGGTTCGCTCAGCCTCCGGCTCAGAGAGCCTCTGGCTCGGAGAGGACAGGCTCTGTCGAACCATGAACGGACTTGTGACACAGTCTCCTAATCGCCGTAATCGTTTCATAATCTGTGTAATCAGAGATTTCTAACCTTTTTCAGAAATCTCAAGAAAAATCAGAAAAATGCCGATAAGTGATTCGATTAGAAAGAGGAGGCCGGAGGAGTCTATCTGTCCGATGGGAGTCATCTCTCTCGATGCGATCAAACCGGGTATGATCCTGGCCGGCGATGTCAAAGATCGAAATGGCAGGGCGCTGCTTTCGGCCGGAGCGGAGATCACTGAAAAACATCTTAGAATTTTTAAGATGTGGGGCATTCTCGAAGCCCATATCCAGGGGGGAGAGCAAGAAGATGCCTATTCGAAAACCGCTTCGGAGATCGACCCGGATCTGCTCCGTGAGGCGGAGAGTAGAACGGCTGAACTGTTCTGTCACAATGACCTTGCCCATCCCTTCATCAGAGAATTATTCCGCCTGATCGCCCTCGAGACCCTCCGCACACCAGAGGAGAAGCGCCGTGGCACTTCATCCCCATGACCTTTTGAAGGGATACGTGGAGGTCTCGTCCCTGCCGATGGTTTACTATAAAATTGACGAAGCCATCAACCGTCCGAATGGTTCCATGGCCGATATTGGCAGGATCGTAAGTGAGGATCCCGGCCTGACGGTGAGACTGCTCCGTATGGTCAACAGCGCCTTTTACAGCTTTCCTTCAAAGATTGAGACGATCACCCAGGCCCTCATCGTGATCGGGACCAAACAGCTTCGAGATTTTGTCCTGGCCACCTCCATTGTCAACCTCTTCCAGGGAATTCCGAAAGATCTGGTCAGCATGGAATCGTTCTGGCATCACAGCATTGCCTGCGGCCTTGCGGCCAAGACGATCGCCAAGTACCGGCGTGAAACCAATATCGAGCAATTCCTCATTGCCGGTATGGTTCACGACATCGGTCGACTCATCATGTATAAGAAGATCGGCGACCAGTCGCGTTCTGCTTTGATCCGGTGCAAAACGAGCGGTATTCCTCTCTTTCTTGCAGAACAGGAGGTCATCGGGTTCGACCATGCCCAAATGGGCAGAATCTTATTACAAACCTGGAACCTCCCCTCCAGTTTGGAGGAAGCGGTCGCCTTCCATCATCATCCCCTTGGAGCAAGCCGATACCCTGTTGAAACAGCGGTGGTTCATATAGCGGACATCATGGTCAATGGTTTCCGCTGGGGGACGAGCGGAGAGCGGACAGTCCCCCCTTTAAAGGCAGAGGCATGGGAGCGCATCGGACTTCCGGTGAGCGTCCTGCCTTCCATATTGAATGATTTGAGAGGCCAGGTCAACGATGTCACCCATTCGATCCTGAACGGTGAACAGCGATGAACCCTTTTTCGGATGAAGGCCCGGACATCGTTAAACTGAACGCTCGTATCAAACAGTTAGAGGATCATAACCGGTGGATGATGGAATCGCTGGAATGGATGGTTTCCCTCGGCGATGTCCAGGCCAGTTTCTCGCCGGACCAGGAGCCTTTCAAAATTTTCAGCACGGCCCGGCTGTATTTGAGGCGGCTGATGCAATTCCAGACCCTCGCATTTATGACTGTGGACGAGGAGGATTTCGATTTCGTTCTCACCCATTGCGAGCCGGAAGCCGACCGGCCTCTGCTCCGGAAGGAGCTGGAGTTCCAGATCGAGGAGGGACACTTTGCCTGGGCCCTTCAACAGAATCGAAGCCTGACGGTTTCACCGAGGTATTTCGACCAGCCCATGATCCTTCATCCCCTGGTAACGAGATCGAATGTGGTGGGAATGTTCGCAGGCGCCCTGACTTCGGAGAGCCATTCCTTGAGCGATGTGCAGTCCAATCTGTTGACGCTCATTCTATTCAATACCGCCCATGCGATTGAGCATTCGGTCCTCTACCGGAGAATTCATGATCAAAACCAGAATCTCGAAAGGATCGTTCAGAAGAGGACCGATGAACTGCGGAAAGCGCTCGAGTTGGCAAAAGTGGCCAGTGTGACAAAAGGCCAGTTTCTTGCAAACATGAGCCACGAGATACGGACGCCGCTCAATGCCGTGATCGGTTTCACGGATATGCTCCTCGAAACAAAGCTCGAAGAGGAACAGTTCGACTTTGCGCGAACAGTCCGGAGCAGCGGCGAAGCCCTGCTTTCCTTGATCAATGACATTCTCGATTTTTCAAAAATGGAAGCGGGGCAGATCCATCTTGAAAAGATAGATTTTGACCCGGAGATGGCGGTTTATGAGGTATGCAAGATGGTCGTCCCTAAGATCAACCGGAAACCTGTGGAAGTCTTATGCCGGATCGGGGAAAATCTTCCCTCTTCCGTAAAAGGGGATATGCACCGGTTCAGACAGGTCCTGTTGAACCTTGCGGGAAACGCCGCCAAATTCACGGAGTCAGGCGAGATCGAAATTACAATCGATCAGGAAGAAGAACAGGGCGACCGGGTGAGGCTCCATGTGATGGTCCGGGACACGGGGATCGGCATCCCGAAGAATAAATTGACCGTCATCTTTGAACTTTTTCAGCAGGCGGATGGCTCCACGACCAGAAGATATGGAGGGACAGGGCTTGGGCTGTCGATCTGCAAACAGATTTCCGGGGCGATGGGCGGAGATGTCTGGGCCGAGAGCGAGCCCGGTAAGGGAAGCCTCTTCCATTTTATAGCCTGGTTTGAAAAATCGGAAAACGATCAGGTAAAAAGATTTATTTCCCCGTCTTTTTCCTCTAAAAAGATTCTCCTTGTCGATCGCCATCAGGCCCGCATGAACCTGATGCAATCGATTCTCGAATCCGCCGGGATTCGCGTGACCACACTCACGAAGGAAGAAGAGATTCTCCCCACATTGAAAAGATCCTTTGATGGAGGAACTCCGTTTCATCTCTGTTTCATCGATATTGAGATCCCGTGGGGATTCGGGGCGGCCCAAAAGATCAGGCAGGCCGGGATGACAGACCTCTTCATTCTGAGCCTCTCTCCGCCATTGGAGCGGAATGCACAGAAGTTCAGGGAGGCGGGGTTTGATGGTTTTCTCAACAGGCCGGTCCGCAGGGACAGGCTTTTTGAACTCCTGGAGCGGCGCTTCGGAGAAGAAAAGAAAGAGGAGGAATCGATACGGATTGGGTGCGAAAGGGATCGACAGACCAAGGATGGGATCAAGCATCCGCTTCGCATTCTTGTGGCGGAGGACAATCCGGTCAATCAAAAGATGATGGTAAAAATCCTTGAGAAACTTGGCTGTGGTGTCGATACGGCTGGAAATGGGATAGAGGCGATCGGAAGAATTGAACAATTTGCTTATGATCTGGTGTTGATGGACTGCCAGATGCCTGAGATGGACGGCTATACCGCCACTGCGGAGATCCGTCAGCGGGAAGGGCCATCCGGACATATCCCGATTATTGCAGTGACGGCCCATGCCATGGCCGAAGACCGCGAGCGCTGTCTGAAAGCGGGTATGGACGATTACATGTCCAAACCTGTTCAAAAAGAGGCTGTTTCTGAGATGATCAAGAAATGGGTTCGACATTAGGTTTCGGCTACGGTAACGAAGCCC
>VGRU01000306.1 GCA_016875255.1 Deltaproteobacteria bacterium
TGTTTATCACTGCTCCTCAGATGCTTCTGATCAGCACCAATGTTTTTGAAGCCACATGGATTTTTATTACGGCCTCCATTGGCATGTATGCCTTGGCTGGAGGCATGCAGGGTTTCTTCATAACTGACGACAAATGGTATGATAGGATCATTCTTCTCGGCTCTGCGGTTGCCTTGGTCAAGCCCGGCCTCTATACGGACATCCTTGGCCTTCTGGGCGTAGCCCTGGTCTATTTTTTGCAAAAAAGGAGGATAAAGGGAGCCATCATCTAAAAATACGTGTCCGTGTCTGTGATGCGTGTCCGAATATAGAGCATAGAGCATAGGGCAAATGAGGTTAAATAATCAGATGGTCACTTAGTCGTATAGTCAAAAAACCACAAGACTATAACTCCAATCGAGTGAAAATGTTTTGACAAAATCCCCTCTAACTCCCCTTTGCCAAAGGGGAGAACTCATTATTATCCCCCTTGGGAAAAGGGGGAATAAGGGGGATTTTAAAATAGGGTTTAACAAACCTTTAAATAGCCCAACTGACATGTTTGCAGATCAATCAAGCAAATTTTTTTCACTCAATTGGGGTATAAGACTAACGGACTAGGGGGTTTTCGAGTTTTAAACCCTATGCCCTCTGCGCCACGCCTTTTTTTAGACCAAAATCACACCATCTCCGAATCACACATTGATCGCAGAGGGGTTTTCTCGCCACACAGGTTCTTCTGCCATGCCAGACGAAGAGGTTTGAAAAATCGGTCCACTCCTCTTTCGGAACAATCTCCATCAGATCGAACTCAATCTTAACGGGATCATTGTTTTTCGTTAAACCGATCCTCCGGCTCACCCGAAGGACATGGGTATCCACTACAATTCCAGGAATCCCGAAAGCATTTCCGAGGATGACATTGGCAGTCTTTCGTCCCACACCCGGGAGGGTCACCAGAGCCTCCAGCGTTTTAGGAACCTTTCCTCCGAATCGGTTCATCAGCTCCTGGCAACACCCCTGGATCGATTTTGCCTTATTCCGATAGAACCCCGTTGACCGGATGTCCTCCTCCAATTCTTTCAATTCCACTTCAGCATAGTCCTTCGGAGAGCGATACTTTTTGAACAAGTTCTTTGTCACCTCATTTACCCTGACATCGGTGCATTGGGCAGAAAGGATGGTGGCGATGAGAAGTTCAAAGGGGGTTGAAAATTTCAGGGCGATTATCGAATCCGGAATTTCCTTTGAAAGAGCTTTGATAATAATGATGACCCTGTTTCGGTTGGATTGATTTTTCATAATGGTCTCCTATTTAACGATGAACGGTGAACGATGGACGATAAACAATGAACGATGAACCACTATAAACTATGAACAATAAACTATAACTCCAATTGAGTGAAAATATTTTGACAAAATCCCCTCTAACTCCCCTTTGCCAAAGGGGAGAACTTATTATTATCCCCCTTTGGAAAAGGGGGAATAAGGGGGATTTTAAGATAGGGTTTAACAAACCTTTAAACAGCCCCACTGTCATGTTTACATCTCAATCAAGCAATAATTTTTCACTCAATTGGGGTATAAACGATGAACTCTTAATCTCAGGGATGGATTTTAACTGATTTCTTTTTGAAGGGACAATAAGAAAATTGGGTGGAAGAAATTGAGCCAGGGGGGCAAGAAATGTAATTTCATCCATTTAAGGCTCAATGCACCAGTTTTAAAATATTTATAAATAACAATAAGTTGAAAGATATGAAGGAGTTTGGTATGAAAAATGCAGTAAATTGTTGTCAAATCCCATATAAAGGGTGGAAAATGATGTTAAGAGAAAACGATGTGATGACAGATGTGATGACAACCGAAGAAGCCTGCCAGTACCTGCGAATTTCGAGGCCCACCTTCCTGAAATACGTCTCTCACGGGCGGATTAAGGGAGCAAAGGCAGGAAAAGGCTGGAAGGTTCTCAGGTCTGAACTGGATCGATTCCTTAAGGGAGAGATTCCAAGCAAAATGATGGGATAAATAATCTATGGAGAAGAAGGCATATCAAGTAAAAGCGAAACCTAAAGATGAGGAAGAGATTTTTGAGGAGAAGTCCATCAAAGCCACCCGGGCGCTGATTCAGACCTTTCTACAGACCGTGAAGGCCTTCCGTATCTATGAGGCAAATCACCCGATCCTCCAGAAATTTATGGAACGACTGAAGAAAGATTTCGATAACTACTTCGAAGAGTTCGATTCTTTTCCCCTATTGGTGGGGGAACACCGGCTTTTCTACCGGGGAAAGGCTGTTTATGAAAACCAGGATGTGAAGGAGAGCCTGGCCTTCTTCTTTTTTAAGGACGGGATCCGCGAAATCAAATTTCTCAAAGGACTGGAATTAAGAGAGGTAGTCGATTTTCTTCATATCGTGAGGAGGAGTGAATCTGTTAACCGCCTGGAAGATGACCTCGTTACCCTCCTCTGGGAGAAGGATTTTTCTCACATCACGTTCGGGACCGTGGATGAATTTTTGGAAAGTGGAAGTCATCTCGTTCCAGCCACAGAGGAAGATTTTATTGAACGATTGGAATTTAAAGGTTTTGGAAAAGAGGCGGCGGATGAAATTGCTCCTGAGAGGGAAAAGGAAGAGCCCCCTACTTTAATGGTTGAAGGGTTAAAACAGGCGCTGAACCCCTCACCGGGGCAATCCCTTGTCCAGGCCTGTCAGCTCACGCTGGATGAAATCGAAGAGATTAACCGGGAGATTGAGCAGGACTATCAGCCGGATTACATCTATCTTTTAATTGATAACCTCGTAGAAATCCTCCTCCATCTGGGTGAGGATATGGATGCCTATGAGAATATGATCTCCTATTTCGAAAGGACAATCGGATCCTTCCTCGAGCAGAGAGAAGTTAGGAAGGCTGTGGTCGTTTTGAAGAGGCTGAACGATACCATGGAGTCCATGGTCCTGAAAGACAAACAAATATTTGCGATTCGTCGCATCCTGGACACTTTTTCCGGTCCCCATTCCATTGAGCTTTTAGGGGAGGCAATGAAGGGAAACGGAGAGGTGGAGTCCGAAGCGATCCTCCAGTATCTCCGGCTCCTGACGAAAAAGGGGGTCGAACCCCTCTGCCTCTTATTGGGGAATGTGGAATCCGGGAAGTGGAGAAAAGCCGTCTGTGATGTTCTGGCCGAACTCTCTCGAGAGGAAATCAAACCTCTCATCAAATTTTTATCTGACCCAAACCCGTTCCTGGTCTGCCACATCCTCTATGTTCTGGGTAAGATCGGGCATCCCTCCACCGTGAAATACTTGGGGAACCTCGTCGTCCATCAGGATCCGAAGGTGAGGGAGGAGACCCTCCAGGTGCTCAAGAAATTCGATGCACAGGGAAAGGATCTCATCCAGAAATTCTTCAAAGATCCCCTACCGGAGATGAGGGCGAAGGCCTCGCTCATTTTAGCAAAGGTCGCCAAGGAGGAGGCAGTCAAACCGCTCACCGGGATCATCCTCTCCAAAGATTTTTTCAAGAGGGATTATGAGGAGAAGGCCTCTTTCTTTAAAGCCTTGGGTGAGACAGGATCACAGGAGGCAATCCCGGTTTTGAAGAAGATCGCAGAGAAGAAAAGGTGGTTCCAGAGGGGAAAGTGGGATGAGATGCGGCTCTGCGCTCATAATACGCTGAAGATGATGGGAGTGGTTGAGGGGAGAGACTCCGATCAATCGAGGCAGAAGCAGAAACATATCGAACGGTCCATTCATTAAATATTTAGCCGTCATACCGGACTTGAGGAGCCTGCCCCGTACCTGATACGGGGGCATCCAGAAGAACTTGAAA
>VGRU01000307.1 GCA_016875255.1 Deltaproteobacteria bacterium
GACTCATATCTTATGTCTCTTTATTCCATTATTCCATATATTGCTGCTGTCTTTTGCGGGGCGTTGGCCTTGCTGGTGTTGTTCCGTGACCATCGATCCTTCGTGCACCGGATTTTTGCGGCGGGGATGATCACGCTCGCACTGGAAGCGGTACTTATTGGCCTGAGCATCCAAGCCCAACCGGCTGAGACCGTGATTCGATGGCAGAGGGTCCGCCTCGTGATCGGAGGTTTCATTCCTCCCATCTGGCTCCTTTTTGCCCTGAGCTTTACGCGGGAGAATTACAGGGCATCCCTTGAAAGAATGAAGTGGCTCCTCGTCTCCTGCTTTGCGATTCCTCTCGTTCTCGGAATGGGCTTGAACAAAGGCCTGATCCGGGGAGTCGTTCTGAGCGACTCTTTGGTATGGATCATCGGGCTCGGGTGGCCGGGGCAGGTCCTTCAGGTATTTGTCCTTCTGACAATCGTCATCGTCTTAATGAGTCTTGAGCGAACGCTACGGGCTTCCAGAGGACACATGCGATGGCAAATTAAGTACATGATCGTCGGGCTGGGAGGCCTGTTCGCGGTTCGCATTTATACGGGCGGCCAGACCGTGCTGTTCAGGGCTTTGGACATGGGTCTCGATGTCGTCAATGCCGGTGTCCTCATCGTAGGAGTAGCTTTGATGACCCGATCCCTACTGCGCCTCCGGGTTCTCAGCGTTGATTTCTACCCCTCCCATGCAGTTCTTTATAACTCCTTCACCGTCGTTCTCGTAGGCGTCTACTTCATTGTAGTCGGGGTTCTCGCAAACCTGTTCAAGCACTTCAATGGAGGCCAGTCTCTCGCCCTCAGGGTTTTTCTGGTATTTCTCGCCTTTCTCGGACTCTTCATTCTCCTTCTCTCGGACCGGTTTCGACACAAGACAAAGCGTTTCATCGCGGTCCAGATGAAGCGGCCCCAGTATGACTACCGCAAGGAGTGGACAAAGTTCACCGAAAAAACCTCCACGATCACGGACGTTAAGAACCTCTGCATGACGGTGGCCAGGATGGTTTCCGAGACCCTCGAAGTGCTTTCGGTAACGGTCTGGCTCTTTGACGATTCGCATGGCCGGCTGAGGCCGGCGGGATCGACCGTCTTCACGGAGACCGGAGTAGGGCAATGGATTTCAAACGAGGCCGAGGCAAAGCTCATTCAGGCGATGAGGGACCAGGAGATGCCTGTGGATCTGGACGACCCGAATATCCCATGGGCTTGTGATCTCAAGCAGTCGATGCCTGACTATTTTCGAGAGGCAAGGATCCGATACTGTGTCCCGCTGTCTGCAGGAGGAAATCTGCTGGGGCTGATGACCCTTGGCGAGAGAGTCGAATACAAGCCTCTATCCTTTGAGGAGTTTGATCTCCTTAAAACGATTGCAGACCAGACCACTGGAAGTCTTCTCAATCTCAAACTCTCGGAAGACCTCAGGAAATCGAAAGAGATGGAGGCCTTCCAGACGATGTCCGCCTTCATGGTTCATGACCTGAAAAACGTTGCGTCGACACTCTCACTCACCGTGCAGAACCTGCCCATTCATTTTGATAATTCTGAATTCCGGGATGATGCGCTAAAAATCATCAAACAGAGCGTCTCTAAGATCAACAATATGTGCGGCCCTCTCTCCACGTTGAGTAAAAAGATTGAGTTGAAAAAGATTGAGACAGACCTTAACGAACTGGTCGTCAGTTCGCTCTTATGCCTGAATGGAGACAATAAGGTTTCGCTTTTTCATGAGCTTGGGCCAATCCCGAAAATATCCGTGGATCCGGATCAAATTCAAAAGGTTGTGACAAATTTAATTCTAAATGCCGGTGAGGCATTGACCCATGACGGAGAGATCAGAATCACGACCGGCCAGAAAGGGGGTTGGGCAGTCCTTTCCGTTGGCGATAATGGATGCGGGATGTCGAAAGAATTTATGGCGCTGTCTCTCTTCCGGCCTTTTAAAACCACCAAAAAACAGGGTATGGGGATCGGGCTCTTTCAGAGCAAAATGATCGTCGAAGCCCACCAGGGAAGAATCGAGGTGGAGAGTGAAGAAGGACGAGGAACAACGTTTAGAGTTTTTCTGCCGCTGGCAGAAAAATAGTGTTAAGTGTACCGAGAAAGTGTTAAGTGTTAAGCAAAAAATGAAATAGTATTAAGATTAAAGTGTTGAGCGAAAAAGGTAAATTATGAGAATGATAATTAGCTGCCAACTAGTAGATCGTTTCATCTAAAATTAACATATGAATCTTTTTCAAAACTCCTCAACCCTATTCTGTCTGTCATTCTGGCGAAAGCCGGAATCCAGTGAATCCAAGGTGTTCTGGACTCCGGTTTTCACCGGAGTGACGGTTATTGGAACTCCTGAACAAGTGCCTATGGTAAGTATTTTAATGAAACGTTATACTAGAACTCAACACCATACACTAAACACTCAACACTGAACACTAATCCACTATGGAAAAAGCAAAGCTTTTGATCGTTGAAGACAACTCCTCCATCGCTACCCAGATGAAGTGGGCTCTTGCCCAGGAATATGAGGTGTTCCTCGCAGAAGACCGGGTGAGCGCCCTCAAATTGTTCAAGGAAGAGAGGCCCCCGGTAGTGACACTCGACCTCGGCCTTCCTCCTCATCCGGGAGGCGTGGAGGAGGGTTTTCAGACGCTATCAGCAATTATCGAACGAGACTCCTTCACCAAAGTGATTCTCATCACAGGACAGGACGAAAAGGAGAATGCCCTCAAGGCTATCGGAAAGGGCGCCTATGATTTCTTCTGCAAACCGGTGCAGATCGAGGAATTGAAGATAGTCCTTCAAAGGGCCTACTACCTCTTCCAGCTCGAAGAGGAGCATCGGGAACTTCAGCGACGACTGACCACCCCATCCTTTGAGGGAATGCTTGGAACAAGTCCTCAGATGCAGACGGTATTCTCCTCAATCCAAAAGGTGGCAACGACAGAGGCCCCTGTTCTAATCACTGGAGAGAGCGGGACAGGAAAAGAACTGGTCGCAAGGGCAATCCATCGTCTAAGCCAGAGGGAAAAAGGTCCTTTTATTGTGATTAATTGCGGGGCTATTCCGGAAACCCTGCTGGAGAGTGAACTCTTCGGCCACGAAAAAGGGGCCTTCACCGGCGCTCACATACAGCGAAAAGGCCGTTTTGAAAAGGCCAGCGGCGGCACCCTCTTTCTGGATGAGATTGGCGACCTTCCACTGCCACTTCAAGTGAAGCTTCTGAGGTTTCTTCAGGAGCAAAAGATCGAACGGGTCGGAGGCCGGGAAGAAATTTCTGTAGATGCACGGGTTCTGACAGCCACCAATAAGGATTTAAAACAGGAGCTTAAGACAGGAAAGTTTCGTGAGGACCTCTATTATCGAATTGGAATAATCACCATCTTTTTGCCGCCTCTCAGGGAGAGGGAGGGAGATATCTTGCTTCTTGCATCGGCATTTCTGCAAAAATATTCATTTGAAAATAGAAAGAAGATTGCCGGGTTTACACCCCATGCAATTCGGGCGATTGAAACGTATGGCTGGCCGGGAAATATCCGGGAACTCGAAAATCGGATCAAGCGGGCAGTGATCATGGCGGAAAATTCAAAAATAACCCCGCAGGACCTCGAACTGGACTCAATATATACGAAATACCAGGGGAAAGGGTTAAAAGAAGCAAGGGAGGAGCTTGAAAAGGAGTTTATTCAAAAGGCCCTGGCCGAAAATAAGGGGAATATCACTCAGGCCGCCGGAGAACTCGGCATCAGCCGCCCGACATTATATGAACTGATGGAAAAA
>VGRU01000308.1 GCA_016875255.1 Deltaproteobacteria bacterium
GGTTGCTAAGAGACAGCGGCCACATTCAGGAGATGGAGGCGGAGTGGCAGAACCGGAAGAGCAGGAGGTCCGGCGGAAGGGGAGCGGCTCCTCTCTATACGGCTGCCGATGCGGAGAAAAGCCTTCGATTCTTTTCCCCTGTCCATTATAACGAGATCATCTCCCTGGCCGATGGAATCAGGGTCAGGTTTCAGGATGCAGGCCATATCCTGGGATCGGCCATCATTGAACTCTGGGTCGAGGAGGGAGGGGAAGGGAAAAAACTGGTCTTCTCCGGAGACCTTGGCAATTCAGGACAACCCATTGTCAGGGATCCTTCACAGATTAAAGAGGCGGATCTCCTCTGGTTGGAATCGACCTATGGGAACCGGCTCCATAAATCGAGGGAAGAGACTGCTCAGGAGTTGTTAAAGATTGTTCAGGAGGCCATTTCCCACCAAGCCAAAGTGATCATTCCGGCCTTTGCCGTGGAACGGACCCAGGATATTATCTATACAATCGGCCAATTTATGAGAGAGGGGTTCATTCCCTCCATCCCCGTTTATATCGATAGTCCGCTGGCGATCTCAGCGACTGAGATCTTTAAGAAGAATTCGGATTATTTTGACAGGGAGACAAAAGAAATTCTTTCGCAGGGGGAGAACCCTTTGGATCCGCCAGAGGTCGTCTATACACGGACAACCGAGGAGTCGAAAGCGATTAACGAGGATGAAGGGCCTGGGATCATCATCTCTGCAAGCGGAATGTGCGACTCCGGAAGGATTAAGCACCACCTGAAACACCACCTCTGGCGGGAGAAGTCCCATATCGTTTTCATCGGTTATCAGGGGGAGGGGTCGATTGGACGAAGGATTGTCGATGGGGCAGGGAGCGTAAGGCTCTTCGGAGAGCCGGTGGCGGTCAAGGCCCGTATCCACACCCTGGGAGGATTCTCCGCTCATGCCGATCAAAAGGGGCTCCTCGAATGGCTTTCTCATTTTGAGAATCCGCAGCTTGAGGTCATTATCAACCACGGTGAAGAGAATGTTTCGATGGAACTGAGCCAGCTCATCCGTGAACGGTTTAATCTAAAGGCCGAGGTGCCTCGGTGGAGAGAGAAAAGAATTCTCTTCGTCCCCGAAGAAAGGCCGATACCTGAAGAGGCGAGGGAAGAAGAGGTTGCGCCTGAAGAGACGCTTCATCTTCTCCTGAGGCATCTGGACAGAAACTATAAGAAACTTCGCAGGAAATTGAAGAGATGGAGAGGGATGGGAGAGGGGGCTCAGGATCCTCATCGATTGAGACAGTTGGAGGAAGTGAACAGAAAGGTCGAAGAACTGGAGTCGGAGTTATGAGAGCATTTCGGATTTCGGACTGCGGATTGCGGAATAAATGCAAAGTTTAGGAATGGAAAGAAGGTCATTGTGGTTGAGCTGATCAAGATTGGAATCGTTTTTTCTGTCATCATCATTTTGATGTATCGAAAGGTAAGTCTCTGGTTGAGCCTACTGTTGTCCACCTTTTTGCTCGGGATTCTTTTTCGCCTGTCCATAACGAAGATCTCGATGGACATCGTTTCTTCGATAGTCGATACGAAGACGCTTTTCCTCATCGGAGCCTTCGTGTCGATTCTTTTCTTCAGCAATCTATTAAAAGAGACGGGCCGGATGAACCAGATCATGGAAGGGTTTCGGTCAACCCTAAAAGATGTCCGGCTGGTCATTGCCTTGCTTCCAGCGATCATCGGTTTGATGCCGATTGTGGGAGGCGCATTGGTCTCCGCGCCCATGGTGGTCGAAGGTTCGGATGAATTGAAACTGACGCCGGAACGGAGAACCTTCATCAACTACTGGTTCCGCCATCTCTGGGAATATGTGCTTCCCACCTATCCGGCCCTTGTCCTGGCCGCTTCCCTGATTGGCATTCCCGTCAGAAAGCTCTGCTGGCTCAATCTTCCTCTCACTCCTGCCGCCATCCTCAGCGGAGTGATGATTGGCTACTGGGGGGTATCAAGATCGACCAGGGCCTATAAAAACTCATCCGAAAAAACAGCCTTCTGGAATTTATTGAAAAATCTTGCTCCCCTTGTTTTTGCCCTTATCCTTGTCGTCGGGTTTAAGGTGGAGCTCGTCTATGCTTTCGGCATCGCGATTGCGGGGATGATCCTTTTTTTCAGGATCGGGAGACAGAACATTTTAAAAGGATTTAAGGAGAGCATCGGAGTTGAGCTTCTCCTTACGGTGGCCTTGGTCATGGGTTTTAAGAAGGTGCTGGAATCGTCTCAGGCCATTCCCGCTGTTTCCGAAGCCTTATCCTCCCTGGGAATTCCACTCTGGCTGATTGCGATGTTGGTCCCCCTGCTGGTGGGGTTAATGACCGGGGTGACCATTGCACCGATAGGGATCGGTTTTCCGATTCTCATCCCCCTGCTTCAGACCCATCCTGATTTCCTCTATTATATGATGTTAGCCTTTGCCGGAGGAATATGCGGGGTATTGCTTTCCCCCCTCCACCTCTGTCTCGTTCTGACGAAGGAGTATTTTCGGGCCGAATGGAGAGGGGTTTATCGTTTGATTTGGTTTCCGGTTGCCTCGATTTTGGTTGCAGGCCTTGTATGGGCTGCCCTTTTTAGTGTACCTTAATGTTGCATCGAAAAGGGAGGCGGGTGTGCTTCCAATCCTTTACAATTGCGGATTTTTTCTATGGTTTATGGGTAACATACGATGTGGCCTGGGGTGACCTTTGTGATATGCTTGAAAACGGAGTAGCCAAACGTTTAAAGGTGCCGCTGTAAAGGTTTGGGAAGCCTCCGCTTCCCGTGTCCGCCCAGCACCCCCACCTCCCTTTTCATATATTTTTTATGTAACTGTAAGGTGTGTCCTAAACGATGTGGAGGGAAAGATGAAAAAGAGACTTCTGGTTTTTTTGGGATTAATCGGGTTTCTTTTATATGTTGTTTTGATTCCGGTGTGTTGGGCTGGGGTGGCCATTGAAGAGTTTCATAGGGATGCAGAGGGCAGAATGGGGAGAATCATCCGTTTCTATTCGGGAGACCAATTTCGCACAGACCATCCCGATGGGGGGGTCTCAACCATCATTGACTTCAAAGGAGACCGGATGGTGATGATTGACCACGCATCGAGAAGTTATGTCGAGATCAAATTCTCCCGGTGGGAGAAGGAAGTGGCGGAGAGGCTTAAAAAATCGATGCCCGAGATCAAACCGAAAGAGAGACGGATCACGGTGAGAGGAACCGGAGAAAAGGCGTTGATCAATGGGTTTCAAACAGAGAAGGTCGAGATCCTGGCTGAAGGGGAGTTAATTGAGGAGAACTGGATGACCCGGGATGTGGATTTTCGAGAGGTGGAAAAAGTGATGGAGAGAGTGGCAAAAGGGTTTGCAAAGGATTTCAAGGTCGAGATGAAGGAAGGCCGGGAGATCTACGAGAAACTGAAACCCTACGGGATTCCCATCCTGATCAAAGACTACACGCTCACCTATGGCTTAGGCCCCATCAATGTGATGGAAGTCAGGAGAATAGAGAAGAAAGATCTGGGAAGCGAGGTCTTCCTTCCCCCCGCAGGCTACCAGCGCATTATTCCTGAGTCCCCTAAAAAATAACCTCAAAACGGTTATGCAGAACGGAGAGGCGTTATTCCAGATCTTTTAAACTTCAGAGATCTCGATCAGAAAGTTTCACATCGATCTGATTCAAGCGGGGGTCGAGCCCGGCCCCAATATTGGTGTCCTCGATGAGGCCAATGACCACTACCACCTTTACAGAGGTCAGGGTTCCGGGCGTGAGGTGACCGCCCAGCGTGACT
>VGRU01000309.1 GCA_016875255.1 Deltaproteobacteria bacterium
GTCCGCTCCGTATAGCCCATTTCTTCCATCCCGAACTTCAATCTCAAATCCACCACCGGAATCACCTTGCCCCGAAGGTTGATCACCCCTTTGACAAACGCGGGGGTTCGCGGAACCGTCGTGATCGGCATCATCCCGATGATCTCCTTCACCTTCAATATTCCGACCCCATATTCCTCGCCGGCAAGGGAGAAAGTGAGATATTTCCCTTCCCTGTCTCCCATCGCCTTCACCGCCTGATCCATGGTCCTGGTCATTTCCGTCATCTCTTTACCTCCTCTCTTTTTTGCTAAAAACGTGTCACGTGTCCGCACACGAAATTTGCTAACACTTTAGTTGTTTGAAATCGTCTTGTAAAATCCCTCCCAACCTCCCTTTTCCAAAGGGAGGAGAAAGGTTTCCCCCCTTTTGCCCTCCGGGTCAGAGACCGCTCTGGGTCGGAGACCAAAGGGGGATGAAGGGGGATTAGATCAGTTTTTTCAAAGAACTAAAGTGTTACAAAATTTAAAGTTTGTGATTTGGGATTTCATTCTTTACCCCTTGCCTCTTATTTTGTTCCGATGATTCACTTTTTTGGCCTCTTTGATCCGTTTCAGGATCTCATCCATGTCGAAACGCCAGGAATCTCCGATCTTAAACCCGGGAAGCTCTCCGCCCGAGGCTAATTTGTAAATCGTTGATTCGGACAGTTTCAGATATTTCCCCAGTTCCCTGGCTGTCACGATATTTGGCATATGGTCCCCTCATTGTTTTTAAGGCTGGGAGTAGGCAACCGGCCTCTCCGTCCCTCTCTTCCGTTCTTCAAAAAGAAACCTGATCATCACATCGGGGCTTTCGCAGAACTTGACATCCCCGTCACAGATCGACCAGATGACACCGAGATCGCAATACCCGATGCCCCGGCCAAAATTTGGACTATCCGTGTCCCGGTAAAACCGACAACCTCTCTTCATCAACATACCCATCACCTCCTTCCTCCCCGTCTCCTTATTGAGAGAGCTCTGAAAAACTAATTTTCGCTCTCGATTACGCACCTGCCTACCGCAGGCAGGGATTCCAAAAATGATTACACAGATTTTTCTTTAATTTTAGTATGTTTCGGTCTTTGTAATCGCTTTATAATTCAGGACTTTTAAAGAAAACACATTTAATTCCCCCCTCACCCCCTCCCTCTCCCCCCTGCCTACCGGCAAGCAGGCAAGGGGAGAGGGGGAATGGTGGGTGCCCTCTCCCCTTGCCTGGTAGAGGGAAAGGGTAAGTGAGAGGGTTGATATTTAAGAAGCATTTCAATGAACTTTTCGACATATAGGCGCAAAAACTTTAATAAAGTTTAAGTGGGAAATGTGGGGTAAAATGGGGGGAAGGAAAAGAAATTTTGATGAATCGTCAATTTTAACGGAATCGTAAAAAGTCGTCATTCCCGTGAAAACGGGAATCCAGAAAATTCTAACTACAGGAAAACGCTGGATTCCTGCTGGAGTTTATCCCGATGAAAATCGGGGCAGGAATGACAGGGAATAGCTTTTTCAGGCTTTTTACGATTTCATCAATATTGTTTACGTCTAAGTCTATGGAAATGTAGCGTCCCGCTCATTGGCGGGACTAAAGCCTTGCGCTACAAAATGCAAACCATTTCATGCGCTGGGTAATAATAAGGATTTACCTTATAAAAAAACATTGGACATACACAGTCCTTCGTGCTAATCTTTAACCAGAATGGCTAACCGGGCTCAGGACTGGCTTGACCAAGCAAAACGCGATTTGGAACATGCTCGCCACGACCTCCTCGAAGGATATCATGAATGGGCGTGTTTTAGCGCCCAACAATCGGCTGAGAAGGCTTTGAAGGCTGTCTATCAGCACTTCAGCGGTGAAGCATGGGGCCATTCCGTCAAACATTTGTTGGAAGGATTGCCTCCTGAAGCAGGTGTGACGGTAAAATTAATCGATTGCGGCCGGATTTTAGATCGGTTTTATATCCCAACACGATATCCCAACGGGTTTGATTATGGTAAACCAGCCGATTACTACACGGCAACAGACAGTCAAGAAGGTATCGCCTGTGCAGAGGCGATCCTCCGGTTCTGTGAAGATTGCCTTTCTCGATAGAAATCAGGCTATTGCTGAGTTAAAAGAGCGATCTCAGGAACTCTTATGCAGAGATTCGCGTGTTCTGGCAGTTGCTTTATTCGGCTCTTTGGCCAAGGGCAAGGCCCTGCCAAGCAGCGACGCAGACCTCCTTATTGTGCTGAGGTCACATCCCGAAACACGGTGGTTTGACCGCATCCCAGAATATGATGATTTTTTTCAAAAGACCTCACTGCCTGTAGAAGTATTCCCTTATACATTAAAGGAAATAACCCGACTCCATCTGCACTCAACTTTTATACGTAAAGCGCTCCAGGAGAAAATTCTTCTGGCAGGAGATTTCCTAATCTAAAACTTCTTTAGAAACGGACTTCACCGCCCCCCAGTGAAGAGAGCTCTGAAAAAATATATCTCGCTCTCTGATTAGATATTTCTGGACTTTTCAGAAATCTCTTAAAAAAATACTGACATAGGATGGTGTTTTCTGTTGGTTCTGGATTCCCGTTTTCACGGGAATGACACCAAAATAAGATATGCCAAGGCTTCAATTGTACCAGCCATACACCCCTTCCTTGTGTCCAGCCCCCAACTTATGGGACACGTAAAGTTAGGTAAAGAGGGGGAAAGGGGGAGTTCCCTATCCAACTAACCGTTTATCTCCAATAGATGAGGCGTTGCGAAGGGCAAAAATTACGTTTGAGTTGATTCGTATAGTTGTGCTATAGTTAGGTTATGCTTGGAGATCAGATAGAAGCCATCGTCCGAAAATATGAAATGATTCTCGTTCGTCTCCTTCGGTCCAATATTCTCCCCGAACAGTCTTACTTGGCTGGTGGCACTGCTGTCTATTTCTACTTGAGGCATCGGTTATCCGTGGATCTTGACTTTTTTACGGAAAGTCGATTCACTGCTGACCTCTTCTTGTCCAAAATGAGAACATGTTTCGATGAAGTTGCGGTTGAATCCATGGAACAGGATACCCTGATCCTTTTTGTCTCGCCTGAAAAAATAAAGTTTTCGCTCTTCCATTATCCCTATCCTCTTCTCTCCCCACCCGTTGCCATGCCTATTGGCGAAGGTCTGACCTGCCCTCTTGCTTCCTTGAGGGATATTGCGGCCATGAAAGCAGTGGCCATCAACCAGAGGGGATCCATAAAGGACTTTATTGACCTCTTCTACATCCTGCGGGAAACAAAGCTCGATTTCGGGGGAGTTTCCCGTCTGGCGATCGAGAAGTACCGCCTGGCTCCTCACTACGATTATCACCTCCGAACATCGTTTGTGTATTTTGACGATGCCGAAAGGGAACTTGAACAGATCGTAATGCTCGAAGGGGGCAAAGAAAAACGCCTTTTTACGGCTAAAGAATGGGAAGACATCAAGTCTTTTTATAAGGAATTGGTAAGATGAGAGAAGAGCTCTTTTGGGACAGGAAGAGCGATAGGGCGTCGCCGGAGGTGGTCATTGAAAGGGCGATCAACTTTGGGGGCCTTGATTTTGTCGAAGAGGTGCAGAAGAAATACGGCATGGAAACCTTTCTCCATGTCCTGAAGAATCACCGGAATCTCAGCAAAAAGGCGGTCAATTACTGGTGTCTGAGATTGGGCATCGATCGAAACAGCACAATATCCTTCAAGGCCAAGAGAATTTGGGAGCCTTTTCGTTAGGCGGTGCGGAGCGGACTTGACTTTTTCTTTAATCATCGTACAAAA
>VGRU01000310.1 GCA_016875255.1 Deltaproteobacteria bacterium
AAACTCTACCACCTTATCCCACTTTTTACCACTTAGCGATTAGAAATATCCTCAAAATTCAAATTTGTCAAGTAAAATTTTATACTTAATTCAATTTTTTTCCCCATTTTCCCGGATTTCACAATATATGCATCCCATGAGGGCCTCCCATGCCATATTTAGTAAGGATCCTGAAGGATTACCCCAAAATGATGTTAAAAAATCATTTGTACCCGAAATACCTTAGAAGGTGTGAAAAAATCCCCTTTTTAGAACCAGCATTGTTCCGCCTTCAGGGTTGGAGGGATTGGCAAAGTTTTAGGGAGAGATTTATGAAAAGTGGGGGTTTTAGTGGATTCACCCTTTTGGAGTGAGCTACAGAAGCTAACATCTATGCGAGATTAAGTTGTTTTGGGCACAGGTTCTTCCTCTTTCTCGATATTCTCGTCCTCCCCCGGTGAGGAGAATCAGACCCTGTCACTAAGGCAGTGCGGATAGCCAGCGGTCAGCGGAGATCACCCATTGCGTTAACCCTTCGACTCTGAGCTTTTTACAGACACCAGATTGATGGACAACCTGAATGGCATTGGGGACTTTAAGCTTCTTCTGGAAATAAATCAGACCGGGACTCAAACTTAGGTCCGAGACCTTGCACTCAATGAGGAAAAGAGGTTGACCTCTTCGGGAGAAAACAAAATCAACCTCTCTTTTCTCCTTATCCCGAATATAGTTCAGATCCAGTTGAACCTCTCCGGTCGATTTCCATAACCGTATTGCCTTAAGCAAATGGAGGGCAACAAGATTTTCAAAGCGAAATCCCTCGTTTTCGATCTCCACCCAATTAGTGAGATAGATTTTCGACTCTTTCCGAAGCGTCCTCGTCAATTTTCCTGTAAATGGACCAACCCTGAAGAGATAGAAGAACTGCTCAAGCACCAATAGCCAATCCCGGATCGTTTCAAAGGCAACCCCCACATCCTCCTTCAGCGCATTTAAAGAAAGGGGGCTTCCCACTCGCTCCGGAATAAGGTGAGAGAGATGCTCCAGTAAGGAGATTTCGCGAATCGCCGTGGCGTCGCGTATATCCTCCCTGATCAAAAGCGTCTTATGCTCCAAAAACCACCGATGATAAAAAGATGAAGTCCCTCGGACGAAAGGCTCCGGAAACCCGCTAAACCGAAAAAGATGATGGTATCGCTCGCTATCCGCCTTGGTTGAAGCAGGGGGATCGTTTGATCGTTCGGTGAATTCACTGAAAGGAATCAGCCTCCCCTTGAGTTCTCCGAGGCTTAAAGGTAAAAGGGGTACGCTGAAATAGCGACCAAGCAGGCTATCACCTCCCTTTTTAAAAAGTTCCAACCTTCCGCTTCCTGTAACCAGAAACCTAAATTCCTCTTTGTAATCGTCGTATGCTCCTTTCAAATAATTCTTCCACTGTCTATACTTGTGGATTTCATCAAAGATCAATAGAAAGGGTTTCCCCGGATCCCTGTTCTCCTTTTCAAAAAAGAGCGGGTCGGTCAGAATTTTTTTTTGATGGGCGACATTGTCCCAGTTGAGATAAAGTCCCTGGCCAAACCGCTCCTTATAGTGTTTAGCGAGTGTGGTCTTTCCGACCTGCCTTGGTCCACTTACAAAAGCCATTTTATAATCTTTCTCGATGATCTCGCGGATCACCTCGATAGCGGTTCGTTCAATCATACTACCATTTTAGAGCGTTATCTAAAAAAGTCAAGACTTTTTTAGACTCCAATCGAAAAAAACAACTGCCTTTGGTTATCGTCATTCCGATCCCTGTTTCTTTTCGAGATCTTTTCTAATTTTCCTCTTTCTTTTTTCCATATTACCCTTCTTTCTGGGTATTCTTTCTTTCCTCCAGGTCATATTGTCCCCATCTCATTCCATTTGACATAACGGTTCTCCCTGTCTAAAATGGGTCCATGGTGACCGAAACCATCCGGAAAAGAGTTGAAAAACTTAGGGAAGAGATCGAATACCATAACTATCGCTACTATGTTCTCGATCAGCCCGAGGTCTCCGATGCCCAGTATGACCGGATGATGAGAGAACTGGAAAAACTCGAAGAGGGATACCCCGAACTCCGTTCCCCTAACTCGCCCACGCAGAGGATTGGCGCTCCCCCCTTAGAAGCATTTGAGATCGTCCGTCACACCCTTCCCATGCTCAGCCTTGCCAATGCCTTCGATGAAAACGAGGCTCGTGATTTCGACAAGCGTGTCAATAAATTCCTGGGCTCCTCTGAAGAGATCACCTATGTAGCTGAACCGAAACTTGACGGGTTGGCAGTGGAACTTGTCTATGAAGGGGGCCACTTCATGGCAGGCTCTACCCGTGGGGATGGCGTTAATGGCGAAAACATCACCCAGAATCTTCGCACAGTCAAAACCATCCCCCTTCAACTCATTCGCAAGGAGATCCCTGTCCCGGAGCGATTGGAAGTTCGGGGCGAAGTGATCATGCAGGTTAAAAGATTTGAAGAATTAAATCGGAGGCGCGAAAAAACCGGTGAACCTCTGTTTGCTAATCCGAGAAATGCCGCCGCCGGATCGCTCCGGCAGCTCGATCCAAAGGTCACCTGCGAGCGTCCCCTTGAAATCTATTGTTACGGCATTGGGGAAGTGAGAGGTGCAAGCTTTAAAACCCACCATGAAATTCTCCAGACCTTGCCAAAATGGGGATTGAGGACGAATCCCCATATCCGAAGATGCCGCAATATTGATGAGGTCCTCGAATACTATCACGAGATGAATGAGAAGCGGGAAAATCTCCCTTATGAGATTGACGGAATCGTGATCAAAGTTGATCGCATCGATTTGCAAACAAGACTTGGCGAGATCTCGAGGAGTCCCCGATGGGCTCTGGCATTCAAATTTGCGCCGAAACAGGAGACGACAAAAATACTGGATATCATTGTTCAGGTGGGAAGAACCGGAGCTCTCACGCCGGTGGCTATGATGGAGCCGGTGAGAGTGGGAGGCGTAGAGGTCAGCCGGGCCACGCTCCACAACCAGGATGAGATCGACAGGCTCGATGTGAGAGTGGGCGATACGGTCATTATTCAGAGGGCAGGTGATGTCATTCCAGAAGTCGTCCAGGTGATCACCTCAAAACGGACGGGGAGGGAAAAGAAGTTCAGGATACCCTCAAAATGCCCGGTCTGTGGAGCCGAGGTGGTAAAAGAGGAGGTGATCTATCGCTGTAACGGTCTGGACTGCCCCGCTCAATTGAAAGGCCGGATCAAACACTTTGCCTCCAAAAGGGCAATGGATATTGATGGATTGGGTGTGAAATTGATCGATCAGCTCGTGGACAAGGGCCTGGTGAAGGATGTGGCTGATCTCTATGACATCAAAAAAGATGAGTTGATCGCGCTGGAAAGAATGGCGGACAAATCAGCCCGGAACATTATCGACGCCATTGAAAAGAGCAAAACGAAACCCCTGGGGAAATTTATCTTCGCCCTTGGAATTCTTCATGTCGGTGAAACCACCGCAGAAGATCTGGCTGGCCATTTTTCACAGCTGGACGATTTCTTCCAGCTTTCTGAAGAAGACCTGATGAAGGTGGAAGGGATTGGGCCGGAGGTAAGCGCCAGTGTGGTTCGATTCTTCAGGGATAAGAAAAATAGGGAATCGATTGAGCGACTGAAAAGGGCCGGCATAAAACTGATTGAACCGAAGGCAAAGGAGAAAGGAAAACTGGTCAGTAAAACTTTCGTTTTTACTGGGACACTCAAGTCCTATGGAAGGGACGAAGCTCGCAATTTAGTTGAA
>VGRU01000311.1 GCA_016875255.1 Deltaproteobacteria bacterium
GGAAAAGAGATGGCGGTGGAGAAGGATGGGACCATAAAACTGGATGGGGGAGAGGCGGACCGGATCGCCCTGGTCACCTTTGCCGATCCGGCCCGGTTGAGAAAAGAGGGAAACAATCTGTTCGTGTCAGAGGCTCCCGAGGGGGAGAAGGAGGTTGAAACGGCCTCCATTCTCCAGGGTTATCTCGAACAGTCGAATGTCAATTCGATCGAAGAGATGGTGAAGTTGATCGATGCCCTCAGGACCTATGAATCCTGTTTAAAGGTGATTCAATCCCGGGACGAACTGAATGGAAAGGTGGTCAATGACCTCGGAAGGGTTTAAACATCCCAACAAGGAGGAAAAAAAACGATGATGCGAGGACTCTGGACAGCGGCAACAGGCATGGCCTGCCAGCAGACGAATATCGATGTGGTGGCCAACAATCTTGCCAATGTGAATACCAATGGATTTAAGAAGAGCCGGGCCAGTTTTCAGGACCTGATGTATCAGAACATCCGGACCGCAGGAGCCTCCACGGCCGGAGGAGGGCAGATCCCTTCGGGAATTCAGATAGGCATGGGATCGAAGGTTGTCTCCGTGGAGAAACTTTTCCTCCAGGGGGATTATGCCAATACCAAGAATCAACTCGATGTGGCGATTGAAGGAAAGGGTTTTTTAAAGCTCACCAGCAATGGCAGAGAGGTTTATACCCGGTCGGGAGCTTTCAAGTTAGATAAGGATGGTTATATCTGTGACAGTAACGGGAACCGGCTCCAGCCCGAATTTGCGGTTCCCGCCAGGACGGCGACGATCACGATCGACTCAGGAGGGAAGCTGGTCGCTTCGGGCTCCGACGGCAGGGAACTCGGAAGCGTTCAGATCCAGTTATTTAACTTTCCCAACCCCGGCGGATTGAGAAGCATCGGACAGAACCTGTTCATTCCCAGCGAGGCGTCCGGAGACCCGGCCCAGGGGAATCCGGGGACGGATGAGTTCGGGACGCTCTCCCAAGGATTTTTGGAGATGTCGAATGTCGATATGGTGGAGGAGATGATCAATATGATCATGGCCCAGCGGGCCTATGAGATCGGAAGCAAGGTGATCCAGGCCGGAGATGACATGCTCCAGGTCGCCAATAACCTGAAGAGATAGGAGATGGATGGATGAAACAGGCCCTATGTTTTTTCATCGCTCTCGCCTTCGGGACCTTTCTCGTTCCCGGTCCCGGAATATCAGGACAATCTTCTCTTTCCATCGAAATCAACCGGGAAGGGAAGGTCCTTGAGCTGGATGAAGTCATAAAAATTTTGGAGGCCGGTTTTCAAACCATCTACCCGGAGAAGAGATACCGAATTGAGATCAAGGCAATCCATGGTTATGAGAAGATCGGGCTTCCCTCCGGAGGTCTCTCCTGTGATGTCCTCCTATCCGAACAGGCCCGCCGGGGAGGGAATATTTCCGGACTTCTCCTTTTTCGAGCGAACGGAAGAGAGGTGGGAAAAACAAGGGTGAACGGACGGGTCGGTATCTATACGGATGTGGTCGTGGCCGCACATTATCTGGGAAAACATCATGAGCTCCAGGCAAAGGATGTGCAGTGGGTGAGCCGGAGTCTCTCCCTCCTCCCCCATGACTTCCTCAGTGAGATGAAAGAGGTTTTGGGAAAGAGGATGACGATTGCAATCAACAGGGGTGAGGTCCTGCGGGCCGGGATCGTCGAGGAACCCCCACTGCTCAGAAGAGGGGATCGGGTCATGCTTCTGGCAGAGAGTCGCCAGGTCAAGATCACTACCGTGGGGGAGGTAAGAGAAGAAGGACGGAGAGGAGACCGTATCAAACTGGTCAATCTCGCGACCAGGAAAGAGGTTTCGGGAAGAGTGCTCGATGAGCATACGGTTCGGGTCGATTTTTAAAAAAGGCGCAGGGTGAAAGGCGCTAACTGTTTAGCCAAAGAAAAGCACCCATGTCGTCGGAGATGGGCAAACCGCTCTCCAAGGCTTCGAATGGCGGTTTTTGGATTGAATGGGAAACAGACGCTATTATCTAATCAAGCCCCTAAAGGAGGATAAAGGGCTGTGCCAATGCTCCGGAAGGGGCGCCTCGAAGCCTTTCCGAACGGCTTGCCCATCTCCGTGATACGATTTTATGCTTGTTTTGGCTAAACAGTTAGGAAAGGTGAAAGGGAGATGAGGATGTCTTCATTAATCATCGGGTGGAAGAAAGCGGCGGGGCTTCAGATGATGCTCCTCCTTTTGACAGGGTGTTTAACGCCACAGGCCCAACGGCCGACTCCGATGGACCTTGAAAAGGAGGCGCTGTCAGCCCATTCCAGGCCTGCCCCGATAAGGGAGGAAGGGTCTCTCTGGTCTTCCTCACAATCGATCAACCTTTATAGTGATGTGAAGGCCAGAAGCGTGGGCGATATCGTCACGATCAACATTGTGGAATCGTCAAGCGCATCGAAGAATGCGGAGACCAAAACGGAGAGGGGTTCCGGTTTGAAGGCAAACTGGAGCGGACTGTTTGAGCTCATCACGAGCGGGTGGAAGCTCCATAAGCTTCCCGTTGGTGCGAGTCATCAAATCGATTTATCGAATCAATTTGATGGAAAGGGAGAGACAACCCGCACTTCATCCATGACCGCCTATATCACCGCACGGGTGGTCCATGTCTTACCGAACGGCAATCTTGTGATCCGTGGGACGAGACAGATTCAGGTCAACAATGAGAACCAGTATATCTCCATTCAGGGAATCATCCGGCCTGAAGACATCTCTTCCACCAATGTCATCCTTTCCACCTATGTTGCCGAGGCTGCGATCGAATTGAACGGATACGGAGCAATCAGCGACAAACAGAGCCCGGGATGGCTGGCAAGGATAGTGGACTGGGTATGGCCGTTTTAAAAAGGTGAAAGGTAACGGTAAAGATGCCCGTATCGTTAAATTGACAATGACGTTTGTCGTTGTCCCTGCCCGCCGTACATACACTCTGGCAGGCGGGGAAGCTCGTATCGAGACTCGTGAATTGAATCTGGATGCTCGAGCTTCGTTTTTCGAGCCTCTTGCTTCGATACGAGCATCGTCACCAATAACCGTTTGACGATTTACGAAACGCCTGCCTGCCGGTAGGCAGGGGCTTCGTAACGGTAACCGAAACCTGAGAACTTGATCAATTTCCATGATTCGAGGTTGAAGAACCTGTCATTAAAGATTAATCCGCAGAGGAGAAAGGTGAAATGATGAGAAGATACCTGATCTTGATCCTGGGAATCCTTTTTCTGGTCTCTCCGGTTGAGGCGGCCCGGTTGAAAGATATCTCCGCCTTTAAAGGGGTGAGAACGAATCACCTTTTCGGATACGGATTGATCGTAGGGCTCAATGGCACCGGCGATGGGTCGAGCAGTGAATTCACCATCCGTTCCATCGTGAATATGTTAGAGAGGATGGGGATCCATATCGATCAGGACAAACTGAACCAGGTCAAACCGAAGAACATCGCGGCGGTCATGGTGACCGCCACCTTGCCGCCATTTTCAAGGGTGGGAAGCAGGATCGATGTGACCGTTTCCTCGATCGGAGATGCCAAAAACCTTCAAGGAGGAACACTGCTTCTGACCCCTCTCAGGGGAGTGGATCAACAGGTCTATGCCCTGGCCCAGGGTCCGATTCTCACCGGTGGATTTGCCGCCGGAGGGGCGGCCGGCGGAGGCGTTCAGAAAAATCATCCCACCGTGGGAATGATCACAAAGGGCGCGCTCATCGAGAGAGAGGTGCCG
>VGRU01000312.1 GCA_016875255.1 Deltaproteobacteria bacterium
ATGATCTCACTCAACTGATGAAAGCCCAGAGGGTAGCGGCGTGGCGGGAAGTGGCCCGGAGGATTGCGCATGAGATCAAAAATCCATTAACCCCGATTCAGCTCTCTGCGCAGCGGTTGCGTAAACGATACCTGGAGAAGCTCGAACAGGATGGGACCGTCTTCGATGAATGCACGCGGACGATTGTGAAGCAGGTTGAAGAGTTGAAGGGGATGGTGAACGAATTCTCCAACTTTGCCCGAATGCCGGCTTCGAATCCCACCCCGAATCGTCTCAACGAAATCGTTCAGGAGACCCTTGTCCTCTTTAAGGAGGCCCACAAGGATGTCCGGTTCAATTTTATCCCAAACGACCTTCCCATCCTTAACCTCGACCGGGATCAGATGAAGCGAGTGATGATCAATCTCATCAAGAATAGCCTTGCCGCCATCGATAAGGAAGGAGAGATCAAAATCCGGACAAGTTATGACGAAAAACTCCAGATGGTTCGCCTCGAGATGAGCGACAACGGGTGCGGGATTTCCGAAGAAGAAAAGGGAAAGCTCTTCGAACCCTACTATTCCACAAAAAAGAGCGGAACAGGACTGGGATTGACCATCGTCAATGCCATCGTTGCCGACCACAACGGATATATCCGTGTCCGGGACAATCAGCCCAGGGGCACCACCTTCCTCATCGAACTCCCCACCCGCGTTTAAATCATCCCTTCTTTAGAGACTGTGTTGTAATAGGGGAAACTGAAGAAAATGTCATGCCGAACCATGTGCTGAATTTATTTCAGTATTGTTTCAGCATTTATTAAATTCAAGGAGTTACGAGACCCTGAACCAAGTTCAGAAGGGTGACAAATTTATAATTACAACACAGTCTCTTATGAAAAGAGGGAGAGAGGAGATTTAACAAGGCTTGACAAGTTGCAGGGAGTTTGGGATATATTAGGCATCTATCATTAGGGGGAAAAATTTTAACCATATCGAAAGGAGGAGTTTTTATGAAGAAGAAGATGAATCGGCGGACGTTTCTGAAGTATTCGGCAGCCGTTGGAGCCACCACGGCAATCGCCGGAGTGCCAACCCTATTGCGCGCCCAGGCCCCGGAGATCAAGATTGCCTCGGTCCAGCCGGTGACCGGCGTCATCTCGGATATCGGGATTTCCATGCGCCGGGGTAACCAGATGGCCGTGGATGACATCAATGCCAAAGGCGGCATCAAGTCAATGGGCGGAGCAAAACTGAGGCTCCTGTTAGGTGATTCCGAAGCCAAAGAGGATGTGGCCCGCTCAGAGGCTGAAAGGGTGATCAAGGAGGGGGCGGTCACTCTGGTCGGCCCGTTTCTCAGCGGAAATGCGATGACCATTGCCACGCTGTGTGAGCAGAGGGGGGTCCCCTTTGTGATGGATGTGGCAGCCGCAGACGACATCACGAAAAAAGGTTTTAAATACACCTTCAGGGTCTTTCCCACCACGACCAAGTTTGCGGACTCGATGCTCTTCTATATGGACAAGATCATGAAGGAGAAGAACATCAGCAAGATCAGGGGAGTGGTGACCAATACCGGAGACCTCTTCGGCCGCGTTCAGGGAGCCACGTTCATCAAAACCCTGAAGGATAAGAAGTTTCCCATCGAGGTCTTGGGCCATGTCGAATATCCTCTCGGCATTCAGGATTTATCCGCAGAGATTTCAAAGATCAAAGCGCTGAAGCCGGATGTCCTCTTTCCTGTGGCAAGACCCGGTGATGCCAAGTTGATGATTAGAGAGCTCTACAAGCAGAGAGTTGAACTTCAGGGGATCATCAGTCCGGGAAGCCCGGGATGGTATGAACCGGAATTCATCCGGGATATGAAAGCCCTTGCCGACTTTGTCATGGACAATGTGCCCTGGTATAATCCCGTCGGGAAGATGTATAAGGAAGTCAATGCGGCTTTCTCAAAAAAATTCCCCGGGAAATATATCGATACCAATTCCGGATACGCCTATTTAGGCGTGCTCGTGATTGCCGATGCTCTGGAAAGGGCAAAATCAACAAAGCCTGACAACATCGTTGCTGCATTAAAGAAGACTTATCTCAAACAGGATCTGATGGTCGGGCTGGCCGTGGCTTTCGACGAAAGAGGCGATAATATCAATGCCGACACCGCCATGATCCAGATCATCGGACAGTCGATCAAGGTCGTGCTTCCTGATAAAGCGGCTGAGGCAAAATATATCTATCCCATGCCAAAACAGATCTGGGACAGGGGGGTTTAAAGGGAGGAAATGGATCTCAACCTCATCCTGCAATTAACCACCAGTGGATTTCTTCTGGGAGGGGTCTATAGCCTGATCGCTTTAGGCCTCTCCCTCATTTTTGGCGTGATGAAGGTCATCAACTTCGCGCACGGGGCCATGCTCGTCTGGGGGATGTATATTGCCTACACCCTGATGAACTGGACAGGCATCGATCCTTTCTTCTCTTTTGCGGTGAGCGCGGCGGGTCTCTTTGCTCTTGGGTATATTGTCCAGCGAACCGTGGTCAACCGCATCATGACCTTTCATGAGTCGATGCAGGTCATCGCCATGGTCGGGGTGATGATGGTTCTCGAAAATATGGCCCAGCTCATCTGGGGGCCTGATCCTCACAGTCCCCATACGAAATATTCGCTGAGCACGATATGGCTGGGCAGCATCATGATCGACACCCCAAGACTGCTTGCATTTTTGCTAGCCTTCCTGATTGCAGCCGCGGTCTTTGTCTTTTTGAAATATACGGATATCGGAAAGTCGATCCGGGCCTCTGCGGACAACCGCACCGGAGCCCTGATCGTAGGAACCAATGTCAACAGGGTCTATGCGGTCTGTTTTGGCGTAGGGGCGGCCTGTGTCGGTGCGGCAGGCTCTTTACTTGTTCCGCTCATGCCTATTTCACCCCATACCGGCTTTCCTTTCAAATTAACCTCCTTTGCGATTGTTATCCTCGGGGGGATGGGAAGCCTGCCCGGAGCCATGGTCGGAGGTCTCATGATAGGGGTCGCAGAATCATTGGGCACGGTCTTTATTCCGAGTTCGCTCAAGCAGGTGATCAGCTTCGGCATTATGGTGTTGATCCTTCTCCTGCGCCCTAAGGGTCTCTTCGGAGGTAAGGGTTAGTGAAGATCATTTATTCCTTCCTATCTATCCTATTACTCATCCTTCTCCTTCTTCCCAATTTTGTGAGCGATTACATCCTCGGGATATTCGTCCTGATCTTCTTCTATGCCTATATGGGGCAATCCTGGAATGTCCTGACCGGATATGCCGGCCCCATTTCGCTCGGGCACTCCCTCTATCTGGGTATTGGCGCCTATATCTCCACCAAATTAGCGATGGACCTCGGGCTAACGCCATGGATCGGCATGTGGATCGGAGGCCTTGGAGCCGCCCTCGTTGGATTGGCCATAGGGTTTTTGGGGTTCCGGTTTGGGTTAAAAGGGGTCTATTTCGTTCTCCTGACGATCGCTTTCGGGGAAATCGGAAGGCTCACGGTCTTGCACCTCAAACCCCTGGGTCACATGATGGGACTCTTCGTCGATTTCAAACCGGGATTGGCAAACTTCCATTTCCGGGGAAATCTTCCTTACTACTATATTGCCCTGGGCTTTGTGGTCTTTTCTCTGATCGTTGTGAGGGCTCTGGAGGTTTCGAAATGGGGACGCTACTTTGTCGCCCTTCGTGAAGATGAGGATGCGGCTGAAAGTCTCGGGGTCAATGTCTTCAAGTATAAGATGATTGCTA
>VGRU01000313.1 GCA_016875255.1 Deltaproteobacteria bacterium
TCAGATACAAATTACCTTATATCACCACCTTGGCCGCAGCCATCGCGGCTGCCAAAGGCATTGCCGCATCCCTACAGGGAAAGGGCGGCGTCCGCTCCCTCCAGAGCTACCACGGGGACATTCATTAGGTGTTCGGGAACAAAATGAGGGAATGACCATGATCAATCTTAAAGACAAACTTTCACATCTCACTTTCCGGGAAGCCTGTAAACTCCTTGGGCCTGAAGGAGGACGTTTGATCAGGGAAGGAGGAAAATACGATGTTGACATCGATGGGCAGGTGACCTGGGGGGAAGACCTGTTCAGGGTTGATTTAGGCGATGCCAACGTCACTTTTTCTCTAACCCCTGAAAAGCCAAAATCTCTGCGTTTTGGTTGCAGCGGGTGTGCAACCGTATGTGTGCATCTCGGGGCTGCATTCTCTCTCATCCTCGAGGAAAAACTGGCATTAGGCCTGTCTGCCCCGCCGCCGGAGCGAAAGCCGGTTGAAAGCCTGAAGGACCATGAGCTTATAAAACTGGCCATTGAGGAAAGGCTGGAAAGAGCTCGAATTGAAAAGATGAAACTGACCCCCATGAACAGGAATGAATTGTGGACCGACTACACCGTAACCAATCACGCCTCGGGAAAAAGTTACCGTGTTGCCCTGAGGGGCTGGAAAGAAGGGGAATCATACTGTTCCTGCCCTGATTTTAAGAAGAATACCCTCGGGACATGCAAGCATATTCTCTATGTGATTGAAGAGGTCAAAAAACGATTCAGCCAAAAAGTAAGAAATACACCTTACAAGGTTAATAACCTGGCAGTTTATCTTCGATACGGAAATGATACTGAGTTGCGGGTCCTGGCTCCGGATAATCTCGATCGTCATCTTATGCCCCTTATCCGTCCCTTTTTAAACCACCCAGTTCAAAACGCAGGAGATCTCTTAGAGTGTATTAAGAAGATAGAAAACCTGGGGCATGAGGTTGTCGTTTACCCTGATGCCGGAGAACATTTTAACAAAAAACTCTACCTGGAGCGGATTAAGAGCCAGGTCGATAAAATACGAAAAGATCCGAAGAACCATCCTCTTCGAAAGACGCTTCTCAAGGTGGAGCTTCTTCCTTATCAGCTTGATGGAATTGCCTTTGCCGTAGGGACCGCAAGGGCTGTTCTTGCGGATGACATGGGGCTCGGCAAGACGATCCAGGGCATAGGGGTTGCCGAGTTGCTTGCCCGGGAGGCGGGGATTTCAAAAGTTCTTGTGGTCTGTCCGGCTTCTGTAAAATCCCAGTGGCGACTCGAAATGATGCGGTTCTCAGATCGAAGCCATCAGGTTGTCCTGGGATCGGCCAAGGAAAGGGCGGCTCAATACGACCGTCTGTGTTTCTTTACGATCTGCAATTACGAGCAGGTTCTACGGGATTTTCTTGCCATCGAAAGAGTGAAATGGGATTTCATCATCCTTGATGAAGGGCAAAGGATTAAAAACTGGGAGGCCAAGACGAGCCGGGTGATCAAAGCCCTTAAATCCCCGTTTGCCCTGGTTCTTTCCGGAACGCCTCTGGAAAACCGCCTTGATGAACTTTATTCGGTTGTTGAGTTTATTGACGACCGGCGCCTCGGGCCGGCATTCCGTTTTTATAACCGGTATAGAATCGTCGATGAAAGAGGAAAAGTGCTCGGATATAAGAATCTGGATGAGTTGAGAGAGAGGCTGAAACCCATCCTCCTCCGCCGGACGAGGAAAACGGTCATGTCGGAATTGCCTCAAAGGACGACGGAGATCAGGAGAATTCCGCCCACCGACGAACAGCTTACGCTCCATGACCAACAGATGCGAGTTGTTCAGAGAATTATCTGCAAGAAATATATTTCTGAGATGGACCTTCTGCGACTGCAAAAAGCCCTGTTGATCTGCAGGATGGCGGCAAACAGCACTTTCCTGGTGGATAAGGTGCCGCCCGGGTATTCCAGCAAACTGGTGGAGTTTGAAAATCTGATCGATCAATTGATCGCAGAGGAAGATCGGAAGATCGTTCTTTTTTCGGAATGGACGACCATGCTCGGCCTGATTGAACCGCTCCTGATAAAACGGAAGGCCGGGTATGTGAGGTTGGACGGCTCTATCCCGCAGAAAAAGAGGCAGGGGTTGATTCACGAGTTTCAAAGAGACCCTGATTGTAAGCTCTTTATCACCACCAATGCCGGAGCCATCGGCCTCAATCTCCAGGCAGCCAACACCGTTGTCAACGTGGACCTCCCGTGGAATCCCGCGGTCCTTGAACAGAGAATCTCCCGTGTTCACCGGATGGGACAGAAACGGCCTGTTCAAGCATTTCTTCTCGTAACGGAAGAAACCCTGGAAGAGAAACTTCTGGGAACCCTTTCGGCCAAACATGAATTGGCCCTGGCCGCGCTCGACCCGGATTCCAGGGTAACGACGGTCGATCTCGCCAGCGGCATGGAGGAGCTGAAAAGGAAACTGGAGATACTCCTGGGAGCAAAACCGGATGCGGCTCTGGATGAAAGCCGGAAAACAGAGGTGGAAAAGGAAGTCGAGAGGCTGGCTCAAAAAGAGAAGATCGCAAGCGCCGGCGGCCAGCTTCTGGGGGCGGCCTTTGCTTTTATCGGAGAGATGTTTCCCCAAAAAGAAGAGAAAGAGGGGATTCTTCAGCTAACTGAAACACTCAGGAAACGCCTCTCTGAGTGCCTCGATAAAGATGATGAAGGTCACCTGAAAATGACCATCACCCTCCCAGATGAATCCTTGCTTGACAACATGGCCAAATCCCTCGCTCGGATTCTCGGGGCCTCGGGGTTATGAAAAAGAGAATACCCGAAAAGTATCAGATATGGATAGATGCTCGGAAGCGATACCATCTTTCACATGCTCATATCCAGATGGCAAGAGAGCTTGGTATGAATCCTAAGAAATTCGGAAAAATCGCAAATGAAAAGCAAGAACCCTGGAAAGCTCCGCTGCCTGTATTCATCGAAAGGATTTACTTTAAGCGTTTTGGAAGAGAACGCCCCGTTGATGTTAAATCCATAGAGGAAATTCTGAAGGCAAAGGAGAAAAAGAAAGAAGAACGACGAAAGAAAAAAGAACTGCAAAAAGAGGCCGATTTGTCAGATTGAAAAGCAAACTCATTTACCCCGTTAGAAAACCCCCACATTTATACTGGGGATAGTAGAAATAGAAAGCATCAGCTTCTTATTGCGGGCGAGGTCAAAACTCTACCCTTTCTAACGGGGTTTGCATTAGAAAAGGCCTGATCTGACAAACCGTCTGAGGAAAACCCCCGAACGAAAGTTATGCCTACCTCATGTTGATTCCCAGACATTTCAGAGGTGTAAAGATTACCGGGTGCTATACAAAAAGGCAGGGCCGATTAGGAGGGGTAAAATACATCAGAGGGGTGACGGGCTGCTCTCCGTCATTCATCAAGATCGCTTGTGGCAGCATACCGATTAACCAAGGAGGCCGTGACTACCATGTCAAGTTGCATTTTCACCTACGTCCCTCATCCCTTTCGTTTATCAATCCCTTAATGTCCCCCAAATAGACGGGCCGCTTTTATCAAAAGTTACCCGTCAACTTTTCCTGGACTGCGTGGCAGAATAAGGACTTCACAAAGAATTAGGATACGCTCCCTACATGACCTGAAGATTTATGGTTGAAATCGAGCATGAACGCCAAGGCCAAGCGGCCCCGTTTCCTTGTCGCCGGCCTTAAGCCCATTGTTAGGCAGCCTTTTG
>VGRU01000314.1 GCA_016875255.1 Deltaproteobacteria bacterium
ATCGCCTCATCGATGAAACGATGGCCATCCGCCTCCATCCCACGGATGGCCGCAAAGAGAAAGTTCTTGCCGACCTGCCGGGAATGGTAGGCAATCCCCTCAATCTCCTTTTGGGTCTGGCCGACGACCTTTCTGACCTCCACCCCTTCTAATAATTTCATCAGTTCCATGATCTTTAATAGTTGTCACTCCGGTGAAAACCGGAGTCCAGGAAATTATTAACCAACTGAAAATACTGGATTCCGGCTTTCGCCGGAATGACGAAATAAGGTCCTACGACGGTGACTCAAACTTCAGATAACAGATCTCCCCTTTATCGATCACGGCCCCTGCCCGTGGAACCTGTTCCACAAGCCTTCCATTTCCGGAAACCTTGATGATCAAACCCCTTCCTTCAATGCGACTCAGCGCGCTTCGCATCGGTAATCCGGCAAGGTCCGGCATTACTACCCTTTCCGAACCCTTCCCCACCTTGACCCCGTCAATCACAGGCAACATCCGGGACTCCTCTCTCTTCATGGAGAGCTCTGATTCGTTTTTGACGATCATTGTTCCCTTCGGAAGGATGTTGAGATGAGGAAGAACCTTTTCCACAATCGCCCTGAATACGGGCGCCGCCACAACCCCCCCATAAGTCGATTCCTGTGGTTCATCGATCACAACCAGGACAACGATCTTCGGCTCCTCCACAGGGCCAAACCCAATAAATCCGCTGGTGAACTTATCTTCGGAATAGCCGCCCAAAATACTGTCCACCTTCTGGGCAGTGCCTGTCTTTCCAGCCACCTCATAGCCCAGAGGAACCGCCTGTTCTCCGGTCCCGCCCTTCTCCGTGGCCGCCTTGAGCAGTCCGATCACCTTTCTGCTTGTCTCCTTCGAGATGACTCTTCGGACCGCCTCCGGTTGAAACGATTGGATCACCTTTCCCCTCTCGTCCGTGATCCTTTCCACCACCTGAGGTTTCATCAGGACGCCTCCATTGGCAATGGCTGAAAGTGCGGCCGCCATCTGAATGCCTGTGACCGCGATTCCGTGTCCGAATGCAATCGTGTTCAGGGTGACCGGAGGCCAGTATCTCGGATGCTGTAAAATCCCCTTTGCTTCTCCGGGAAGGCCAGCCCGCGTCTTTTCTCCGAATCCGAAGTCGCAGAGGTACCGGTAGAACCGTTCCTTCCCTATCTTTTCTGCCGCCTTCGCCGCTCCGATATTGCTCGACACCTTGATGACCTGATGGAAGGTGAGCCATCCGTGCTTCGAGTGGTCCCGAATCTTCCGGTCATAAACGGTGTAGAATCCGTTTTCGCAATAGAAGGAATCCGTGGGTTGAACGACCTTTTCCTCAAGAACCGCCGCGGCTAAAAAGGCTTTAAACATGGACCCCGGCTCGAAGACATCGGAGATCGCCCTGTTTCTCCATGACCTTGGCCGGTACTGGATGAACTGATTCGGATTGAAAAAGGGATGAGAAGCCAGGGCCAGGATCTTTCCGGTCATTGGATCCATCACGATCACCATGCCTCCATTTGCTCCCCATTTCTGAACGGAATGGCTCAACTCGGTCTCAACTACATGCTGGATCTGTTTGTCAATGGTGAGGACGATATTTCGGTAATGTTCCTCCTTCTCGTAAGGACCGCCGCCCGTCATGATCCCCCGGCCCATGGCGTCCCTCTCCGTTATAAGGATATTCTGCTTTCCGTTGAGCAGGACATCGTGTTGGAGTTCGATTCCCTCCAACCCCTTCGAATCGAGGCCGACAAACCCGATGATATGGGCGGCCAGATGGGAATTGGGATAGAATCGCTTATTCTCTCTGAGAAAATGGATCCCGGAGAGATTGAGGGCTTTCACCGCCTCGGCCTCTTTCGGAGAGATTTTTCTCTCGATCCATTCAAAGGACTTCCGGCTTTTCAGCTTCTCTCTCAATTCCTTCTGATCGCCCTGGAAGATGGCAGAGAGCTTCTGAACCGCCTTCTCCACTTCAACGACCTTTTTCGACTCCGCATAGGCCGAATCAACCTCAATGCTGACGGCCAGCTCATTTCCATTCCGGTCATAGATTGTCCCCCGCTTTGGAACCAGCGGGATCTGGCTCGATTGTTGCCGGGCCGCCAGCTTGTAAAGCTGCTCCTTCTTGAGGACCTGGAGCTGGAACATTCTTCCCACGATGAGGACAAAGGAGAAGAAGAGAAAAAATGAGATGAGAATGACTCTGACCTTGAACCAGTTGATGGATTTTCTTTTCATCGGATCACAATCACCTGATCGGGTTTGGGTTTGACCATCTTCAGATCCTCCATGGCGATCTTCTCAATCCGTGCATAGGATTTGAGCGTGGCCACCTCCAAACGCATTCTTTTGTTAGCCTCTGTAAGCGCTTTCCCTTCCTTCACTGCATTGGAGATTTCATATCCGAGTTGGATGACCTGAATTCTTGTCCAGACATAGAAGAGAGAGCCTCCGATGAAAAGGAACAGGAGCAAACTGAAGAAGAGGAGAAAGTGGAGATTGATCCCTTTGGCTTTTCTCTTCGGGACCTTCTCAGTCCAGAGAATCCGGTCCTCTTCTCTATTTGAACCCTTTGACACCTCTCTCCTCATATCTTCTCCGCACACCGCAATTTGGCGCTGCGGGCACGCGGATTCTTCTTTTGTTCTTCTTCAGAGGGCGTTAAAGGTTTCTTCGTCAGGATGTGCATCACCCCTTCCCTCTCCAATTTCCGGAAAGCCTCTTTAACCATTCGGTCCTCGAGGGAGTGGAAAGAGAGGATGCACATCCGGCCTTCCTTTCTTAAAACCTTCCATCCCGATTCCAACATCCCCTTAAGGTTTTCCAGTTCCTCATTCACCCTGATCCGGAGGGCCTGGAAAGTTCTGGTGGCAGGATCAATCCTTCGCGATTGAAACTTTTTTGGAATGGCGCCATAAACAATCTTGCTCAGCGCCCGGGTGGTCTGAATAGGTTCTCTCTCCCGTTCTGAAACGATCGCCCTCGCAATCCTTCTGGCCCACCGCTCCTCTCCATACTCAAAGAGAATTCTCTCCAGCTCCTCAAGGGGAAGACCGTTGACCAGATCAGCGGCGGTGCAATCCCTACGCTCATCCATCCTCATATCGAGAGGCCCCTCTCCCCTGAAACTGAACCCCCTCTCTTCTCTCTCCAACTGAATGGAGGAGAGACCGAGGTCCAATAGGATCCCATCCACGGATTCGATCTTCATCGTCTTCAGGATCTCTGACAGATGGATGAAGTTTTCTCTGAATATTCTTGCCCGGCCGCCGTAAGGCTTCAATCTCTTTCCGGCCTCATCGATGGCATTCTGGTCCCACTCCATTCCGATGACCACTCCATCAGGATCGGTTCGTTTTAAAATCTCCTCCGAATGCCCGCCCCCTCCAAGGGTGCCATCCACATAGGTTCGGCCAGGCTCGCATCTCAGCAAATCCATCACTTCCTCAACCATCACTGGAATATGTCTCAAAATTTCAAATCCCAAATCTATTTTGATTTAAGAATTGCAGATTTCAGATTTTTCAATCCGCAATCCGAAATCCGCAATCTGTAATTCTAAATTCCCAGATTCGCCAGGGTGTCCCTGATCTGGTCAAATCCCTCCTCAGCCTGCTGCGCTACCTCCTGCCAGTGCTCTTTAGCAAATATTTCTATGAATCGTCCCTCGCCTACCAGAACCACATCCTTTTTCAGA
>VGRU01000315.1 GCA_016875255.1 Deltaproteobacteria bacterium
TCGTTCCCTTCTTCAGTTCGGATTCCACTTCGATCTTTCCCTCATGCTGCTGAATAATCCTGTAGACGACCGCCAAACCCAATCCGGTCGATTCTTTGGTGGAAAAGAAGGGCTCAAAAATATTGGGAAGAGTCTCCCTTGGAATTCCGCAACCGGTGTCAGAAATAACGATCCGGACATGATGATGGTCTAAGCTTTTCGTTTTGACAATTAATTTTCCGCCTTTGGACATGGCCTCGGTGGCATTCATAAACAGAGCCACAAATACATGCTGGATCCCGCTGGAATCACAAAAGATGATATCATCCCCTTTGCTTAATTCTTGGACGAGTTCCAGCTCTTTTATTTCCATATTATGCTTCACCAACGCGATGCTGTTCTGAATGATTTTATGAAGGCTCTCATCCGTCCATTTCCCAAAGTCTTTCTTGGCAAAAATCAAAAGGTTCTTAACGATTTCGCCGCACCGTTTCGTCTCATCTTTGATCACGGTCAAGTACTGGATGAGAGAGTCTCCCTGAGAGAAAGAGGCGGGATTCTGAAGGATCTTGAGGCAGAGGCTTGCATAGGTGAGAATGCCCGACAGAGGATTATTGATTTCATGGGCGACCACGGCAGACAGTTTTCCCAGAGAGGCTATCTTTTCCATCAAGACAATATTGGCTTGAATCTTCTGAAGCTCTTTGCTCTTTTCTTCGACCTTTTTTTCCAGGGTGGAGGCCCACTCCTGGTTTGATTCATTGGCGGCCTTCAGCTCTTTGGTCATCTGGTTAAACGATCGGGCCAATTCCCCCATCTCGTCTTTAGAATCAAAATCGATGACATGGTCAAGGTTCAAATTAGCCACTTCCCGGGTTCCCCTGGAAAGCTTTCGGATGGGGATATGAACCAGACGGATGATGAATCCCGCAAATAGCAAGGCCGTCAGCACAATCATCACACTGGAAAATAGAATCATCTGTTTCTTGGTCTTATCGTTCTCCTCATCCACAGCCTTCAAAGATAACTTCACATCCAAAAGACCGAGAAGCTTATCTTTGGGCGAATGGTCATGACACTCGGCCGTAAAACATGCGGGTTCATTCTCGATGGGGTTGATGAGGCCCAAAACCCGGTATCCCTGCGAAGAGGAAAAGATTCGGATTCTATTTGGGGTGCTCAGACGTTCCAGTGGGGGGACATTTTTATGGCAGACGAAACATTGTTCCGCATCAATGTCCACGGTGGTGCCAACCTCTGTTAAGTTGTCTGAAAAGGCAATGCCCCCGGGTTTATTATAAATCCGGACCCCCTCCACTCCCTCTTCCATTCCAATGGAAGCAATAATATTGTGGAGATGTTCCCTGTCATTTTTCAACATGCTGTATCGAGTGGAGCGCTTGATCAGGTCGCTGGCTTGAATCGCATGGTTGATGACGCTTTCATTAAGATGTTTGGTGTAGGAGGTGATGTTAAAATACATGATTCCGGCAAAGGAGATCAATAAGAGGATGGCCAGAAGGAAGTAAAGCTTAAAGCTCAAGCTCCGGAAGCTCATACTCCTGATAAGAGGCAATATTATTTTTAAGAAGATTCTTTGCGCCAGGTCTTTCATCTCTTCATTCTCTGAATGGCCCTCGGGGGCCGGCTTAATCCCCCAGGAAGGAAACGATTCAGACTCTTTCTATCACAATTTTGGGTAGGCATCAATGGAAAAAAGGTTGGAACGGTAATGCATTAGTTATGAGGAGTCGCAAAATTTCTCAAAAATTTAATTAGAGTCTGTTTATAAATGCACTTTTTTCGTCATGCCGGACTTGAGGAGCCTGCCCCGTGCTTGATACGGGGGCATACAGAAGACCTTGAAAGAACTGGATTCCCCTTCTTGGCGAGAAATGACGATCTTTTGGGGAACCGTTAGTTTATGGACAGACTCCAATTTCACCCGATAGGCGGGACATTCTTGTCCCGCCTATGTTGGAAGCGGGGTTAGAAAACCCCGCCTATCGACTCTACCTATAAACGAAATGAAATTGCCCCTATAACGGGGGGATAACTTGAAGCCAATGATCCATCAGGCGTTTGATCAAAGGAAGTGATGGGGATACCTATCCGATATTGAATTTTGGGTTCGAATGACTTCGATGCCGAAAGGTGAGGAAGTTTTCCTCTCCTTTCCGCAGAAAGGCGCTGACCAGCCGCGCATATCGGTCCGGGCCAATTAATTTTTTTATCTCTCTGAGTTTTATCCCTCCATCCTGCATGGTCAGGCCAAGCCCTCCCTCGCCATGAGGCCGCTCTGACATAACATGCTCTTTAAACCGTTCCCATTCCTTCCGGTACCAGGAAAGGGCCGCCTCTCCAAAGAAGAAGTTTTTTTGGTCTTCTTGAAGATGTTTGGGTTTGAGGGTCAGCAAAAACCCCTCTCCCAGAGGATCTCGGCTGACCAGTTCGGGGCGGTCTTTCAGCTCTTGATTGACTGAAAGGATGAATCCGCTGATCGGGGAAACAATGTCCAGAATGCCCTCCTCCTGAATGATCGAGCAAAGCTTTTTCCCATGGATGCTCCGTCTTCCGGATAGGGGAAGCACGACGACATTGACCTTTCCTATCATGCCCGCCAGGAAATCGTCAATGCCCACCCGGACTTCATTAGCCTTTTCCACCTTCATCCAGGTATGTCCGGGGTGATAAAACAGGGACTCTTTGATGTTTAAATGAGAAAGGTCTTTCCCTGGCCCCTCCTTCTCTTCTTCTTCCTTTTCCAGAGGAGGAGTCGGGCCTGCGTCTCCGGCTCTACGGTGTTTCGCTTCCGGAGAGGCTGTTGAATCAAAGGAGGGAGTCGAGGAGAGATTTCTGAGTTCCCAATCCAGGGGACATTTCTCGCACTGGAGATCATATTTACAGAGCTTATAAGAGAGGAGGCCAGCGGTCATCCAGACACACTTCAGTTCTTTCTTCGAAATGAGCTGGTAGCTTTCCTCTTTTCGATAGCCGCTCATTTTATTGTCCATCCCCTTATCCTCACAAAGCATCTTGGCCATTTTCCTTACGCATCAAAGAGTTGAGTGAAAACCCCATCCTCCTATGTTCCCTTGATAACGCATGTGGAAAATCCTTTCCGTCACTCCTTCCTCGTTCTCAACCTTCGGTAATCAGGAAATAGTCCTTTACGATCTCATCCCATTTTTCCCGATCGAGATTTCTTGCCATGCCGTCAACTAACAAACCGCCATCCTGATAGACCAGGCCAAGATTGTAATTCATCCTTGACAGGAGATTTTCTCTCACCTCTTCCATCCATTTCTTCGCCAGGGTCCCTTGAAGCAGCTGCCTTTTATTGACTGAAAATCGTGGCGCTTCCACTTTCATCAGCCAACTGTCGTAAGGATCTTTGTTTATGTTCTGAGGCGATCGAATCAGCTCTTCATTGATGTCGATAATCTTTCCATCCACAGGGGAAAGCATATCAATCGCTTTTGAATCGACCTTCAACGTCCATCCCTTATCCCCCTGACGGATCGTTGAGCCAAGGGCTGGCATTTGAATCGCCTGGATCTTCCCTACGAGTTTCTGGGCAAAATCGTTCATGCCAACCTTCACCAATTGGTTGCCCTCCTGGACGGCCCAACTGTGTCCGGGGTGGTAATAGACCTTCTCCGGAAGCCGAAACCATTCACTAATGGCAGGGACGATCCTCTCTGCCGCCTCAAAGACCGCCC
>VGRU01000316.1 GCA_016875255.1 Deltaproteobacteria bacterium
TTCCACTCGAATATAGTTCCAATTTTTATCAAGATATAAAATGAGATAGTGAAAAGTATCTTTTAAAATTGTTATTTGAAAGGTTACGTCGGTGAGCAAAAATGAACCATCAATGTTTCAGGAAGAAACTCTTTGGAAAAGAATTGTGGACCTCAAAAGCATAGGCAAGTTTTTCATTGGTACTTTTTAGAGGTATTTTTTAAACTGTAGTTCGAAATCAAACCCTTATATTCTTATTCATTAATCAAGACAGAGCAGTCTGATTAAATTCTTATGAATATTCGCCATTCCAGAGAGCTTCTAAAAATTCTTTATAAGGAAGCACCGTCACATCGCCAATTTTTCTCATACGTGGCTCCAGGCTGACACAAAGATAACGTTTCAGTTTTTTCTCCTCGGCAAGCGCCTGGAGTGGTTTCAGATCATAGGCTGACAGATTCTTCTTCGCTTTCACCTCTACGGCGGTGTGATCCCCCACAATAAAGTCGACCTCGAACCCCGAGAGCGATCGCCAATAGCTAATCGATTCTCCAGAAATGTAATGGCTATAACTGGTCAGCTCATGCATGAGAAAAGTCTCAAAAGCCTCCCCAAATTCAGGAGTGCCGGATCGAAATCTTCGTCCCTGAAGCATGGACACAACTCCGACATCAAAAAAATAATACTTGGAGGATGCCAAGGGCTTTCTTTTTTTTGACTTACGCCAGGCTGGAAGCTCGTAGAGGATGAGAGTGTCTTTAAGAATATCAAAATATTCATATACAGTCGTACGCGCCACCTGGGCGTCATTGGACACATTGGTAAAGTTTACGATTTGGCCATTGCATAAAGCCGCTACCTTTAGAAAACGGCTAAAGGCTGGAAGGTTACGAACCGCTCCTTCTGCCACAATCTCTTCCTGTAAATACGATCCAGCATAAGCCCCCAAGTCAGCCTCTGGATCATCTGAAAAATAAATCGAGGGAAGCAACCCACATTTTACGGCACGGGTTAAGTCAAACGATTCGCCCAATTCTTTATAAGTGAAGGGATGCAGGTATTTTGTCCGGGCTCGTCCGCCTAAAAGATTTACGCCACCCCTGCGAAGCTTCCGTGCGCTGGAGCCGGTGAGAAGGAATCGTATCTTTCTGGACTCGATGAGGCGGTGAACCTCGTTCAATAGAACTGGGAGCCTCTGAATTTCATCGATAACCACTAAACGGTCATTGGGGGACAGTTCCTCGCCTATCCGCCCTGGATTCTGACTTAGGGCAAGATAGATTGAGGTGTCAAGGAGATCATAAACTTTCATTCCTTTTAAGGAATGGTGAATCAAAGAGGTTTTACCGGTTTGGCGCGGTCCGAAGAGGAAATAAGATTTCTTTTCCAGCAAAGCAAGCAGATCTAAAGTTCTCCTAATATAAGGCGGAGAATCGCTATTAATTTTAATTGACATACTCATCGTCATATATCATGTCAAATGACGATAGAGTTGTCAATATATTTTAACTCCTGGACCCAATAACTATTACCTAAATTGAGCGATTCATCCTAACTCACAAGGGGGGCAGAGATGCCTCAAACCCTTTTAGAATGCGATACGTTATAAAATTAGGGAATGGGCCTCTAACTTTCACCCAACGGGTGATGATTGGACAGGCCTCATGGTTGATTCAACCCATCAAAGGTGATCGCTCTAAAAGGCTTTTCGGCCTCCCTGCCCCCCTTGTGAGGGATGAAAAGATCGCTCAATTTAGGTATTAAAGAGCATGGAGGCAGGTTGACAACCCTCTATCATTCTTTTTAAGATGGTGCCATGCCTTTTTTAGTTCTTTCCCTGATTCTTCTTATTTCTACCCCATCCTTTTGCCAGACGCTGAATGAATCCACTGATCAAATCTGGGAAGTGGGCGATCGCCGGTGGACCATCGAAGAGGAGCGCCGGTTTGAAAAATGGGTGGAGGAAACGATTACAGAGGATTTTTTTATCGACCATAAAATCCCAACGGATTGTGCGGATGCCGTCTACGCGATCCGATGGATTTACGCCCGGATCGCTCGCCTTCCTGCTGCCGCTACCACAAAAGACGGAAAATTGGTCGGCCACTGGTCTACGGATTGGAAACATCTTCCAACCCACACCGAATGGCACCGGGACAAGCGTTTCCGTGCTGTCATTTTCTACCTTTTTCCGAGGACATGGACAGGAACCCTACCCCTTGATACTTATCCTGTCCGCATTTCTACTGATTCCGTTACGCCGGGAACACTCTTTTTAGAGACAGAATCCCATACCGGGATGATCAGACGTGTTTTTCTCGACGGAAGCCAGGCCCATCCCCTTCAGACCTGGGAATCTGCGCTTCCGGTGAAAGTGCAAAAGCTCAGCATGAAATATTTTTTTTCGGGGAGACCGGATTTCAGAGCCGGTTCAGGTCTTGTAAAATTTCGCTGGCCTGTTTTTGAAAACGGCGCCTGGAAATATCTTCCTGCCAGAGAACACCCTTTCTATTCAGAAGAGCAATATGCCCCTGCTTTCTATCAGGGCGTTGCGGACTTTGTCGAGGCCGTCGCCAGGCGGATCGATCCAATAAATTATGGCCCCACGGAGAAGATGGTTAAGGTTTTTGGAACGCTCACCCTTTTTCTGAGGGAAAGGGTCCCCATTGTTTTGAAAGGTTACCAGCAGTGTCGGAATGGGGGCTGTCCCGAAGCTTCGGAAGGGTGGGAGCTTCACAGTACTTCGGGTCGTGACGGAATGATCATCTCTCTGATGGACCATCTCTCCCAGATCATCGGATCAAACCGTCTCGACCAGGAGAAAGCGAAAAAGATGATGGAGGCCATTTCGATCGATATCTCAGAGAACCGTTCGGTCTCACTCTATCATGTCTACCAGAACCACCTCTGGTTTTCCCCTCATCCGGGGGACTTGATCGAAGCCCGTTGGGGGTTGAAGAAGTGTGAGATGATCCAGGCACAGACACTCGCCGCCAACAAATCCATCGCCTTTATCGAGAAAACCTACCGGAGAAAGGATCCACGGTATGCGGATTTCTCGATTCGGCAGCAGCGGCACCTCCTGGCGAGACTCAGCGAGGAGTGGAACAGGTCCGAATGCAAGGAACCGCTTCCAATTTTAGCGAAAAAAGACCCGGTTCTTCCTCATCCAAAGAAGTCGCCTGAGCCCCGGTTGGATTCGAAGAAATGTCAGAAGATCCGCACGGAGATCCAGGCGACCCACGATTCCATTGCCTTTATTGAGATAACCTACGGGAAGAAGGACCCTGAATATGCTGACTTCTCGATCCGGCAGCAACAACATATCCTGACCAGACTCAGGGAGGAATGGAATCATGCTGAATGCAAAGGCCCGATTCCTTTTCCAGAACAAAAAATGAGCAAGTGAAGCTTTCCATTCGATGTCTTTACCCCGTTAGAAAGTTGAAAGCTTTCTAACGGGGTTTACTATTTTGAGACCGGTAATAATTCATTGTCATTCCCACATTCGAGATTCCGAAACAATACTGAAATGAATTCAGCACAAGGTTCGGAATGACATACCTTTTCTTGTCATGCTTGAACCCGTTTCAGCATCTCATTTAACCCCGCAGTTGCATAAACGGCCATGGGTAAACCGCTCTTCAAGGCTTCGAACGGCGATTGATTTGACATGTTAGGGGAATCGGCGGACTTCACCCAAGGTGAACTCCAGCA
>VGRU01000317.1 GCA_016875255.1 Deltaproteobacteria bacterium
CCCTGTTCGGCGAGGACTTGGCAGACCACGAGTTCGATCTGGAGCCAGGTCTCGAACTTTCTCTGTTCGGTCCAGATCCTTGCCATCTCCGGCCGGGTATATCTCGGGATCATTCTCCACTCCTTTTATTAATGATATAAACTCATTTTACTGGTTGGAGGAATAAAGTCAACCCTCAATTCCTCGACGAACAATGAAAATGAATCAAGTTCCTTAGGGTTCGGTAACGGTTACGAAGCCCGTTTCGTAAATCGTCAAATGGTTACGGTTAAAGATTTGGAAGACGACAAACGTAACCTTTTATGAACGATACGGGCCTCGTTTCCCTTACCGTTAGACTTTATTTTATAAACAGAGTCCCGGCTGGATCAATATTGACAATATATCCGCTTGAAATGCATACTAATCCTGTGATTATTATCAAATCTCCACGCGAGATCGAACAACTAAAGAGATCCAATGCGATTGTAGCGGAAGTCTTCCGGGAACTGAGGAAGATGGTTGTGCCGGGAGTGACGACCCAGGAACTTGATCGGATGGCAGAGGAATTCATCCTTTCAAGGGGCGCGATTCCGGCTTTCAAAGGTTATCGGAACTACCCTGCCACCCTCTGCATTTCGATCAATGAGGAAGTGGTTCATGGCATCCCCGGGCCGAGGAAATTAAGGGAAGGGGATATCGTCAGCATTGATGTGGGCGTCAATCTCAATGGTTATTTCGGAGATGCGGCGATCACCCTTCCGGTCGGCGAGGTGGATCAAGGGGCAAAGAAACTTCTGGAGGTGACTGAGAAGGCGCTCCATATCGGGATTGAGATGGCAAGAGTGGGCAATCGCCTCCATGACATCTCCCACGCCATCCAGAAATGGGTCGAGGGGAAAGGGTTTTCAGTGGTAAGGGAGTTCGTGGGGCACGGCATCGGCAAAAACCTTCACGAAGAACCGCAGGTCCCGAATTTCGGATCTCCCGGCCAGGGCCCGCGGCTGGAGAAGGGAATGGTCTTTGCCCTGGAACCGATGGTCAATGAGGGATCCTATGAGGTGAGAATTCTCTCCGATGGCTGGACCGTGGTGACCGCGGACGGGAAGCGTTCCGCGCATTTCGAACATACGATAGCGATCACGGACGGAAAAGCGGAGATACTGAGCACACTTTAATGACGATGAAATTAATACAAACGCATTAAATATTTTGTAGGGCAACCCTTCAGGGTTGCTTTAGGCAAGGCTAAAGCGTTGCCCTACATGTCAAATTATATTCTGCGTTTGTATTAGTCTTTGGGTTAAGGTAAGGAGGCCCGTTTAGGTTAGGTCAATGGGTTATGATTTAAAGACCAACAACATAACCCTTTAACCAAACCGGCATCTTTACCCTGACCATTTGACCGTAGACTTTTATTGTAAGGAGGCGGAAATAACAATGTATCGGGTAGCCAAAGATATGGTCGATTTGGTTGGGTACACTCCTTTGGTGAAGATCAACCATATCGTTCCCAACAAAAAAGTGAAGGTCTATGCGAAGCTGGAACGGTATAACCCGGCGGGTTCTGTCAAAGACCGGATCGCAAAGTATATGATCGAATATGGAGAGAGGGAAGGTCTCCTCACCAAAGATAAGATCGTTATTGAGCCCACCAGCGGAAATACGGGCATTGCACTGGCCATGGTCTGCGCTGTGAAGAGATATCGATTGGAACTGGTGATGCCGGAGACCATGAGCATCGAGAGACGAAAGATCATCACTGCCTTCGGGGCGAAGATCGTCTTAAGTCCGGGCTCGAAGGGAATGGACGGGGCAATTGATCTGGCGGAGGAGATGGCCAAGGATCCAAAATATTATATGCCCCATCAGTTCGAGAACAAGTATAATGTGCTGGCCCATTATGAAACCACAGGCGAAGAGATCTGGAAAGCGACAAAAGGGAAGGTCAAGATGTTTGTCGCAGGCCTGGGGACCACCGGGACTCTGATGGGTGTTTCCAAAAGGCTCAAGGCATATAATCCCGGCATCAAGATCGTCGGCGTGGAACCCTATCCCAATTCGAAGATTCAAGGATTAAAGAACCTCGATTCCCAGTATGTCCCCGAGATTTATGATCCCAATCGACTGGACGAGAAGATCAATGTGACGGATGAAGATGCCTTCGAGATGGCAAGGGCCCTCACCATCCGCGAGGGAATCTTCTGTGGGATCAGCTCCGGTGCGGCCATGTGGGGGGCCCTGCAGAAGGCAATGGAAATAGAACGTGGCGTGATGGTCACCGTCTTTCCGGATGGCGGAGAGAAATATGTGAGCACGCCTCTCTACGAACCCGGCAAATGCTTCGAATGTTTACAGAAACATCGAATCCCCACCTGCATGACCGAGGAATATATCACCGCCCTGGAATGTTTGGTGAAGAATGGAAGTTAAGATTATAGGCCGCTTCTGGGACTTCGCCCGGAAGCGGTGGCCCCTTCGGGGCAACTCAAAAGGTTTTTTGCATTAGATTTGTAGGGGAGATCCTCCGTGGGCTCCCTAATAGGCGGCCACAGAGGGCCGCCCCTACAATTTCTTTGCCTGCCAGAACAGAAAAAACACAGCCCCGTGGTCGATTTCGATTGAATTTTCAACCTCCTCATTAGTATCTGTTTATAAATGTCTTCTTCCGTCATGCCGGACTTGATCCGGCATCTAGAAGTCGTCCCGACGAAAGTCGGGAACCATCTCTAAGGCTGGGTCCCGGTTTTCACCGGGAACCCTGGATTCCGGCTGGAGTTTATCCCGATGAAAATCGGGGCCGGAATGACGATTCTGATTGAGGGGGCAATTTATAAACAGACACTAATTAATCACACTATTTAAAAGCAAATTTTAACAGATGAAAAACGGTGTCCGGTGTTCACCAGAGGGAGAGTTGTCTTGATTGCTTGCTCGGAGGTCGCTCGGCTATTCGTTGCCCCTCGTATAAATCGCTAATAGCTCTTTCAATCGATGAATGGCTTGAGTCGAGAAAGCTAAGGCTTTCATGGAGAGACGGTTGCAAGGACAACCACTTGATGACCTGGGACATTAAAGTTACATAGACATCGTTCCGACTCAAAGACCTGCCTGATCCATTGAAGCGAGCGATCTGCTCGGTAGCTTCCTGGGTTGCTTTTCTAATGATACTTTTGAAATCTGACGCCTCAGTTGAAGCAGCCTCTCGTTTTCGGCAAACAATAATTATGTCCAGACTGCCTTTTGTTGCTCAAACACGATGTCCACTGGACTTGCGACCCGGCTGATGTTTACAAAACCTGGGACGCAAGCATCAAGGAAGTCTGGTTGTTGTCCAATGCTTTCATACCCATTGCTCCGCCTATCCTTCGGCGTGGTCGTGTGCGCAAGGCATGGAGAGAATATAAGGGCGAAGATCACGATACAATGAAGAAGTTGGCTAATGAAGGAATAATTGTTGACAACAAGGCTGCACCTAAAAACAAAGGCAGACGTGGGGACGTTGGTTCAAATACAACTTGACATTAAATGAGAGAAGCAGTAGCATAGGGGCCTATGCCGAGACAAGCGAGACTCGATGCACGGGGGACGTTGCATCATGTAATGGCCCGGGGGATAGAAGGAACCAACATCTTCAGGACGGATAAGGACCGGAATGACTTTCTGGATCGCCTGGCTGCACAATGCGAAGTTGAGGCTTTAAAAGTCTACGCTT
>VGRU01000318.1 GCA_016875255.1 Deltaproteobacteria bacterium
GAGGCGACGAAAAGCCTGGGTCTCCTGGCCTCCAGATTTTTAGACGAACAGGATGAACTTAAGACGATTATTGAGAATATGAACCCGGATGACTTCGGTGATTTCAAGATGTAGGTTCCTTCCTTTTAATTCCATCCTGAGAAATCTTCTATGACGGTAGTCACCTACAAACCATAATTTTTTTAGGTTTAGGCGTGGGTTAGGAAGCCAGTTTGGGCAAAGTGAAGGGGTAAGGTGAAATCTTTAAGACCAATGACCTGACCCATTGACAAAACTGGCATCCCTGCCTACCGGCAGGCAGGTTAGCCTTAGCCCTCAAACCAACGACTTTTATTTTCTGAGCAATAATGTTCCATCATTGACAGTTTGTCGTTTTTAGCCGGACTTTTCCCCATTTTACTTCTTCAAATCTTATAAAAAATAATTATTTAAAGTCGGGTAGTTACGAGCTAATTAGTAGGCGCCAGCCTCTTTGGCATATATTTTGCTGTTTAGAGGGAAATCTGGAAAAGTGGAGGCAATTCGATGACCGTAATGGAAAAAGATCAGGTATTAACCACAGGTGATGCAATCGAATATCTGAAGATCTCCAAACCCACCTTTCTCAAGTATATCCGACTCGGAAGAATCAGGGCCATCAAGGCAGGGAAAGGGTGGAGAGTGCTTCATTCAGAATTGAACCGGTTTTTAAAGGGAGAGACAGGCCAATGAAAATTAAGAATTTAAAAATCTATTTGGGAATTTTCTTTTTTCTCTTCACCTTATCCCCGCCCATTCATGCGAAGAATTTGAAAGGGAAGATTCAGATTGGGATCATCCAATGGGCTGAGTCTCCCGCATCTTATAGTAGGACCCGTGAGGGGTTTATAGAAGGGATGAAGAATTTGGGCTATGAAAACGGAAAGAATGTTCAATTCGATATTCAGATTGCAGAAGGAGACAGAAAAAATGCCCAAGGGATTGCAAAGGATTTTGTTAGGAAAAAAGTTGATCTCATCTGTGCATTGGGCACCATTCCTTCTTTAGCGGCCCTTGAAGCCACAAAAGAAATTCCCATCGTCTATTCCATTGTCGGAGAACCCAAGGCGACTGGGATCATCGAATCCCGGCTCTCTTCGGGGAAAAATATCACAGGGGTCTCGATGAAGATTCCAATAGAGAAACAATTGGAAATGGTTCAGAAGGGAGTACCCAAATTGAAACGATTGGGAATCCTCTATTGCCTCTCGACACCTCAAGCTATTGTAACTGCTGAAGAGGCTAATCAGGCCGCAAAGAAATTGGGACTGGCCCCCCAAACTTGTTCGTTCCATTATGATCATTTAAGTCAATTGCCTTTAGTCACTGAGAACATGAGCAAGGGAGTGGATGCGATTTATATTCCTACTGATCCAATTCTGACCGCAAAAGAGAACCTCCTTAAAATTCTTGAAGTCACACATCGATTTAGAGTCCCTGTCATTGCGGTCAGTGATGATGCGGTGGAGTTAGGGGCCTTGATGGCCCTTCACTGTGATTTTAAAGAGATAGGAAAACAGGCAGCACCCATGGCAGTGAAGATTCTGAAGGGAATAAGGCCTACAGACATCCCCTCTCAGATGCCTTTGAGCCACCGGTTAACTGTAAATTTAAAGATGGCAAAAAAGTTGGGGATTACCTTAAATTCTCAATTTTTAAGTTTAGCCCATCGGGTGATCGAGTGAGGTGTCAAAGGAAAGTCGTCATTACGAGGAACGGAAGTGACGATGCAATCCCATAAGATTGCTTCGCTTCGCTCGCAATGACATCCTATGGAATGTTAACATAGAGAAGGAAGAGTCATGATCGGAAGAATTAAAAAAAGCTTGAGATTGAAATGGATGATTTTTTCCATCCTCCTGGCCACCATTCCCCTGTCCATTGCAGGCTTCCATATGATTCAAATTTTCCAGGAAAACTTGAAGAAATCGATTATTGAGGTTGAACAAAATAAGGCCAGTATGATTGTGGAGAGAACCCAGGCCTTTTTCAAGAATGTCACCGACAACCTTCTTTTTTTAGTAAGAGATGAAAATTTTAAAAAGGAAGACCCTTCCCATGCCACGGGACATTTAAATAATTTTCTTTATCAAAATGATTCCCTCATGGAATTGACTTTATTGAATGAAAAAGGACGGGAGACTATCAAGGTTTCGAAATACATGGTGGTGGGTCCGACCGATTTGAAGGACCAATCGAAGAGTCATATGTTTAGAAGGGTTTCAGAAGAAAAAATATTTTTTGGTAATCTACATCGCACCCCTGAAGGATTCCAAACCATGGTTATTGCGGTTCCTATCGAAGAATATAGAGGGAGAACAATCGGCGTATTAAGTGCAAAGATAAATCTTCAACACTTATTGAATTTGATTTCAAAGACCTGGATTGGAGAAAAGCGCTTGGTTTGTGTCATGGATCAAGAAGGTCATTTAATAACTGATCATCATTTTGATCCCCTTCTATTTGGTCCATTTTTAGATCAGGTCATCGCAGGGAAAGAGGGGAGTTTAGAGTATAAGCATCCTCAGGGGGAAGAGGTTTTGGTGATCTATAAGTCTTTAAAAGAGCTGATGAGATTGACCGTGATTGTTCAAGTCCCGATAAAAGAAATTTATAGGCCAGTTAGAGAGATTATTCATAGTGGTATTATATGGATTTTGATGACCCTCTCCGTTGCCATCCTTCTCAGTCTCTTCTTTACAAGAAAGTTAACCCTTCCGATAAAACGTTTGTCTAAAGGGATGGATGAAGTGGCGAAGGGAAATTTAGACACGCATATCCAGGCCACCACAAAGGATGAGGTAGGTTATCTCACAGAATCCTTCAATCAGATGATTCAGAATTTAAAACAATCTCAGGAAGGTTTAAAAGAGGCCGAGGAAAAATACAGAAGGATTTTCGAGAGCTCGAAGGATATGGTTTACATTACGAGTGTGGATGGAAGATTCGTTGATGTCAATCAGGCTGGTGTAGAGATGTTCGGTTATGAAAGTAAAGAAGAATTGATGAAGACTCATGTAAGAGATTCTTATCTCAATCCTGAGGAACGCAAGAGATTCCAAAATGAAATTGTCCAAGAAGGATTTACCAGAGATTTTGAGGTCAAACTGAAAAGAAAAGATGGGACTCCAATAGATGTATTAATTACAGCAAATGTCAGAAAAGATGATTCAGGGGATACCATTGGATATGAGGGGATTATTAAAGACGTCTCTCTCCGCAAGAAAATGGAAGAGGAACTTTATCAGAGAACCAAGGAACTCGAAACCCTTTATGACCTGAGCAGTTTGATCAATCAGTCACTGAATTTAGACCAGGTCCTCCCCATGGCTTTGGAGAGGGTATTACACCTCACAGGGTTTGAGATGGGGACTATCTATCTCGTCAGTGATGATAGAGAATGGCTGGAGCTAAAGCACCAACAAAACTATCCATCCCATCTGGTAGAAGCGGTAAAAAGGATTAAGTGGGGCGAAGGCGTTTCCGGATCCACAGTCGAAAGAAAGGAGGTTGTCATCTTCCCGATCGAAGAATATCCATCTCCTCATATTCTTCCCAACCTGATTGAAGAAAAGGTGAAATCACTGGTGGGGATTCCCTTGCTTTCCAAGGGAGAAGCAGTTGGCGCCATCTGCTTGACCAGCCGTTCTGATCGTCTTCTCGGACAGAATGAG
>VGRU01000319.1 GCA_016875255.1 Deltaproteobacteria bacterium
AGGATGAGGAAGAAGACAATGAATTTCCCAGCGATTCGGATGGTTCAGCAAAGATCGCACTTATTGCCATTGACCGTTCGATCGCCGCTTGGGCAACGATTCGTCATTATCTCGATGACGATGAGAAAGAAGTGATCGACCTCATCGCCTTTCTCGACAGTTTGATGGAGGCAATCGAAAAAACATTTCCCAGGGCAAGAGCATTTATCCGGCCCGGCTTCGATGAAATTGACAAAAATGCCTGAACCCTTAATTGATGAATTCGTAAAAAGTCGTGATTCTCATTTTTTCGTCATTCCGGCGAAAGCCGGAATCCAGTTCTTTCAAATAGTTATAAATCCTCTGGACACCGGTTTTCACCGGTGTGACGACTTTTTACGAGACCATCTTAATTGTGCAATTTTCATAAATTTAGTCGTAGGGCAACCCTTTAGGGTTGCATCTGATGTCCTGCCAGCGGCAGGACTGAAACCTTTAAAAGAGGCGGAGAAACTCTGCTGGAGTTTCAATGACAAGGTCGGCTCCGGCATGGCGGAGAGACTCTTCTGTTTCCTTCCGGTTGGTATGACTGCCAAGAAAACCGATGGCAAGCACGTTTGATTCTTTCCGGGCAGCCCTTGCTGCCCTCATATCATCTACGACATCGCCGACATATCCACATTGAGGGTTGGAAATGCCCATTTCCCCGATTACCTTCAGGAGGGAATAAGGGTGGGGTTTGGTCAGCTTCACCCTTTTGCCAGTGGCCTTGAGGGTCCGGCCTTCTTCCTCCTCGCATTCGTCAAGTGTGACAACGCTGTCAAAGTAAGGGGTGAGCCGGAATCGTTTCAGGGCAAGTTCTGCTTCGAATCTCGGCCGGCCGCTGGCGATTCCCAATTTCATCTTTTTTCGAAGAGATGAGAGAACCTTCCTCTCGATCAAGAGCTTTTCTCTGAGGTATAAACCCTTATCCCGGTAAAATAGAGGCTGAAGATGATAATGAGATGAAAACTTATTGCCCAGGTAGATTTCCTGAAAGATCCTTTTTACAAGGTTCTCTTGATTGATGTCTCCGGATCGGTATACCCAGCCATCCCACAATCCCTTCTGAACAGACTGGACTCCTTTCAATCCTCCTCCTGAGGCTTTAACCTGTTCCAGGAATGAGGAGAGATGAGTTCTTTTCAGGCAAAGAGCCTTTCTCTGATGGAAATTGGACAGGCGTTGTCGAAGATAGAGAACAGCCGCATCGAGGAAAGAAAACTTCTTTTGTTTTGGAAGAGGGGGGACCTTTGAAATGGAGAGAAGATAGAGAAGGAACCCCGAGGTTAAGTCCCAATCGTTATTAAACCCTCCTGCTGATTTAAAGAAGGAGATTTCCTCATGAGATACTAAATTGGCTCTCAAACCCAAGCAGTGTTTGAGATAGATATGAATGGTCTGCTGGATGGTCTTACGATAAGACCGTGACACATCGATGAGGACGCCATCCATATCGAAGATGAGAAGATCCATAAACATCAATCATCAATAACCAAATTCCAATAGCCAAATAAATTCCAATAACCAAACAACAGCATGTTTGGGAAATTGATTATTGATGGTCTCGTAAAAAGTTAAAAAATCCTAATGATCGTCATTCCGGCGAAAGCCGGAATCCAGTAATCTCAAACACTTATGAAAACGCTGGACACCGGTTTTCACCGGTGAGACGATTTTTTACGAGTTCATCATTATTGGCTATTATTTGGTGTTTGGAATTTGGTGTTTGGTTATTATATCCCCCTGATCTCGTCCATCACTGTGTTCACCAGGCTTTCGATGTCGAGCCCTTGCATCCGATAGAGGTCATCCGGTTTTCCGGAGCTTCCATATCGGGAGATCCCCATCTTGCGAAGGCGAGCGGGAAGACCATGCTCTGCGATGACATTGGCGATGAGGCTTCCCAGACCTGTCTGGATATGGTGATCTTCATAGGTGATCACTCTACCGGTATTGGCCGCTTTAAGGATTGCCTCGTTATCCAGATCACTTAAACAGGAGATGTTGAGAATTTGTACTTCCATTCCCTTCTCTTTCAATTTCTTCCAGGCTTCGATTGCCCGGTAGACCATACCTCCAGTCGTGATGATGGCTGCGTCTTTCCCGTTCCGGATCAAGTCGGCTTTTCCATACTGGAACTCATAGGGAGTGGCGAAGCAGGGGACTCCATCTTCGGTGAGGATGGCGGGGATTGGAGATCGGCCCATGGCCACGAGAAAGTTTCCCTCTGTCTTTGAGATATATCGAATGACGCGGTCGGTCTGGTTGGGATCCGCGGGGATAATGATCCTGTATCCGAAGAGATTTCTCATCAGGCCGACATAGTCGATACATTGATGCGTTTTCCCGTCCTCGCCGACATCGAGGCCGTTATGGGTGCAGATGAGTTTGAGGCTGGTTTCGTTGATGTCGTTCAGGCGATGCTGGTTGTAGGTTTCGTCCACGCCGAAGACGCCAAAGTCCGCAAAGAAGGAGAGAAGGCCAAGGGTGGAGATGGCTCCGGAAAGGGTGGCGGTATGGTGCTCCTGGATTCCTCCCTGGAAGAAATAACCTGGAAATTGCTTGGCGAAGGCGGTCGTCTTTGTTGAAGGGGCTAAATCGCAATCAAAGACAACGATCGGGAGAGAGCCGTCCTGCTGAAGATTGGCTTTCGCAAGGTCGACCAGTGCGTTTCCGAATGCGGAACGATTGTCCATTTTCTGATCTTTTCCATAATCTCTCGGACTCCCGGTCTGAATATGGAGGTTTGCTACAGGATATTTCCGGCCTCCATAGGGAAGGGCATTCTTCTCCCGTGTTTGACGGTGATGTTCCAAGTCGTCCTCCACTCCGAGTTCTTGAATCGCCTTCTTATACTCCTCCATATTAAGGGCTCTTCCGTGGAATTCCTCTTTTCCTTCCATGAAGGAGACCCCTTTACCCATGACCGTATGGGCAATGATGGCGGTGGGGTGTTTTGAGAAGACGGCTTCCCGATAGGCGCGGTAGATCTCGTGAAATTGATGGCCATCGACTTCGAGGACCCGCCATCCATCCGACTCAAAGTTTTTTGAGATGTTCTGGGGCATGATCTCTCCGGTAACGCCACTGATCTGCCTTTTATTGTAATCGATGATCACCGTCAGGTTATCGAGGGCATATTTGATGGCAAACCGGCGGGCTTCGGTAATCTGTCCTTTTTGCTGTTCGCCGCATCCCATCGCAACAAAGACATGGAAATCCTTTTTTAGTACTTTTGCGCCCAGGGCAAAACCGCATCCGGCTGAGAGGCCCTGACCGAGATTGCCGGTGTCCCATTCCAAGCCCGGAATCCCTTTTTCCACATGGCCCTCAAAGGGGCTTCCGGCTTTCCGAAAGGTAGCAGTGGCTGCTTCAATCGGAAAGAAACCGGTTCGTCCAAGAGCGGCGTAGACTCCGGGGGAGGTGTGGCCATGGCTGATGACGATCCGATCCCTGTCCGGATCGCCCGGATTTTTAGGATCGATATTGGCATAAGAGTAGAGGACGAGATAGAAGTCAATGGATGACATGGACCCTCCCGGATGGCCGGAGCAAGCCAGGGTTGTCATCTTTAAAATATCGCCTCGAGCCAGTTTCGAAAGTCCGGAGAGCCTTTTGAGGGAGACCTCATCCAATTTTTCCGCATTAAATCTTTTCAC
>VGRU01000320.1 GCA_016875255.1 Deltaproteobacteria bacterium
CTTGCGGACACCTGACATAAAAAGGCTGTAGACAGGGCCTGCTTCGAGAACCACCACCGCCGCAATAAAGCTCATGCAGAGCGACATATAGATCAACCCCCCCAGGCTGGTTACCGATTGAGTCGGGCTTTCAGACTTAAAATCAGGGTAGATGGCGCCCAGTCCTATTCCCATCGCCACAATCCCGGGAACCATCAAAAAGACCGTAACCACCGAAAGGACCATCATAAAAGGCGTCACATTCAGGAGAATATTGGTGGAAACGATCAATATTTCGGAGAGAAGAAGAAGGGGAATGAAATAGACAAAGAACTTAATCCAGAGGAAAGTGCGGATCGATAAAGGGGATGATCTCACGATCCAGAAGGCCTCTCCTTCGAGACTCACTGCGGGGAAGACAAATCTCACCGCGATGGCGCTCAGGACAAAGGCGGCTAACCCCATATTTAAAAAAGAAAGGAGGTTTTGAAGATAGTCCAGCCGTAGGGCGCTTCTCTCAAGAGGAAGGACGGAAAAATTGTAGAGGTAGATCACGATCAATCCCATGACCAGAAAGATTTGAGACCACTGGGTCTGGTCGCGGAAGAAGGTCTTAATCTCCTTTTCGACAAAACCTCTCATGGGCCGGGGAAGATGATTAAGAAGCAAGTCGTATCCGATCCTTCTCCCACCGATAAACGAAAACATCTTTCCGGCAGAGGTCTGCGACTTTGAAAAACCCTTGAAATAAAAAGCCCCTGATATCCATGTCGAAATAAAAATCAGGCTGAGGGCGCCGCTCCAGGCGAGGGCCGTATGGAAGAGAGCGCTTTTCCAGGAACCTGAAAGGCTTGCTTTTAATGTGTCGGAGAACCAGGTGGTGGGTAGGATCGGAGAGCTGGGAGACTCGAGGGTCCTAAGATAGAGGATGAGAGAGGTGAACGATTCCGGATTGACTAATTTCTCCGGCCTGATCAATCGAAAAGAAAGAATTAAAAGGAGAGCCACTAAAAGGCCAAGAAAGACGAAGACGCTTCTGATGCGTCCTGCCGGCAGGACAATGGCTGCAATCATGACCATGATGGCGCTGAGACCCGAGGCAATGAGACAGAAGGGCACAAGATTGAGGCCCACCATTGCATAATAGAACCCCCCTGCCCTGTAAACGATCCCATAGGAGAGAAAAACAGGAAGGCTGTAAATGAGCACCATCCACGAACTGTCGAGAGTCGATTCGGTCCAGCGGGAAAGGAAGAGCTTCTCCCTGGCGATGGGCATCGAATGGACAAGAGAGAGGTCCTTCGCTAAATAGAGCTTGGCAAGGGAGGTCAGGATGGCGCTGAAGATCAAAAGGGAAAAGAAGGTGATCAGGGTCATGGAGAGAAGTTTGTAAGCGAGAATATCGCCAAAGCCCTCCACGCTCTGAAAATACCTGAGGACCCGGTAGAAGATGACAAACATGGCTCCCCAGAAAGAAAGGCCAAGACCGCCGAAGATCAGCCCCCGGAGTCTCCGGCTCGACGCCCCCCGGTTTTTAAAAGACAGAAGTCTGGGCCTCAGAAGGATTAGGACTTCTCTCACGGGAGGGATTCTCCTTCGGTGAGGATCAGAAATATTTTCTCAAGATCCCCCTCTTCAACCCGGGCAGAATTTTTTAACTCTTCTACCGTTCCCATTGAAATCAAGATCCCTTTATGGATGACTCCGATCCGGTCGCAGAGATCCTCTGCCACGCTCAGGGTATGGGTTGACATAAAGAGGGTGGTCCCTTTCTTCGCCAGGTCGCGGAAAAGATTTTTAATCATTCGGATCCCGGCAGGATCGAGGCCAACCATGGGTTCATCGATGACAAGGACTCTGGGATTGTGAAGAAGGGCGGCTGAAATGATCAGGCGTTGTTTCATCCCGTGGGAATAAGATCCGATCAGATCATCTCTCCAATCATAAAGTGAGAATTTCTTTAAGAGAGACTCCGATTGTCCTTTGAACAAACCATCCTCAACTCCGAAGAGATCCGCCGTAAATCTTAAATATTCCATACCCGTCAGTTTTTCATAAACAAAAGGTCGATCGGGAATGTAACCCATCCTCTGTTTTGCCTTCTCGGGCTGCCTCGCCATATCGATCCCGTCGATGGTCACCGAACCCTCTGTGGGCGAAAGAATTCCGCTCATCATCCGGAGGGTGGTTGTCTTACCCGCGCCATTGGGGCCGATAAAACCGAAAATTTCACCTTCGGATACGGAGAGGTTGATCCGATTGACTGCCGCCAGGCTTCCAAATTTCTTTGTTAGGTTCTTTAATTCGATCATCTTGTCTCCGATAGTATTTCCAGTTTAACCTTCCCAATGACCCCCATCAAATCGACCTGTTGCTCCATGCCCCGCACAAAACGGATGTGCGTCACATCCGCTGGCAACTGTCCCATGACTGCATCCGCTGTGATCCATCCTCCGAGATGGAGGACATTCCATGCATGATAATAAAATCTTCCGTTCTGATAAACCAGACCGGCTTCGACCTCTGCCGGTATGCCTGATGCCCTTGCCAGCGCTGCGAGCAGGACCGCATGTTCATTGCAGTCACCGACCCTGTTCCGAAGGGTCTCAAGGGCATTCGGAACGGAGAGAACCGGCCGCTTCTGGATGTTCTGATTCACCCAGCCGAGGAGCTTGGTCGCCTTGGCCACATCCGAATCTTTCTGGGAAACGATCTCCTTCGCCTTGGCGATAATTTCCGTATGATCGGATTGGATAAAAGGGGTTGGCTTTAAGAAAGTCATCAGCTTACCGGGAAGCTTCTCATCCCCTTTCGGGAAAAGGTTTAGACTCGATTCCTTCCGGATGGTCAATACCTTCTCGTTAAACGACTGTCTGTCTCCGTCTAAAAATAACCTGTTCGTTTTGATTCCATCCAATCTGATCTTCAATTCTTTAAGTTGCCAGGCATCCGGGATCGCTTTGTTCGCCCGGACAGAGACAATCTCAGCAAGATCCGCACTTGAAGACATGCCAACATTGCTCAATGCCTCCTCTCTAATGCTCTGTTCCAGTCTGATGCCAAGCGATCCCTCCTCTCTTAATACCGTTCCATCCCTCCCAACCCACGCAAACTGGGGAACTCCCATAAAATCGACGGAAACTTTTTTCGCCTTTTCCTGCCGGTTCATTACAGAGACGGTCTCCTCCGTGACCACCGCCACCTTCATAGGCCTCTGTGCCATGCTCATCGGGTCAAAGACATGGAATATCCGGCTGTCTCCCGGTTTCAAATTCTCATTCACCATTGATTCAAGTATGCCGGTCGGAAGATATATCTCTTTTTCGACAGGAAGATCGATCTTCTGTTCGGACGCTGTCGGACCGCTGTAAATGATAAGAGTTTTCCCTTTAACGCCCCCTCTTGCCTTAAATCGGAAAAGACTCGATTGTAATTCAAAGTCGAATGTGGAAAGAGCCAGACGGTGATTCAGATCTCCGATCGTTTTGAACCGAATATCCTGGACCATTCCCATGGTGTTGATCCGCATGAAGACCGATTCCAGAATCCGATACCCTTCTGACGTTTTAGAAAATTGACGGTGGGCATAACCGATCTTCTGGTCTTTCTGGAAGATATTCATCCATGTCTCACGATCCGATGGAGGTTGAGAAACGGATACCAGAGGAGACATCTCCCATTCATC
>VGRU01000321.1 GCA_016875255.1 Deltaproteobacteria bacterium
TTGCATCCACATTACGGATATGGTCAAGAAATTGGTTCCCCAATCCCTCTCCCTTGCTCGCTCCCTTGACCAATCCGGCAATGTCAAAGAATTCAAGTGTGGTAGGGGTCACTTTTTTGGGATGAATCCGCCCCGCAAGTTCCTCCAATCTCCTGTCCGGAACAGGGACAATGCCCAGATTGGGCTGGATGGTGCAGAAGCGGTAGCTGGCCACCTCCGCCCCTGCCACAGTCAGACTGTTGAAGATCGTTGATTTTCCCGCATTGGGAAGCCCCACAATGCCGCAACGAAACCCCATTTGCCACCACCAAATGGTTTATTGTAGAAAGGTTATGGCTACGAAGCCTGTTTCGTCATTCGGTGACGGTTACGATTAAAAGAATTTATACGATAAACGTAACCTTTTATTAACGATACGGGCATCCTTACCGTTACCATTAAACTAAACCTTTATTTTCTACCTAATTATTTGTATAATAAATGGGTGAGAAAATAAAGCCCTGCATGATAAATAGTCTTGCGAAGGCAGGGCTTCGGGAGGAGATCGTGAAACAACAGAATCGCCTGATGGTGGAGATGGCCTGCACAGCAGTCAAAAAGACAAAATCGAAGGGAATTCTTCTCTATGCTGATCTGATCGAAGATTATGAAACCCTGGCCAAGATCGGAAAGGAGAAGCAGGTTGATCTGATCCTCGCCATCAAAGATGAAGTCTCTTTTCAGGAAGCCCTCTCCATTTTCAATAAGGTGCTTCGAATTCCTGACCTCCCTCTGGGTCGGGTCAACCAGATCAAGATGGCCATCATCCAGGCCCTCTCAAAGGGTCTCGTTTATAAAGGAGACAAGTGGATCTGTCTTTCCGGCATGCCCCAATCCAAGGCTCTCGATAATCTTCTCATCCTCGAATTTGGAAAGGAGTTTGAAATCCTGTCCTCCTCCGATCTTCCGGTGATCTCGGAGATCGTGAGGCCAGAAGTCTTCGAGACCGTCCTGAACCTCGCTCTGGACATTTCCATCGAAGGAAAGGAAGGAAGAAAGTCCGTTGGAACCATCTTCGTCCTCGGCAGGCATGAAGAGGTGATGAAATTTTCCCATCCCATGGTGATCAATCCCTTTCAGGGGTATCCGGAGGAGGAAAGGAATATCCTCGATCATCGCCTGAAAGAGACTGTGAAGGAATTCTCCTCCATCGATGGGGCCTTCATTTTCAGGGAAGATGGGGTGATCCTTGCGGCAGGCCGCCACCTTGACGCCTCAGGGGAGAATATCGAAATTCCATTAGGCCTCGGAAGCCGTCACCGGGCCGCCGCTGGAATTACCCGTCTGACCGATGCGCTGGCGATTGTCGTCTCCGAAGAGACGGGTGGCGTCCGGATCTTTCATCACGGAAAGATTTTCATGGAGATCGAAAAAGGAGAGTAGAAAGATAAATTGGAATGATGGAAAGATGGGTAACACTTTAGCATTTTGAAAAAAAGAGTTTTACGAGTCAATTGACCAAAAGATTCATCATAAAATCCCCCTTAATCCCCCTTTGCCTGCCTTTGGCAGGGAAAAGATTACCAAAGGGGGAAACCCTTATCTCCTCCCTTTGGTCTCCGACCCAGAGCGGTCTCTGACCCGGAGGGCAAAGGGAGGTCGGGAGGGATTTTACAAAGATTTTCAAACCGCTAAAGTGTTACAAAGATGGAATAATGGAATGATGGGTATAAAAGAATAAAAAAATACACTTTGTTCTTTAAACCCAATATTCCAATATTCCATTATTCCAATAGCAAAGCGAATTTTAGTTTTCTTCAATCTGCAATCCGCATTCCGAAATCAGAAGAGTGAGATAAGCCATTTGTGGATGACAAGGATCATCGGACCGAAGACTAATGCGACCACGGTCATCAATTTCAAGAGAATGTTCATCGAAGGCCCGGAGGTATCCTTGAAAGGATCGCCCACGGTGTCTCCCACGACAGCGGCCTTGTGAGCATCAGAACCCTTGCCTCCCAGGTTTCCTTCCTCAATCCACTTCTTCGCATTGTCCCAGGCTCCTCCCGCATTGGCCATCTGAAGCGCAAGGGGAACGCCCGTGGCCAGCGATCCTAAAAGCATTCCGGCCAGCGCTTCCGGACCTAAAAGGCTCCCCAATACAATGGGAATCGCCACTGCGGCCACTCCCGGTGCAACCATTTCTTTCAGGGCGCCGGCTGTGGTGATGTCAACGCACCGGGCATATTCGGCCCGTGCCGTGCCTTCCATCAATCCCTTAATCTCCCTGAACTGTCTCCGCACTTCCTCAACCACACTGAAGGCCGCCCTTCCCACGGCCATCATCGTTGCGCCTCCAAAGTAGTAAGGGATGACAGCGCCAATAAAGACGCCTGCCACAATCTTATAGCCTCCCGTTGCGCTCATGATGTCAATTGCCGAAAGACCCATCACCTGCGTATAGGAGAGGAAAAGGGCCAGGGCGGTCAATGCCGCAGAACCGATGGCAAAACCCTTCCCCACGGCAGCCGTCGTATTTCCGGCGGCATCCAGGGAATCGGTGATCTTCCTGATGTCTTTGCCCATATGGGCCATTTCTGCAATGCCTCCGGAGTTATCCGCAATGGGACCATAGGCGTCTACGGAGACAACCATGCCGGTGATGGCCAGCATGCCTATGGCCGCAAGAGCGATGCCAAAGAAACCAGCAAGCTTAAAGGAGATCAGGATGGAAATTCCGATGACTATCAGGGGGATGACCGTGCTCTGGCAACTGAGGGCAAAGCCATGAATAATCGTTGTGGCTGAACCTGTGATGCTCGATTTGGCCAGGGCTTCAACCGATTTCCCTGAGGTATAGTAGTAGGCTGTATATCCGATCACCATTCCGGACACAATCCCTGAAAAGGTTGCCAGGAAGTAGGAAAGATTTCCATCAAACATCACCCAGACCAGAATGAGCGCCCCGATCGAATAGAAGATAGAGCTGGAGAGCGTCCCATTATTGAGCGCTTTTCTCGGATCGGATTTCTCGTCCGTTCGGACGAAATAGACTCCGAGAATGGAGGCGATGATTCCGATGGCGTAGAGAAGAAAGGAGAGAATCACTCCCTTGATTTTTAGCTCCGGTGTCGGGAGCGTGGTGACAGCAATGATCACTCCGGAGAGGAGTGAGCCGATATAGGACTCATAGAGGTCCGCGCCCATTCCAGCCACATCGCCTACATTGTCTCCTACATTATCGGCAATCGTTGCAGGATTCCGAGGATCATCCTCGGGAATTCCGGCTTCGACCTTTCCCACGAGGTCAGCGCCCACGTCGGCGGCCTTCGTGTAAATTCCTCCTCCCACTCTTGCAAAAAGGGCGACTGAACTGGCGCCCATACTGAAACCCGCAATGATGCCTGCGGCTTCGGTCATCTTATCGACGAGCCCTCCGGGAGCAAGTTCGCTCAGGACCATAAAGACGACGGAGAAGACCAGAAGTCCCAATCCCACAACAGTGAGTCCCATCACTGCTCCGCCCGGAAAGGCGACGGACAGGGCTTGATTAAACCCCTTTGTAGCGCCCTGGGCCGTTCGAGTATTGGCCCTTGTGGCAATACTCAACCCCACATAACCTGCCACCAGGGAGCAGGCCGCCCCCACTAGATAGGAGATCGCGGTGAGAATGGAGAAAT